>DATFQM010000001.1:0-3569 GCA_035264265.1 Thermoleophilaceae bacterium
CCGTTCAAACGGGCCGGAGCGCTGAGACCTGACTTCGTTTTGCGGCTTCATACCTCCCCCCCACGCTGGCTGCTGATCGAGGTCAAGGGCGTGGAGCGACCGGTGTGGGACTCGGCGCGGGAGGCACTCAGGGACCTACTCGCCTACCGGCGCGCGTTCGATCCCGTATTGGGGACTGCGGAGACACCGTACGGGCTTGGCATCGCTTGGGGTGAATCCATGCAAGCTTCGACCGAGATCGAGGTCGCGCTGTGCACGCCCGACATGGTCGAGGACGCATTAGCTCGGCTCCTAACTGCGACCTAAGCCCAAGTCAGGCCGCGGCGCGCGCCGAGACCCGTCGCTTCTTTGGAGTTGGAGTTGACCCGCTTTCGTTGACACCCTGAGAATGGACGCCGAGGGGCGTTTGGAAGGGAGTCGACATGGCGAAGGGGAAGCCGTTCGCGCCGGAGTTCCGGCAGGAGGCGGTGCGGCTGTACCGCGTGAGCGGGAAGCCGTTCAGAGCGGTCGCCGAGGACCTCGGGGTCGCACCGGAGTCGCTGCGGCGCTGGGTGCTGCAGGCCGAGGTCGACGACGGCCGCAGGCAGGGCCTGACGAGCGACGAGCGCGAGGAGCTGCGCAAGCTCCGGCGCGAGAACGCGAGGCTGCGTGAGGAGCGCGAGATCCTCAAGAAGGCCGCGACTTTCTTCGCCAGGGAGACCGATCGGCCGCGATGAGGTTCCGGCTGATCGAGGCGGAGAGAGCACAGCATTCCGTCTCCCGGCTGTGCGGCGTGCTCGGCGTGACCCGCGCTGGCTTCTATGCCTGGCGCCGGCGCGGGCCCTCCGCCCGCGAGCTCAGAGACCGCGAGCTCTGCGAGCTGATCGAGCGCATCTTCGAGCGCTCGCGCGAGACCTATGGCGTCCCTCGGGTCCACGCGGAGCTCCAGGACGAGCACGGCGTCCGCCTTTCGCGCAAGCGCGTCGGGCGGCTGATGCGTCGGCTCGGGATCGAGGGCGTCTCGAGGCGCGGCAAGCGGCCGTTGACGACGAGGCGGGCAGACGAGGCCCCGGCGGCGTCCGACCTGGTCCGCCGGCGCTTCCGGGCCCCGGGGCGCGATCGCCTCTGGGTCGCAGACATAACGTACGTCCCGACCTGGGAGGGCTACCTGTTCCTCGCCTGTGTGCTCGACGCCTGGAGCCGCCGCTGCGTGGGCTGGTCGATGCGCAATGACCTCAGGGCGGAGCTCGTGCTCGACGCGCTCGGGATGGCTCTCACCCGACGTCAGCCGAGCCCCGGCCTGATCCACCACTCAGACCGTGGCTCGCAGTACACAAGCCTCGCATTCGGCAAGACGCTCTCAGACGCCGGCGTGCTGCAATCGATCGGTCGCCGCGGTGACGCCTTCGACAACGCCGTCGCAGAGTCGTTCTTCGCCACGCTCGAGACCGAGCTCTTCGACCGGCGGACCCTCAAGAGTCGCGACCAGGCGAGGCTCGAGGTCTTCGAGTTCATCGAGGGCTTCTACAACCCGAGGCGCCGCCACTCGGCGCTCGGTTACGTGTCCCCGGAGCGGTTTGAAGAGCAATCAATCAAGATGGGAAAGGACTTGGAAAAGGCCGTTGCCGCCTAAACCCGAGGTGTCAACCGGAGCGGGGTAGCTCCAAGAGCGGCGCATACGACGTATAGCCATCCGCCGCTGCCGGGCTCAAGCGGTCGCCCCGGTCCGCGACGCATCCCGCCGGCGATCGCATGCACGGACCACGTCGGCGCGGGGCGTTCGTCTCATGGGCGCGGCTGGGTTCGAACCAGCGACCTCTCGCGTGTGAGGCGAGCGCTCTCCCACTGAGCTACGCGCCCGGGGAGCGGGCTCCAGTCTAGGCGAGCGCCCTGCTTCGCTCCTCGACGGCCTCGCGGATGCGGCTGGCGACCGATGGGATCGAGCGCTCCATGGTCCGGAAGGCCTGCTCGGTCATGACCATCACGGTCATCGGCGAGCGGGCGATCACGGACGCGTTGCGGGTCGCGCGGGCCACGATGCCCATCTCGCCGAGGAAGTCGCCGGGCCCGAGGTCGGCGACGTGCTCGTCGCCTCGCACGACCTCTGCGCGGCCCGACTCGATCACGAAGAACTCGTAGGCGAACTCGCCCTCCCTGACCAGCTCCTTGCCCTCCGGGAAGTCCAGCTCGTCGGCATGCCGGGCGAGTTCCTTGCGCTCCTTCCTCGAGAGCGAAGAGAAGAGATCCAGGTCCTTCACGCGAGCTTCGTCCACATCCACTCCTTCCTGGTGGTCCGAGGCGATGGTGTCACCGGCGCGCGGCGGGTGCAAGCCCGGTGGCCCAGGCCAGGCGCGACCGCTCGCGCCCCGGACGCAAGCCCGGTGGCCTGGCCAGGCGCGTCCGCACCGCCGCACGCGCCCGGCGTACTCCCCCGCCGCACGCGCCCGGCGTACTCCCGCGATGGCGTCGCAGCGGCTACCATCCGTTCCCGGACCGTGCTAGGCGGGGAGGTAGCGGTGCCCTGTCACCCGCAATCCGCTCTAGCGGGGCCGAATCCCCGTCCGAGGGGCTAGGCCTTCGGGGCCAGTACGCCGGACAGAGGCGTCGATGGCCGGGTCCCGCGCGGTGGGCGCTTGCGAACCAGGTCAGATCCGGGAGGAAGCAGCCTTAAGCGATACCGCCCATGCGCCGCGGACCAGCCTGGCCGGAGCCGAAGGCCGGCGGGCACGCCCGGAGACCGGCTTCGAGGGCGGGACGCACGGTCCGTTAGTGGCTCCTTGGGCGATTGCGTCAGCATCCTTGCGCTCTGGCGGCGCCGGTGATCGGCCCGGCCCATCGCAAGGAGGCCCTACCACCAGCGGTCCGATGGCTCCCGCGAGCCTGGGACGCAGCTCGTCGCTGAGCTCCTCGGCAGCCGTCTGCGACGCGTAGAAGGTGATGAGCAGCAGTTCCGCCTCGGCCGCCCGCACCAGGTGTCCCGAGGTGAAGCCCTTCCGCCTCGCAGCGTCGCGTAGAAGCCCCTGCAGGCGGGTGGTGGCTCGGTCCGCCGCCTCCGGGTCGCCGAAGCTCAGACGGGTCATCGTCCCGAAGCCGCTCGAGCGGACATCAGCATCCACGCGGGCGATGATCTCAGGTTGCCGAGAGGGGGCTTGGCCGATTACCCCGAGATATGAGACGGAACGGGCCAAGGCCCTCCCCGGGCGAGCCGAGGGGTACGACATTCCCCCGGGAGGACCGCCTCCCATTCGCGTGTCCTCCCCCGCCGAGCCTCATCGGCCGGCGCGCGACGAGTCCCTAGTCCGCCGAGGAATACGCGAACGTCGACTGATAGGCGCAGCGTCCGCTGAGCTCGAACGAGAGCGGCCCCTCGTCCACCCTCAGCAGCTCCGCGAACAGCTCGAGGCCCTCGCGGTGGTGTCCGGGGATCACGCAGGTGACGGGCTCCTGGTCCGACACGGGTTCCCGCACGCGCATGGTCACCTCGTCCCCGGCCCAAAACCACCCGCGGCGCGTGCGGTGCTGGACCTCGATCGGCACCGCCCGCCAGCCGAGCAGGTGGCTCTCCTTCCATACCCATGGGAACTGGCGCT
>DATFQM010000002.1:0-2329 GCA_035264265.1 Thermoleophilaceae bacterium
GAGCCACGCTCGCGGACGAGGTGAAACAGCGCGGTCAGCTCGAGCCCGCGGAGGTCGTCGATCTTGCGCTCCAGATCTGCGGAGGCCTCGAGCACGCTCATGCGGCAGGGCTTGTCCACCGCGACATCAAGCCCCAGAACCTGCTCCTCCGAGCCGACGGAACCGTGAAGATCGCGGACTTCGGCATCGCGCGCGCCGCCGAAGCCACGAGGCTGACCCAGATCGGAAGCGTGCTCGGGACGGCCGCCTACCTCTCGCCCGAGCAGGCGCTCGGCGAGGACGTAACCGCAGCGACCGACATCTATTCGCTGGGCTGCGTCCTCTACGAACTCCTCACGGGTCGAACGCCCTACCTCTTCGAGACGCTTCCCGAGCTCGTGGTCAAGCACCGCGAGGAGTCGATCGTTCCGCTTCGCGAGCTGCGGCCCGAGGTGCCGGAGCGACTCCAGGCTGCAGTGATGCACGCGCTCGCGCGAAACCCCGACTACCGGCCGGAATCGGCCGCCGCTCTGGCGGAGGAGCTGGCGATCGCCTCGCCCGACCCGCCCACGCGCCCGCTTCCGCAAACTTCCGGAGTCGATGCGACCGAGGTTCTCGGCTCGCCCACGCAGGTGCAGACGAAGCCGATCGAGCGCGCTCCTCGACGGGGGCTCCCCCTACCGAGAGGCCGGCGCTGGTGGCTCCTGCTCGCAGCTGTCGCCGGCGCCGTCGCGATCGCCATCGGGATCGCCGTCGGCTCGGGAGGGAACGGCGGCACGCAGCCGTCCGCCGGGATCCCCGCCGTCGAGCCCGTTCCGCCGGCGTCAGACGCCGCGACGAAGGCTCGCAACCTCGCCGACTGGCTGCGCGACCACTCGCGTTAGGTCGGCCGCAGCGACCTCCCGATCCGTGAAGACAGCGGGCGCAGCTCCTTCAGCTGTGCGTCGGCGAGCTCCACCTCCTTGGCGAGCGTGTGCACCCAGCGCTCTGCGATCACCAGATCGGTCTCGAGCTTCTCACGCTCATCTTGGAGCGTTTCCAGGTCCGCACGCAGGCTTGCCAGCTCGGCGTCCTGATACTCGAGCCGGTCGACGAGCTCGGGTACAAGCGCCTCTTCCTCCCACATAGGTGGGCGTTTTTGCGGCTCCATCGGCTCCCCTTTCAGTAACCCCCGCCTCTCATCTAAGTGAGGAACGGCAACTTGTAAAGGGACCCCACCTGTTCGCCCAGGTGCGCCTACCTACCCGCGCACAGGCGTTCCCGCAGCCAGAGCGCGTTCTTGACGGCATAAGCGCTCCAGTCGTTGTTGAAATAGGCGAAGACGTCGGCGTTCTCGCGCCAGCCCTCGATCCGCTGCGCCCATTCCTCCAGCTCCCGCGTGGAGTAGTTGCCGCCACGCCCGCGACGCCCGTAGTGGAAGCGGATGAACGTCCAGTCGGCCGTCAGCTCGTACGTCTGAAAGGGCCGCTCGGGGTGGTCGCCGATCACGAGCGCCGCGCCGTGCTCCCGGAGGAGCGCGTAGACCTCCTCGCGGAACCAGCTCGGATGGCGAAACTCGAAGCAATGGTGCCCGGGCGGGAGACCCGCGAGCGCGGAGGCGAGCCGCTCGTCGTCTCCGTGGAAGTTCTCCGGAAGCTGCCAGAGCACTGGGCCCATCTTGGGCGAGCGAACCAGCGGGTCGATCCGCTGGTAGAAGCGCTCCACTCCCCGGCCGAGGTCCGTCAGCCGCTTCATGTGGGTGAGGTAGCGGCTCGCCTTCACCGCGAAGAGAAACCCGGGCGGGGTCTCCGCGACCCAGGCCGCCACGGACTCTCGGCGGGGAAGCCGGTAGAAGGTGTTGTTGACCTCGACGGTGTCGAAGAGCTCCGCGTAGTAACCAAGCCAGCGCCGGGCGGGGAGCCCCTTCGGATAGACGAGCTCGCGCCAGTGCGCGTAGTTCCATCCGGAGCACCCGACTCGGACCGGTCTCACCGGTCCGTTATGCCGCCGGCGGCGGGATCTACGCCTGTGCGGGAGCTGGAGTCCGCCGCCAGCTGACGAGCGGGCGGAGGAAGAGGGCCAGACCGGTCACGAGGAACCCGAGCCAGACCACCAGTTCGAGCAGAGAGGGGTTGCCGTTGTAGCCGAAGAGCGCGGTCAGGAACTTCCCCGAAGTCGACTCCTCCGACAGGACCCCGTTCGTGTCCCAGACGTGCTCGACCGTCATCGGAAGCAGTCCCGCTTCCTGAAACTCATGCGTGGCGTGAGCGAGCAACCCCGCTGCGAAGACGATCAGCAGGACTCCCGTCACCGTGAAGAACTGGCGCAAATTGAGCCGGCGCGAGCCCATGTAGAGGGCGACGCCGAGCGA
>DATFQM010000003.1:0-11082 GCA_035264265.1 Thermoleophilaceae bacterium
TCGTCGAGGAGGCCGGCAAGGCCATCGACCTCGGCGTGCGCGCCTTCATCCTCTTCGGCATCCCGCCGCGGAAGGACTCCACCGGCGCCTGCGCCCTCGACGACGACGGCATCGTGCAGCAGGCGCTGCGGGCCCTGCGCAAGGCCTACGCCGACCGCGCCCTGCTCATGACCGACGAGTGCTTCTGCGAGTACACCGACCACGGCCACTGCGGTCCGCTGTGTGAGGTCAACGGCCGCACCGACGTGGACAACGACGCGACGCTGCCGCTGCTCGCCCGCCAGTGCGTCAGCCACGCCCGCGCCGGCGCCGACGTGGTGGCGCCGAGCGACATGATGGACGGCCGGGTGGGGGCCCTGCGCGGGCGGCTCGACGGGGAGGGGTTCGAGGACCTCCCGATAGTCGCCTACTCCGCGAAGTTCGCCTCCTCCTTCTACGGTCCCTTCCGCGAGGCGGCGGAATCCGCGCCGGCGTTCGGCGACCGCCGTAGCTACCAGATGGACCCGGCGAACGTCGAGGAGGCTGTCCGGGAGGCATTGCTCGACGCAGACGAGGGCGCCGACGTTGTGATGGTCAAGCCGGCCCTGCCCTACCTGGACGTGATCCGCCGCGTCAAGGAGGCGACCCGCGTGCCCGTCGCCGCCTACAACGTCAGCGGCGAGTACGCCATGGTCAAAGCCGCCGCGGCGGCGGGTCACGTCGACGAGCGGGGAATCGTGCTGGAGGCCATCACGGCCATACGCCGCGCCGGCGCCGACATCGTCCTCACGTACCACGCCAAGGACGTGGCGAGGTGGCTTCGATAAAGGTTCGCTCGCGCAAGGAAGGCGCGGCGGTCCCGCTCGACGAGCTCGACAAGCGTTTGCTGAACCTCCTCCAGGGCAGCTTCCCGCTCGCCGAGCGGCCCTTCGCCGGGGTGGCACGGCTGGCCGAGGTCGGCGAGGAAGAGGTGCTGCAGCGCACCGGGCGGCTGCTCGACGAGCGCATCATCCGCGAGCTCACGCCGATCTTCGACACGCGCGTGCTCGGCTACAAGTCGATGCTGGTCGCGGCGAAGGTGGACCCCGATAATCCGTGGCGGGCGGCGAAGGTCATCAACTCGCATCCCGGCGTCTCGCACAACTACCTGCGCAACCACGACTTCAACATCTGGTTCACGGTCGCGGTCGAGCCGGACTCCAGGCTGGGACTCGACGGCACTCTGGAGGTGCTGCAGAGGCTGACCGGCGCGGAGTCGATCCGCCAGCTGCCGACGCTGCGCCTGTTCAAGATCCGGATGGACCTGGAGATGGAGGCGGGCACGGACGCGCTCGCGGCGGCCGGCGTCGCCGAGGAGCCCAAGGACCCCGAGCCGATCGAGCTATCCGATTTGGACGTGGCCGCCATACGGGCGACGCAGGGTCCAATGGAGGTAGTGGCCGAGCCGTACGCGAAGGCTGCCTCCGAGCTCGGCCTGTCGCAGCGTGCCCTGCTCGACCACCTGGAGTCGATGCGGCAGCGCAAGGCGCTGCGCCGGGTCGCGGCGATCCTCTACCACCGCCGCGCCGGCTTCTCGGCAAACGGGATGGGCGTCTGGCGGGTGCCGGAGGAGCGCATCATGGAGCTCGCCCCGCGCATGGCGGCCTTCCGCGGCATCTCCCACTGCTACCAGCGTCCCACCTACCCCGACTGGCCGTACTCGGTCTTCACGATGGCCCACGGTCGCTCCAAGGAGGAGTGCGACGCCATCCTCGACTCGATCGCCGAGTTCACCGGCATCGAGGACAGGCGCACCCTCTATTCGTCCACAGAGTTCAAGAAGATCCGCCTCCTCTACTTCACGGACGAGCATAAGCGGTGGGAAGCGGAGCACGCCTCCCCGCGCGAGGTGGGCCCATAGCGGTCACCTCGCCAACAGCGCGCTCCGCCGAGCTCTACCGCCGCGCTCTGGAGCTTCTCCCCGGCGGCGTCAACTCCCCGGTCCGCTCGATGCGGGCGATCGGCCGGGATCCGATCTTCACGGCCCGCGGCGAGGGCGCGGAGCTGATCGACGTGGACGGGAACCGCTACGTGGACTGGGTGATGTCGTGGGGTCCTTTGATCGCCGGCCACGCGCATCCGGAGGTGGTGGCGGCGGTCACCGCCGCCGCGGAGGCGGGCACGAGCTTCGGCGCGCCCACCGAGTCCGAAGTGGAGCTGGCCGCCGAGGTCGTCGAGCGAATGCCGGGGGTGGAGATGATCCGCATGACCACCTCCGGCACGGAGGCTTCGATGAGCGCGGTCCGTCTCGCCCGCGCGGCGTCGGGACGTGACGCCGTGCTCAAGTTCGCGGGCGCATACCACGGGCACGTCGACGGCCTACTGGCCGAGGCGGGCTCGGGGCTCGCCACCGCCGGAGTGCCCGCAAGCGCTGGCGTGACCGACGCCCAGGCCGCCGACACGCTGGTCGTGCCCTGGAACGACCGTAGGGCCGTTGAGCGGGCGCTGGCCGAGCGGCCGGTGGCGGCCGTCCTATGCGAGCCCTACCCGGCGAACATGGGGCTCGTGCCCCCAGCCGAGGGCTTCCTGGGGTTCCTTCGCGACCAGGCCGACGGCGCCGACGCCCTGCTGGTCTTCGACGAGGTGATCTCGGCCTTCAGGGTGGGAAGGGGTGGCGCCCAGGAGCGTGAGGGCGTGACCCCCGACATCACGATCCTCGGAAAGGTCATCGGCGGCGGCCTGCCGGCTGCCGCATACGGGGGAGCGCGCGAGTTGATGGAGCTTGTCGCCCCGGCCGGTGACGTCTACCAGGCGGGCACACTGTCCGGCAACCCGCTGGCCACGGCGGCCGGGCTGGCCACCCTGAGGCTGCTCGATGCCGAGGCCCACGAGCGGCTGGGGTGGCTGGCCGCAACGCTGGCCCAGGGCCTCGAGGATGCGGCCGGGGTGCCCGTGCAGACCGCGCACGTGCCCGGCCTCCTGACCCTGTTCTTCAGCGAGACGCCGGTGGTGGACTACGAGGGGGCCAGGGGCTGCGACCTCGAGGCCTACGCCGCGTTCTGCCGCGCCATGCTCGAGCGGGGCGTCTACCTCCCGCCGTCACAGTTCGAGGCCTGGTTCCCATCCCTCGCGCACACGGAGACCGAGGTCGAGCGCACGCTCGAGGCGGCCCGCGAGGCATTCTCCGAGCTCCGATGAGCGTCCTGCGCGAGGTGATCGACGCCGTGGACCCGGCGCTCGCGGGCCACGCGGTGGCGCACCCGGGCAAGCCCCGGTTCGATGAGCTGGTCGAGGACGCTGGGCGGCTGTTCGTGCTGGAGGCGGTATTCGAGGGCTACCTGCTGCACTACGGCGTCTCGCGGGCCTTCGGTCGAATGGACGACGACCTCCGCCTGCTGGCGGGCGATGTTCTGTACGCGCTGGGCCTGTCGCGGCTGGCCGAGGCCGGCGACCTCGAGGCCATCGGCGAGCTCGCAGACCTGATCTCGCTCTCGGCGCGGGCGCACGCGGAGGGGCGCGACGAGCTGGTGGAGGAGCTATGGCTCGCCAGCGCCCGGGCGCTCTCAGCGGAAGGTGGGTCCGGTGCCCGGGAGGCGGCCCGCGATAGGCTGCCGTCGGCTTCGTAGAGGCATTAGTGGCTCCCGCCACCATGTTGAGAGAGGCCGTACTCGCGCGGTAAAACCCTAGACGCTCACCCGTGGCCGACAGCCCTTCGCAGAACCCCGACAAGAATTCCCGCTACACGTCGGGCCGCGGCATCGCTGGCGCCTTCGAGGGCGAGACCGTCACGCGCCGCCGGTTCATGGAGGGCACCGCGCTGGCCGTCGGGGGCATCGCCAGCGCGGCGTTCGGCCTGCCGGCGCTCGGCTTCGCGCTGGGACCGATCTTCGAGGACACCTCGCCCACTCGCTGGCAGCCGGTCGGATCCGAGGGCGACTTCAACCTCGAGAGCTACGTGCCGCGCGTGATCAACATCGAGGCAGGCATCGGCGACGTGGGCAAGACCACCGTCTACGTCCGGCGCTTCGACAAGAAGCGGGACAAGGTGATCAAGGGTCAGCAGCCCCAGCCCTACGTGGTGATCTCCACTCGCTGCGCCCACCTGGGCTGCCCCGTGCGCTACATCCAGGCGTCGGGGAAGTTCGTCTGCCCGTGCCACGGCGGCGTGTACGGCTTTCAGGGCCAGGTGGAGGGCGGCCCGCCTGTGCGGCCGCTCGACCGCTTCTACACCCGCGTGCGCAACGGCCAGGTCGAGATCGGCGACCGCTTCTCGGTGAACTCCGAGCTCAGGCGCTTCTCCCCGCGCGACCCGTCCAACCACCTCGACGGTCTGTGGCAGTACCTCTACCCAGCGAGGCCTACGACATGAAGATGCCATCGCCACCGATTCCCAGGTTCCTGCGGCCGGCGCCTCGACGTCCTGGCCGGGGCAACCGCCGCGACGGCGGCGGGGAGGGCGGCCACCTCCCCGTGCCGCCAAGCACCAAGGAACGGGCGTCGGAGGCCGGCGCCTCCGCCGTCGGCTGGCTCGACGAGCGCACAGGGCTGAGCCCGTTCCTGCGCGGCTTCCTCTACCGCAAGGTTCCCAAGGGCACGAACTGGTACTACACCCTCGGCTCGGCCACGATGTTCGCCTTCCTCTCGCAGGCGGTCACCGGCGTCTTCCTGGCCATGTACTACGAGCCCGACCCGACCCGCGCCTACGAGTCCGCGTCGCACATAACGAACGACGTCTTCCTCGGCGAGCTGGTGCGCGGCATGCACAAGTGGGGCTCCTCGATCATGATCATCCTGATCTTCCTGCACATGGGCAGGACGTTCGTCTTCGGGGCGTACAAGTACCCGCGGGAGCTCAACTGGATCATCGGGGTGATCCTGCTAGTGCTGACGCTTGCGATGGGCCTCACGGGCTACCTGCTGCCGTTCGACCAGCGGTCCTTCTGGGCCACGGTCGTAGCAGTGAACATCAACGCGTCCGGGCCCCTCATCGGGCCCTACCTGGCGGACTTCCTGCGCGCCGGAGCGGAGTTCGGGGGCACGACCATCTCGCGCTTCTACGCGATCCACATGCTGCTGATCCCGGTCCTGATCGCGGCCCTGATCGGCGCCCATCTCTACCTGGTAGCGAAGCTGGGGACGACCGCGCCGCCGTGGCTCAAGGCCCAGAAGAAGGACCTCTCGAGAGAGGAAATCTGAGCTCGAGATGAACGCCCGCGAGAAGGAGCAGTACCTCCGGGAGTACTCGATACTGAAGAACCAGGGGAAGCCATTCTTCCCCTATGCCGTCGCCAAGGACGGAGCGATGGCCTGCATCACGCTGGGGGTCATCATCACCCTGGCCGTGGTTCTCGGCGCGGAGCTCGGGCCCAAGGCCGATCCCACTACGACCACCTACACGCCGCGGCCGGAGTGGTACTTCTTCTTCCTGTTCGAGCTGCTGCGCGTCGTCAAGCCGCCGGCGCTGGTCTTCATGGCGACGGTGGGCATTCCGACCATCTGCCTCGTGCTGCTGCTCCTCCTGCCCTTCTACGACCGCGGGCCCGAGCGCCATCCACTGCGGCGCCCAATCGCGATGACCGCCGCCCTGGCCACCTTTGCGGCGATGACGTACCTGACCGTCCTCGGCGCCCTGGCCGGGCCGCCCAGCGAGATCGCGCTCAAGACCAAGCCCCAGTTCGAGAAAGGCAAGGAGGTGATGGCGGCTTCTGGCTGCCTCGGCTGCCACAAGGTCGGCGAGAACGGCAACACGCTTGGGCCCAACCTGACCAACATCGGCGACCGGCTGGGGCGCCAGGCGATCGCCCGCACGCTCGTGAACCCGCCCTCGTTCATGCCGAACTTCCAGAAGCTTCAGAGAGAGAAACCCGAGGAGTTCGACCAGCTCGTCCGCTACGTCGCGTCGCTGAAGAGCGGGGAGTAGCAACCCACCCATGGCCGGTCACGCGGCCGGGACCCTTCCCGAGCCACAGGTCCGCGCGATGTTCGATCGCATCGCGCGCGTGTACGACCTGATGAACTCGGTCATGACCGCAGGGATGCACCATCGCTGGCGGGAGCGGGCCGTGGAGCTGGCGGCGGTCGGCCCTGGCGACCGCGCCCTGGACGTGGCCACGGGCACCGGCGATCTGGCGGTCGCCCTGCGGCGCCGCGGAGCCGAGGTCGTGGGGCTCGACTTCTCCGAGCCCATGCTCGAGGTCGCCCGGCTCAAGGCACCCGACATCGGCTTCGAGGCGGGCAACGCGCTCGACCTACCTCACGGCGACGGCGATTTCGACGTGGTCACCGTGGGCTTCGGGGCGCGCAACTTCACCGACCTCGGCCGCGGCCTTGCTGAGATGGCGCGCGTCACACGGAGCGGCGGGCGGGTTGTGGTACTGGAGATCACGACGCCCCAGAAGCCGCCGCTCTCCTGGTTCTTCCGGCTCTGGTTCGACCGCGTCGTCCCGGCGCTCGGCCGGCTGGCAGGGGACCCGGATGCCTACACCTACCTGCCAAGCTCGGTTCGCCGCTTCCCTGAGCCCCACGCCCTCGCCGCCGAGCTCGCGGCGGCCGGGCTCGCGGACGTGCGCTGGGTCGTCACCGCGGGCGGGATCATCGCCCTGCACGTGGGGACGAAGCGGTGAACAGCGCCCACGCGCCACTTGGACAGGTGCTGGCCACCGGCGGGCCGGAGCTCTCCCGGCTCCTTCACCGGACGGAGAGCCGGCTCACGGAGGTCGCGGAGAGCCACGGGCGCGAGCTCGCCCGCCATTCGGCGGGCACCCTCGCCGCGGGCGGCAAGCGCCTCCGCCCCCTGCTCGTCTTCCTCTGCGCGGACGGCCAGGCAGAGGCGGCGCTCCGGGCGGCGGTGGCGGTCGAGCTGCTGCACATGGCGACGCTCGTGCACGATGACGTGCTCGACCGCGCGCCGCTGCGGCGGGGTCGCCCGACGGTGTTCGCGGACGGCGGCCGCGCGGCGGCCACCGCCACGGGGGACCTGCTCTTCTCCCGCGCCTTTGCGGAACTGACGGCGGCGCGCAGCGAAGACGCCGTGTGGGCGCTGTCCTTGGCGTCGTCGGCCCTGGCCAAGGGGGAGCTGATGCAGCGGGCAGACGCCTGGTCGGACGCCGTGACTCCCGAGCGCTATCTGGAGCGCTGCCGCTTGAAGACCGCGAGCCTGTTCGAGGCGGCGTGCAGGCTGGGCGCCCTGTTCGGTGACAGGCCGGAGCTCGCCCGGGCCTTGGGCGACTTCGGATTGCGGGTCGGCGTGGCATTCCAGATCCTCGACGACGTGCTCGACGTGTCCGGCCCGCCGGAGCGCACCGGCAAGCCCCGCGGGACCGATTTGCTCGACGGCACGGTGACCCTCCCGCTGATCCTCGCCCGCGAACGCGACCCCGAGCTGCGCCAGCTCGATCTCCGCTCCGCGGTCACGGAGCCCGCCCAGGCGGGTGCGGTCTGCGACCGGATCGCCCTCACCGGGGTGCTTGGCGAGGCGCGCTCGGAGGCGCTGCGGCACGTCGCCGAGGCGAAGGCGGCGCTCAGCGAGCTCGACCTGCGGCGCAAGCGCGGCGAGGCCCTGGACCTCCTGGCGGACGGGGTGGTGGACCGCTATGCGTAATCTCACCGCGGGATCGCGGCGGCACCACCCGGCCGGCGGTGGGGAGCTCGAGACTGTTTTGGCGCTGTCTGCGTCATGCCCTGACGCGGAATACACTCGATCGCGTGGTACTCAGTGACCGCACCATCCGGGCCGAGATCGAGGCCGGGCGGATCGTCATCGAGCCCTTCGACGAGGAGCTCATCCAGCCCTCGAGCGTCGACGTCCGCGTGGACAGCCGCTTCCGCGTCTTCCATAACGCCCGCTACCCGTACATCGACGTGCGGCAGCCCATGGAGGACCTCACCGAGCTCGTCGACGTCAGCGAGCGGGAGCCCTTCATCCTCCACCCGGGGGAGTTCGTGCTGGGCCAGACGCTCGAGCAGGTGACGCTCCCCGACGACCTGGTGGCTCGACTGGAGGGCAAGAGCAGTCTGGGCCGCCTCGGTCTCCTGATCCACTCCACGGCGGGCTTCGTGGACTCGGGCTTCTCGGGGAATCTGACGCTCGAGCTGTCGAACGTGGCAAACCTCCCGATCACTATCTACCAGGGCATGCCGATCGGGCAGATCTCGTTCATGCGCATGGATGGTGCCGTCGAGCGCCCCTACGGATCCAGCGAGACGGACAGCAAGTACCAGGGTCAGGCCGAGCCCACGCCGAGCCGCTTCTACCTCAACTTCAAGGACCGCGGCTAGAGCGCCGCTACCATGGGCCCATGCCACTTGGTATAGGGCCGCTCGAAATCATCATCGTCCTGATCATCGTGCTGATCATCTTCGGTCCCAAGCGGCTCCCCGACCTGGGGCGCTCGCTGGGCAAGGGGATGCGCGAGTTCAAGGACTCGGTGACCGGCGGGGACAAGGACGAGCTGCCGGCCTCGGAGGACAACGCCGAGAAGCCCGGACCCGTCGCCGCCGAGCCGACCGACCAGAAGTCCTAGAGCTCGAGCCGCTACAGCATGCGGCGCATCAAGCCGATCTCGCACGAGGACCGGCTCTCGGTCATCGACCACCTCGACGAGCTTCGCTCTCGGATCGTCGTCTCGCTGGTCGCCTTCGGCGTGGCGTTCGGTCTCTGCCTCTGGCAAAACCACTTGATCCTCGACATCCTCGACCGTCCGCTCCCGAACGACGTCCAGCCGATCACGTTCGGGGTGACGGAGCCCTTCATGACCACGGTCACCAATTCGACTTACGCGGCGATCCTGATCGCGCTGCCGGTGGTCCTCTACCAGGTCTACGCCTTCGTCCTCCCGGCCTTCAGCCCCCGGGAGCGCCGCGTGGCGCTGCCGCTCCTGATGATGGTCCCGCTGCTGTTCGTAGCGGGCGTCGTCTTCTGCTACTTCGTGGTCCTGCCGCCGGCGATCAAGTTCCTGCTGCAGTTCAACGCCGACGAGTTCAACACACAGATTCGCGCGCGCGACTACTACAGCTTCACGACCCTGACCATGCTGGCGATGGGTGTCGGCTTCCAGGTCCCCGTCGGAATCCTGGGGCTCGTGCGGCTCGAGATCCTCTCGGTCGAGACCCTGCGGAGGAACCGCCGCTTCGCGATCCTCGGCGCCGCCGTCCTCGCCATGCTGCTGCCCACGATCGACCCCGTCTCGATGCTGATCGAGACCGTTCCAATCTACCTGCTATACGAGCTGAGCATCCTGTTGGCACGGGCGTTCGGTGGCCCCCGGGAGGAGGTTGAAGGCCAGGTGGTCTCGGCAGAGGGCCCTAGCTAGCCTTCGCCGAGCTATGCTGTTCGACCTCCGAGGCAAGCGCCGTCGCGCCGTCCAGGCCACCTACCTCACGCTGGCCCTGCTCATGGGCGGCGGGCTCGTGCTCTTCGGGATCGGCGGCGACGTCTCTGGCGGCCTGCTCGACGCCTTCAAGGGAGGGGGCGGGGGTGGCAGCGGTAACGATGCGGCGGAGAAACGGATCGACCGCAACAAGCAGAAGGCCGCGGCGGGCAGCGAGACTGCCCTCAAGGAGCTCGTACGCGACTACTACCAGCTCGCCACGTCGCAGACGTCATCGAGCTCCACCGGGTTTCCAGATTCCGCCAAGGACGAGCTCGCCCAGGCCGGGACGTATTGGCAGCGCTACGTGAAGGTGGCGAAGACGCCCGATTCCTCCTTGGCAAGGGTGGCCGTCCAGATCTTCGACCCTACGGCGCTGAACAAGCCGAAGAATGCGGAGTTGGCCGCCCGCATCATCGCCCAGACGGACAACGACGCCCCCTCCTACCTTGCGCTCGTGCAGTACGCGACCCTCGCCGGCGACAAGCGGACAGCCGATCTAGCCGCGATCAAGGCCGTCGACCTGGCGCCCAAGGACCAGCGGAAGCAGGTCAAGCTCCAGGCGGACCAACTCAAGAGGGCCGGGGCACAACCGCAGGCCCAGGGAGGCTAGATTTCCGACTCGCACGCTGGCCGCGTACCTACGACCGACTAGGAGAAGCGTGAACTTCCACATCCAGGACGAGGAGATCGACGACGCGACCCACGTGATCGAGCTCGGCGGAGAGGTCGACCTCTACACGGCGCCGGAGTTCAAGGAGCGCATGGTCGAGCTGATCGAGTCTGGCAAGAAGCAGATCGTCGTCGATCTCTCGGAGGCCACCTTCATCGACTCCACGACGCTCGGCGTGCTAGTGGGAGGCGTAAAACGCCTGAGGCCGGCCGGCGGCTCGCTCACCCTCGTCTGCACCGACGACAACATCACCAAGATCTTCGAGATCACCGGGCTCGACCGAGTGTTCCCAATCCACGGCTCTCGCGACGAGGCGATCGAGGGCCTCGCGTCGGGCGCGCCCGAGCAATAGAGGCGCCAGAGACGCTCGGCGAAGGACGCTCTGCGGAGCCGCCGATCCGCACGATCTGACGAGGTGTGCGCCGTCCCGGCGGCGACCACCGGTGGGCTCTGTCTGGCCTCTAGAATCGCCAGCCGGGGCCGTTAGCTCAACTGGTAGAGCAGGAGACTCTTAATCTCAAGGTTGAAGGTTCGAGTCCTTCACGGCCCATGAAGAAACCCCCCGCAAAACGGGGTTTCTTGCTGGCGGGTCCTGAGCGTACGAACGGCGTGTGAACTACGTGCGAACAGTCGCCGTCTGCGCGCAGACCGGATGACGGGTGTCGCGCTCGTCCATCAGACGTCGCTGCACGTCCCGCAGGGCTACGCCGCGCCGTCGCGCCGGAGCGGGTCCGCCGCTTGAGCAGTTCGCCGGCGAGGGCCTCGACGAGGTGCCTGTGCTGCTCGACGATTTCCTCGGCGACGACGCTCAGTTACTCCACGTAGGCACCGGTCGTCCTCGGCGGACTGGACGCTCGGCGTGCCCGCCTCTGAGGCTTCTTAGTCGGAAGCTCCTTTGCCCGGGTGCGCTGGTGGCGCGCGCTCGGCCGCTGCCAGCGGGCAAGCCTGGCAGGGGCGCGGCCTGTCAAGCGCGAGCTCGAGCGGTGGGCCTGCGCGCGGGTGGCTTCTGCCTTCGGGGCGCGCTTCTCAGGGGCGGGCGTACTCCTCCGGCGACCGCGACTCGAACTCGAAGGCGACGAACCG
>DATFQM010000004.1:0-2896 GCA_035264265.1 Thermoleophilaceae bacterium
CGAAGGCGACGATCTCGCCGTCGGCGACGAACTCCTGGCACGGCTCGCCCTCGAGCGCCTCCACCACTTCGGGGTAGGAGCTGTTCAGCCGCTTGCCCGTTCGCGAGAGTAGCCGCAAGTCACCCGGGCTCCGGAAGGCGAGGGCGCGAACGCCGTCCAGCTTTCGCTCGAAGATCCACTCGGGATCGGAGAAGCGCTGGTCGGTGAGCACCGCCTTCATCGGCTCAAGCCGCCGTGGCTGGCGGCTGCGCTTGAGCGAGCGACGCTCCTCGTCCGTCAGCGAGCTCATTCCTCATCGAAACTCTCCCCGCCCGCGCCGCCGTCAAACGGTCCGCCTCGCCCGGTTTCCTCGCACCGCGCACGGGTAGCGACTGCCCGATGGCAATCGAGGAGCTAGCCATGGCCGGGATCAGTCGCAACCTTGCGACCGGAGATCCACGTGCCGTCAAGGCGACGACCCTTCTCTCGAGGCAGCGCGGGTGATGCGCGCCGGCGGTGGCGCCAGCACGAGGCTGGAGGAGCCCGGGCCTCCTTCCCCGGAGCCGCCGATCCCCGGACCACCGACGCCCACACCCGATCCCGGTCCGCCGGAGCCGCCGGGACCGGACGTGCCCTCGGGCCGCTAGAGGCCTCCTCGCCAAACCCGGCAAGTGGGGACCGGCTCAAGATCGCCGCTGATGGACCCGAGGCCCTTCCCGGCTCAGGCTCGTGAGGCGTGCGGCTACGCGGTTGCGAACGATCCGCCTGGCCAGGGAGCGCCCCCGTAGCGCTCGATGACGGGCCCCGGCGGCGGCGGCGGCACGCAGAAGAAGTCGGCTCGAGCGACGGTGCCGGGGAACAGCCTCGCGAATGGGTCGTGGCGAAACCATGAGGCGGTACGGGCCACCGTCACCGCGCCTGCGCAGCGGCTCGCGTCAAGGGCGAAGGTAGACACGGCCCGTTGTGGTCGGGGAGATCGAGATCGGGAAAGTGCGTCCCGGGCGCGAGGTCGGTCACCGGGCCTAGACGCTGCGATCGCGCCACCCGCGAAAGGCCTGCAACAAGGCCTCGGCGCGCTCGGGCGCGATCGACTCGAGGCTCAGCTTCCCCATCGCCTCGATCGTCTCGCGAAACTGCTCGACGTACTCGACGCAGTAAGGGCACTCCTCGAGATGGGCCTCGAAGCGCCGGCGATCGTCCTCGGGGAGCGTGCCCTCGAGGTACTCCGTGACGGCCTCGACCAGCTCGATGCACGCCATCTGATCGGTTGTGCTCACCAGCCGCTCCGTTTCGCCACGGGCATCCCCCCAGAGGACAAGTAATAGGGTGGATAGGAGTCCGGCGGCGACCCCTGCCCGTTACAGGGGCCCGGCGACCGTGTAACGCAGCGGACCCTGGCCCGACCTAAGCCTCCGAGGCAAGCCACCGGAGGTACAGAGCGCATGACCGAGACCGCCACCACCATCGCTCCCGGGCGTCAGTCGGAAGAGCGCCCGGAGTTTCGCCCCATCGCCGAGTACGGCCTGCTGGCGGACTGCAACTCCGCCGCCCTGCTTGGTCGGAACGGATCGATCGATTGGCTCTGCATGCCCCGCTACGACAGCCCGGCCCTGTTCTCGCGAATCCTCGATCCTGGGGCAGGGCACTGGTCGATCCGTCCGACTGGCTCGTTCGCGGTCGAGCGCCGCTATCTGCCGGGCACGCTTGTGATCGAGACGACCTTCACCACGGACACGGGCAGCGTCCGCCTGCTCGATGCGATGGCCTTCGCCGAGGGCCAACGCGCGCACGAGCTCGGGTTCGACCCTGCGCACGAGGTCCTGAGGGCGGTGGAGGGCGTCTCCGGCAAGGTCGAGCTGAAGATGGAGCTCGCCCCGCGCGGCGAGTACGGGCTGGTGCGCCCGCTGTTCCGCCAGGAGGAAAGCGGTGGGCGCACCTTCGGAGGCCCGAACCGCATCGCGGTTCGGGCCGGTGCCCCGGTCAAGGTCAGCGACGCCACGATGCACGCGTCCTTCGAGGTCGGCAAGGGAGAGACGCTCGGCTTCGCGATGCGCTGGATACCGGTGGAGGAGCCCGATCCGGCTCCGCCGACCGCTGCCGATCGGGTCCGGGAGCGGATCGAGGACGTCGTCGAGGCGTGGCGGTCGTGGGAGGCCGAGCACGACATCTACGAGGGTCCCCACAAGGAGCTCGTGCGTATGAGCTCCAGGGTGCTGAAGGGGCTCACGTACCGGCCGACCGGCGCGATCGTCGCCGCCCCCACCACCTCGCTCCCCGAGACAGTCGGCGGCGAGCGAAACTGGGACTACCGGTTCTCCTGGATCCGGGACTCCAGCCTGACGATCGAGGCGCTCTACATCGGCGCCTGCTCCGACGAGGCGGAGGAGTTCGTGTCCTTCATGACCAGCTCCGCGGGCGGCCGCGCGAGCGAGGGATCGCTGCAGATCATGTACGGCATCGGCGGTGAGCACGACCTCTCCGAGCGCACGCTGCCGCACCTACGCGGCTGGCGGAACTCGAGGCCCGTCCGCGTCGGGAACGGCGCCTGGGACCAGGTCCAGCTAGACGTCTACGGCGAGCTCCTCAACTCGCTGCACCTCTACCGCGCGCGGCTCGGCGACCTGCACCCCGAGATCCAGGCGTTCGTCGCCGACCTGGCCGACACCGCGGCGCGGCGCTGGACGGAGCGCGACTCGGGCATCTGGGAGATGCGCGGCGAGCCGCGCCACCATCTGTCCTCGAAGGTCATGTGCTGGGTCGCGCTCGACCGCGCGGTGGATCTCGCGCCGCAACTCGGTGAGCACGCGAAGACGCGCGAGTGGACCGCCGCCCGCGACGAGTTGCGCGAGGCCATCCTCACGCAAGGCTGGAGCGAGACGCGGCAGGCCTACGCGCAGTCCTTCGGGTCCGACGACCT
>DATFQM010000005.1:0-3899 GCA_035264265.1 Thermoleophilaceae bacterium
TCCGTCCGCATGGGCCTGAACTCCGGAGAAGTGGTCGTCGGCACCATCGGCGAGGACCTGGGCATGGAGTACACGGCGATCGGGCACACCGTGGGACTCACGCAGCGCATGGAGCAGCTCGCCGAGCCCGGCAGGGCCTACCTCACCCAGGGCACGGCGTCCCTGGTGGAGGGCTACCTGGCGCTGGAAGACCTGGGTGAGTTCCAGGTCAAGGGCGCGAGCCAGCCCCTTCGCGTGTACGAGCTGACCGGGGTCGGCTCGGCTCGCGGGCGCCTGGACGTGTCGCGAGCGCGCGGCTTCTCGCGCTTCGTGGGCAGGGCCGAGGACATGCACAACCTCGAGAGCGCCCTGGAGCAGGCCTCCGCGGGTCAGGGGCAGGTCGTCGGGATCGTCGGCGAGGCCGGTGTGGGCAAGAGCAGGCTCTGCCACGAGTTCGTCGAGCGCCATCGCGCCGAGGGCGTGCCCGTCTACCACGTCGCCGCGCAGGCCCACGCGAAGGCCGTTCCGCTGCAGCCCGTGCTCGAGCTGATGCGCGTCTACTTCGACATCGTCGAGCAGGACTCGGATCAGACCTCGCGCGAGCGCATAGCCGGCAAGCTGCTGCTTCTGGACGAGCGCTTTGCCGAGGATCTGCCGATGATCTTCGACTTCCTCGGAGTGCCGGATCCGGAGCGTCCGATCCCGCGCATGGATCCGGAGGCTCGCCAGCGTCAGCTGTTGGGGCTGATCAAGCGGCTGATCCGGGCCCAGAGCGCCCGCGCGCCCGGCATCAACGTCTTCGAGGACCTGCACTGGCTCGACCCCGCGAGCGAGGCCTTCCTGGCGAGCCACATGGAGGCCGTTCAAGGGACGCACAGCCTGATCGTCGTCAACTTCAGGCCCGAGTACCAGGCCCCCTGGATGGCGAAGTCCTATTACCACCAGATCGCCCTGCGGCCGCTCGGCGCGGAGGCGATCGAGGACATGCTCGCCGATCTCCTCGGCTCGGACCCGTCGCTGAGCGGGCTTCGCGCGCTCATCCACGAGCGCACCGGCGGCAACCCCTTCTTCATCGAGGAAGTGGTCCAGTCGCTCGTCGAATCCGGGGCTCTGAAGGGAGAGCGCGGCGCGTACAGGCTCGTCCAGCTGGTGGACCAGACGGAGGTCCCGGCGAGCGTGCAGGCCGTGCTCGCGGCGCGCATCGACCGGCTCGCTCCGCGGGACAAGGCCGTGCTTCAGGCGGCCGCGGTGATCGGGAAGGAGTTCACCGAGCCCGTGCTGGCGAAGGCGGTCGAGCTCGGGGCCTCGGAGCTCGAGGAGTCGCTCCGCAGCCTCTGCGCCGCCGAGTTTGTCTACGAGCAGGAGCTCTACCCGGAGGCGCTATACGCCTTCATGCACCCGCTGACCCAGGAGGTCGCCTACGGCTCGCAGCTCGCCGATCGCCGCGCCGCGGTCCACAGCGCCGTGGCGACCGCGATCGCCGAGCAGTACCCCGGGCGGCTCGAGGAGCGCGCGGCGCTGCTCGCGCAGCACTGGGAGGCCGCCGGGGAAACGCTCGAGGCCGCGCGGTGGCATGCCCGGGCCGGCGCCTGGGCGGGGACCAGCGACCCGAACGAGTCGCTCCGCCACTGGGCCAAGGTGCGCGAGCTGGCGGATGACCTGCCGGAGTCGGCCGAAAGCACGGGTCTCGGCCTGTCGGCGAGGATGTTCTGGCTCCAGTACGCCTGGCGGCTCGGCGTCTCGCACGAGGCGGCCGAGGCGGTGTTCAAGGAGGCGGAGCAGATGGCCTCCAAGGCCGGAGACATCCGCTCGCGCGCGATCCTGCTCGCCACCTACGGAGGAATCCGCGGGATCAACGACGGCGACGTCCAGGAGATGGCGGTGCTCGCTCGTCAGGCGACAGCGCTCGCGGAGGAGTCCGGTGACCCGGCGCTCTACATGGTCACGGCGAGCAGCACGTACGCGTTCTTCAACATCGGCGAGTACCGCGAGGTGGTGACGATCCTGGACCGCGCCATGGAGCTTGCGGACGGAGACGTCACCGTAGGAGCCGGCATCAATATGGGCTGCCCGTACGCCTACTGCCTGATCTTCAAGGGCGGGTCCCTCCTGTACCTCGGGGAGCTCGAGGAGGGCCGCGGGCTCATAGGGCGCGGCATGGAGCTAGCCCGCGACCAGGGAGACCTCGAGACGGGCGGCTGGGGCCACATGTGGTACGCGCTGTTCGGCTACTTCGCCGGGCGTCCCGAGACGGCGCTCCGTCACGCTCAGCAGGCGCTGGAGACGGCGGAGCGGATAGGCGACTCCTTCTCCCGGGCCATGGCCTGGTTCTTCCTCGGCCTGGCGGAGGCGCAGCTTGGACAGTGGAAGCCGGCGCTCGAGGCCGTGGAGCGCTCTCTCGCGATGGCGGCCGAGCGCCGGACCTCGGTGGAGGTGAATGCCTGGCGGTTGACAGCGCTGGGGGAAGCGCACATCGCTCTGGGCGATGCGGAGACCGGTCGCGCGCTCATCGAGCAGGGGGTCGAGCTGGGCCGCGCCCGCGGACAGCCGGGTATGGAGGCGGGTGCGAGTCGCACCCTGGCACGGGCCCTACTGGACTCGGGCGACCACGCGGACCACCCGAAGATCGAGGCGCTACTGGCGCGAGCGCTCGAGCTTGCCCGCGAGAAGGAGTTCAAGGGCATGGAGCCGATGATCCACGTCGACCTCGCGGAGCTGGCTCGCCAGACCGGCGACGACGAGCGACGGGTTCGTGAGGTCCAAGAGGCGCACCGCCTCTTCACCGAGATCGGCGCCACCGGCCACGCCGAAGCGCTAGCGGAGGAGCTGGCGACGGCGGGAGCGCGGGCGGGCGGCTAGGCTCGCCTCAGTGTCATCGTCGGTCCCGCGGGCCGGTGGTGTCCGACCTGGCCGGTAGGTCCCGGGTCGGCGGTGGGCTGACTCTTAGGCTCGCTGTCGACCTTGCGGTCTGACCAGCATTGGTTGTGTCGCCCACCGCCGCCCGAGGATCGCCGAGGTGACCTGATAGGAGCTTGGCTCCCGCCTTGACTGAGGCATGTCCACCGGCGATCCGCTTCGCCGTTGACATTCGAACGAGGGACGGGAGAGATGATGGTGTTTGGAACGGACCCACACAAGCGGAGCCACACGGTGGCGGCGCTGGATGCGTTGAAGGCGGAGCGCGTCGACGAGCTGAGCGTACGCGCTCGCGACGGGGGTCATGAGCGGCTTTTGGCTTGGGCTCGCGAGCTGGATGGGGAGCGGGTGTGGGCGCTTGAGGATTGCCGCCATGTCTCTGGCGGGCTCGAGCGTTTCCTGTTGCGCTCGGGGGAGCGGGTGGTGCGTGTGTCGCCGAAGTTGATGGCGGGCGCGCGCCGCTCGGCGCGGGAGTCCGGCAAGTCGGATGCGATCGATGCCGGGGCGGTCGCTCGGGCGGCGATCCGCGAGGGGGTAGAGACGCTGCCCGAGGCGCGGTTGTCCGGGCCGGAGCGCGAGATCGCGCTTCTGCTCGACCACCGCGAGGACCTGGTCTCAGAGCGCACTCGAATCCAGAACAGATTGCGCTGGCTTTTGCACGACCTCGACCCGACGATCGAGATCCCGGGGCGGGCGCTCGACCGCGACAAGTGGCTGCAGCGGCTTCAGGGCCGTCTGGCCCGCCGCGAGCAGACCATCCAGGTGCGGATCATGCGCGAGCAGCTACGCCGCTGCCGCGAGCTGACAAGGCAGGCCAAAGCGCTCGAGCGCGAGCTCGGCGCGCTCGTCCGCCGCCAGGCGCTGCAGCTGCTCGCCCTGCCCGGCTGCGGACCCTTGACCGCGGCCAAGCTGATCGCCGAGGTGGCCGGCATCGACCGTTTCGAATCGGACGCCAAGCTGGCCAAGCTCGCCGGGGCCGCGCCGCTCGACGCCTCCTCCGGCAA
>DATFQM010000006.1:0-6795 GCA_035264265.1 Thermoleophilaceae bacterium
CCGCCCAGCGCGACCGGATGGATGACTGGAGCGTCTCCGAACTCGCCGAGGTCGCGGCCGGCGACCGGGCGTCCGACCAGCCGAGGCCCGTGACCGCATCCTTGACATGGCCCGCTCCTTCATGGATGACATAGGAGCAACCAATGGCGAGCGGCGAGCTCAGCCGCCGGGTCGAGAAGTGGCTACCCGCCGCTTGTGGGCATGGGCAATATCAGCGCTGGGAGTTCGACGAGGCGCGGCTCGAGGCCGTTGCCTTACCCATTTCGCGCTTGGGCCACCAGAGAAGTGGTTTCGTGCCGGTCAGAAGAAGGGGTGCAGGGGAGACCCGGGCTACTCATTCTTCGGCTTCAAGAACCGGGGCGCCTACGGGAGCTTCGTGGCCGCCAAGGGGAAGAACCAGCGGGGCAAGAACCAGAGGTAGCGGCGAGGCAGCTCAAAGTACGCCATCGGCAGTTGCGCCGGGCACACTGTCTGCGGCTTGGCCGCGATGGGTTGCGACTCGTCGATCACTGCGCAGGCGCAGGTGGGACTGCGTCGCCTCTAAGCGGCTTGCCCGGAGGCTGGGCTTCCGCCCTGGCGGCGTCCTTGAGGTATTGATGCACGAACGTAATGGCCATGCTGCCTCTTCCTCGAGAACGGCGCGCGCATGGCGAAGATCAGGGTCTACGAGACCAGCGACCACCCGATCGCCCGCCAGATGCTCCGCTACCTGTTCGTGCGCGGCGGCGTGCACGCCCTCGCCTACGCCAAGGCGCTCGAGGAGCTGACCGGACCGACGTGAAGAGAATGCTGCCGATCCAAAGCTGCCCGACGCCGACCTCAAGGAGGCAAGGCCGTTCGTCGACCGCGGCCTGCACGCCCGGCTATACCGCATCAGCCCGGACGACTTCAAGGACATCGGCGCAATCTGGAGTGGCGAGCACCCAATCGACGGCGCCCGCTCGAGGTGCGCGACGGCCTGCCCGAGGACGCTGGCGGCCCCGCCGACCCGCCCGAGGAACGGGCTGTGTTCGCCCCGGCTACCACCCGGAGGAGCTGAAGGAGATCGCTGACGCGCTCCTGCAGCGCGTCGGCTAGCCCGGCTTCCGCGCCTCGTAAAGCGTCTGGTTCGGTATCCGACGGATCCTGACCCGCCGCGGCTTGTCGTAGCCTGCCTCTGCGAGCCATGCCGCGAGTTCCTCCGAGCTGTACGTCGCGGCCTCCGAGGTGAGGTAGAAGAACAGTCCGAGCAACGCCGAGGCGTCCGCGTGCGCCCCCTCCTTCGGCGTGAAGAGGTCTAGCACGGCGAAGGTCCCGCCCGGCTTGAGCGCGTCGTGGATACCGCGAAACAGCGCGACGTTCTGCTCGGGGCTCAGGTGGTGGATCAGGTTGAAGCAGAGCGCGCCGTCGTAGTGACCGCCGAACTCGACCTCGAACGCATCGCCCTCTCGGTGCTCGACGCGGTCGGACATGCCGTGCTCGGCGACGATCGCCGGCCGATCGCCGCGCTCCCGGGAAGGTCGACGACGGTGGCCTTGAGCCCCGGATGCCGGCGGCACAGCTCCGCCGAGAACCAGCCGTGCCCGCCCGCCACGTCGAGCAGCGCGGTCGGCTCGGGAGGCAGCCTCAGCGCTTTTGCCACCTCGGGCGCGGACAACCGGGCGAGCTCGAACTGCCCGCGGATGTAGGTCTGCCAGGCGCGGTCCTCGGGTGGCGTGTCGTGCAGCTCGAAGCTCCTGCCCGTCCGGACGACGTCCTCGAGCTGCGACCACCACTCCCAGTACTGGCAGCAGTCCTGGATGAGTTTGCCGATGTACGTCTCGGACGCCGGATCCAGCCAGGGCCGCGCGTTCTTCGTCACCTCGTACCGGCTCCCGTCGCGACCCACGTGCCCCAGCGCGTGGAGTGAGTCGAGCAGCAGGCGCGTACCCGCCAGCGTCAACTCCAGGTCGCGCGCGAGCTCGTTGGCGCCGGCCGGCTCCTTCGCCAGCCGCTCGAAGATCCCGAGCCGCACGCCCGCCATGATCGAGCGCGCCATCGGCATCCCGAACAGGGCCTCGCCGACCGGCCGCGGTGCGAGGTTGAACCGCAGCGCGAGCCACTCGGTCAGGTTCTCGGGCCGCAGGTCTGGGCGCACGGCGCGGGATGATGTCAGGCGAGGAAGCGCGGCGACGCCGGCGCCAGCGCCGCGGCGCCTCGCCGTCCGCGACCGTACACACGTTCGTGTCGGGACACGGCAGTAGTGTGATGCACTTGTGTCCGTGAGCCCGCTGCCATCGCCGTCCACCGTTTCCGGCCCGACCGGGATCCTCGAACGGTTCCATCCGGCGGTACGGGTGTGGTTCGAGCGGCGGTTTCCCGACGGACCGACGGAGGCCCAGACGGGCGGCTGGCCGGCGATCGCCGCCGGCCGGCACACGCTGGTCTGCGCTCCCACCGGCTCGGGCAAGACCCTCGCCGGGTTCCTCGCGGCCATCGACGCCCTCTACCGGGCCAATGAGGGCGGCGAAGCGATCGAGGGCGTCACTCGCGTCGTGTACCTGAGTCCGCTCAAGGCCCTGGCCGTGGACGTCCACACCAACCTCGAAGAGCCCCTGGCAGAGATCGCCAAGGTGGCCCGAGAGCTGGGCTACGCACCGGCACCCATCAGTGTCGCCGTGCGGACCGGTGATTCCACGTCGTGGGAGCGGCAGATGATGGTCCGGCGCCCTCCAAACCTCCTGGTAACCACGCCGGAGTCCCTGTACCTGTACCTGACCGCCGATCGGTCGCGGGCGACCCTGGCCCCTGTGGGGGCCGTCATCGTCGACGAGATCCACGCCCTGGCCCGCGACAAGCGGGGCTCGCACCTCACCCTGTCGCTGGAGCGGCTCCAGGCCGTCACGGAGCGTCCGCCCGTCCGTATCGGCCTCTCGGCGACGGTCAAGCCTGTCGAGACGGCGGCCCGGTTGCTGGTGGGAGCGGACGAGCCGCTCCCCACCGTCGTCGACAGCGGGCACCGGCGCCGCCTCGGCCTGTCGTTGGAGCTGCCCGACGACGAGCTCGAGGCGGCTACCTCAGGCGATCAGTGGGGCGAGATCGTCGACCGTATCGCCGCCCACGTCGCGGGTCACCGGACCACCTTGGTGTTCGTCAACACCAGAAAGCTGTCCGAGCGAGTGGCCCACCAGCTGGGAGAGCGGCTGGGTCAGGATCAGGTGGCCGCCCATCACGGATCGCTGTCGCGAGAGCGCCGCCAGCGGGTCGAGCACCGCCTGCGGGCCGGCGACCTGCGTGCCCTCGTGGCCACCGCTTCGCTGGAACTGGGCATCGATGTGGGGCCCGTCGAGCTCGTGTGCCAGATCGGCTCGCCCCATAGCATCGCGACCTTCCTCCAGCGGGTCGGCCGGGCCAACCACCATCGCACGGGTGTTCCCAGGGGGATCATGTACCCGACCACCCGGGACGAGCTGGTCGAATGCGTCGCGCTGCTGGCCGCGGTCGGCCGGGGACGTCTCGATGCCCTCCATCCGCCCGAGCAACCCCTCGACATCCTGGCCCAGCAGATCGTGGCCGAGACGGCGGCCAGGGGCGACGACGGCGTGGCCGAGGACGAGCTGTTCGGCCTGCTTACGAGGGCGTGGCCTTACCGCCGGCTCACGCGGGAGCAGTTCGACGAGGTCGTCGAGCTGGTCTCGGTCGGCATCGAGACCGGGCGCGGACGCCGCATGGCCTACCTCCATCGCGACCGGATAGGCGGGCGGCTCCGCGGCCGGCGGGGCGCCCGGCTGGCCACGCTCACATCGGGCGGAGCGATTCCCGAGAGCGGCGACTACCGGGTGCTGATGGAGCCGGGTGACGTGTTCGTCGGCACCGTGAACGAGGACTTTGCTATCGAGTCCTTCCAGGGCGACGTGTTCCTCCTCGGCACCCATCCCTGGCAGGTCGTGCAGGTGACAAACGGCGTCATGCGGGTACGCGACGCCACCGGCAAGCACCCCACCATCCCGTTCTGGCTGGGCGAGGCGCCCGGCCGGACCGACGAGCTGTCCGAGGAGGTGTCCCGGCTGCGGAGCGCGGTGGCGGAACGTCTCGATGCCGGTGGGCGTGACGCCGGCGTCGCCTTCGTGGAGGAGGCGTCCGGTGTCGACGGGGTGGCCGCGGCGCTGGTCGTCGACTATCTGCAGGCCGGGCGGGCCGAGCTGGGTGGGGTGCTCCCCACCCACGACGACATCGTGTTCGAGCGCTTCTTCGACGACACCGGCGGGATGCAGCTCATCGTCCACGCTCCCCTGGGCGCCAGGATCAACCGGGCGCTCGGCCTCGGGCTGCGCAAGAAGTTCTGCCTGACCTTCGATTTCGAGCTCCAGGCGGCGGCGAGCAACGACGCGGTACTGCTGTCGCTCGGCCCCCAGCACTCGTTCCCGCTCGAGGACGTGCCTGCCTTCCTTCGCTCCCACAACGTGGAGGACGCCGTCTCCCAGGCCGTGCTCCGCAGCCCGATGTTCACCGCCCGCTGGCGCTGGAACCTCAATCGGTCGCTCGCCGTGCTGCGCCGCAAGGGGGGTCGCCTCAACCCGTTCAACATTCAACGGATGGAGGCGGCCGATCTCATGGCCGCCGTCTTCCCGACACTCGCCGCCTGCCAGGACAACGCCCCGGCCGGCCCCATCGAGATCCCCGATCACCCGCTCGTGCGGGAGACCCTGGGCGACTGCCTGAGCGAGGCCATGGACATCGACGGCCTGAAAGCGCTGGTGCGGCGGTTCGAGGAGGGGACGGTTCGCCTCCACTTCGTTGACACCGTCGAGCCCAGCGTCCTGGCCCACGAGATACTGGGCGGCGCCCCGTTCACGTACCTCGACGAGGACACCGAGATCGGCGAGCGTCGGTCGCGGGCCGTACCGCTGCGCCGGGGGCTGCCAGTGGAGCCTCGCGAGCTGGGTCGGCTCGACCCGGACGCCATCGAGCGGGTGCGACGCGAGGCGACCCCTGACGTCCGCGACCCGGACGAGCTCCACGACGCGCTCCTATCCCTCGTCGTCGCCCCGCCGCGACCCGAGTGGGCCGAGCAGTTCGAAGCGCTGGCGAGTGCGGGCCGGTCCTTCGAGATTCAAAGTCCGGGCCGAAGCGACGTTCTGTGGGGGGCCACCGAGCGGCGGGCCGAGATCGAGGCCCTCTTCCCGAGTGCCACGTTCGTGCCAGATCACCCACTTCCGCCCGGGCTGGTCCCGGTGCTCGACGCGGCGGCCGCGGACGAGGCGGCGGCGACCATCGTTCGGGGCCACCTCGACATCTCCGGCCCCGTCACCCGGGACGATCTCGCCGCCGCCAGCGGGCTGTCGCCAGCTTCGGTGACCACCAGCCTCGAGATCCTTCGAACGGACGGGTTCGCGGTGAGCGGACGGTTCGAGCCCGAGCAGGGCGAGCAATGGTGCGCCCGCCGGTTGCTCGCCCGCATCCACGGGTACTCGCGGGAGCGCCGGCGGGCCGAGGTCCGTCCCATCAGCCAGGAGGAGTGGCAAGCTTTCCTCCGGTCGTGGTGGCACGCCTCCCCCGGGACCCAGCTCCACGGCCGGGCCGGGCTGGCAGAGGTGATCGAGCAGCTCCAGGGCTTCGAGTGGCCGGCCGGGGAGTGGGAGCGGCTGTTCTCCGAGCGGGTGGAGTCGTATCGTCCCGAATGGCTCGACGACCTGTGCCTGTCGGGCGAGGTGGTGTGGGGTCGGCTGTCCGTCCTCGAGCCGGCCGCTGATCGTGACGATCCCGCGGCCGGGGAGCCGCGCCACTCGAGCAAGACGCCGTCCCGGCGGACGCCCATCACCTTCATGCTCCGGCAGGATCTGCCCTGGCTCCTCGTGGCCCACCGCGGGGAGGTGGCGCCGGCTGAACCCACCGCCGGCTTCGGACGGGGAGTGCTCGACGCCCTGCGCGGGCATGGCGCGCTGTTCCACTCCGACCTCCAGGCCATCACGGGCAGCCTTCCCGCGGACGTCGAGGAAGGCCTATGGGACGGCGTCGCCCGAGGGCTCATCAGCGCGGACGGATTCAACGCCGTCCGGTCGCTTCTGCATACCCGCACTCGGTTCACCCGCCGCCAGCGGCCCATCCGCCGTCCGGGCTCCCGCGTCCGGCGGGGTACATGGCGGCAGGCTGTGGAGGGACGCTGGACGCTGCTGCCTCCCGCCGAGCCGATCGACGACGTCGAAGAGCTGGCCGAAACCGTCGCCTCGCAGCTGTTGCTGCGGTGGGGGGTGGTGTTCCGCGACGTCTACCTCAAGGAACGGCTAGCCCTTCCCTGGCGGGAGATCCTCTGGGCCCTGCGCCGCCTCGAGGCCCGGGGCCTGATCCGGGGCGGGCGGTTCGTCACCGGCGTGACCGGCGAGCAGTTCGCGGGCGAGACGGCCTTCCCCCTAATGCGCCGCCGCCGCGCCGGCTGAGGCCTCACGCAGGCGATTCCACGAGGGCGGTTCGGCTACCCGCACCTCCATTGATCGGGAAACCCCATTGGCCAGGCAAGCGAGCTGGCCCAAAGTGTGCGGCGATGAGTTTGGCTGCCGTTGGCGGTCTTAAGAAGAACCGAGCCCGGATGACGACAGAAGGGGTGCCCAAACGATGACGCGTCTCCTCACCCGCCTCGCCGACATCGCCTACCGCCGCCGCCGCCGCATGGTCCTCGCCTGGATCGCGGCGGCGGTGGTGATCATCGGGGTGGGCTCCTCGCTGGCGGGCGAGTACAACGCCGACTACGACACGCCGGGGTCGGAGTCGAAGGCGGCAAGCGATCTCACCAAGCAGCGCTTCGACGGCTACTCGGGCCAGGAGATCTACGTGGCCTGG
>DATFQM010000007.1:0-2582 GCA_035264265.1 Thermoleophilaceae bacterium
GGCGGCACGCCTCAGTCCCGCCGCGCTCCGAGCTGCCCGCGAGCACGCCGTCGCGCCGGTCTTCACGGTGCGCCTCGGAGAATTCGACCCGCGCAGTTGGGGAGTCAGCGCCGACGGGCACCTCGGCTTCCTGGTTCTCTCGGGGCTGCTTACTCGCAGCGTCACGGTGCTCGGCCGCACTTCGATCGAACTGCTCGGCGCCGAGGATCTCCTGCGCCCGTGGGAGGAGGGCGCGGAAGAGGCCTCTGTGCCGCGCGGGGTAAGCTGGAGGGTGCTCCAGCCGGCGCAGATCGCCGTCCTCGACCAGCGCTTCGTACGGCGCGTCGCTCGCTGGCCGGAGATCGGCGCCGCCCTGCTGGATCGTTTATTCCGGCGCGTCCAACGGCTCTCCTTCCACGTTGCCATCCTCGAGAACCCGCGGGTCGATGTGCGCCTCGTGTTGCTCTTCTGGCAGCTTGCCGACCGGTGGGGGCATGTGGGACCCGAGGGGGTGACTCTTCGCCTGCGGCTGACCCATGAGGCGCTCGGCCGCCTCGTCCGAGCCCAGCGGCCTTCCGTCACGGTCAACCTGATGAGACTAACCGAGCGGGGACTCATACAGCGTGACGAACCCGGCTGCTGGGTGCTGCGCGGCGACGTCTCCGAGCACTTCGCCGCGCTTGCGGCGGAGTGAGGGCGGCCGCCGCCTCGGCGAGTGTTGTCTGAGCTACCACCGCGCTTGCCGGATCCGGGCTGAGTCGTTCTACTTCGTTCGCCGTCGGGTCCATGCGGTCCGGCGAATGCCCCTGGGGGACCGGTGGAGCGGGCGGGCCCCGGGAAGGAATGGGAGGTCGGTCAGATGGCGCTGAGGCAGATGACGGTGAAGGCCCTCAAGCTCCTTCCCGTCGCTGCCGGATTGCTTCTTGTCGGGGCGGTCGTGTTCAACGTCAGCGCGGTGTCGAAGTCACGCTCCAGCTCAGGCGACCAGGCCGCGGTCAGCGCTGAACAGCGGCTCTTCGAGAAGGGTCGGCGGATCTTCCGCTTCGACACCTTCGGCGACCAGGCCTTCTGGGGTGGGGCGCTCCAGCTGCACAAGGCGATCGAGGGCAAGAAGCTCGGCGGAGTGGGGTCGGGGCTTACGCCAAGGGGGGCGCTCGGCATTGGCCTCAAGGTCGATTCGGCGGCGCTTCCCGCCGCTGTCGTGCGGGCTATCAAGCGGGGGAAGGTCGACCTGGACAGCCCGAGAACCACGCTGGCGCTCCTGCAGCTGAACGCCGTGGTGGGAGTGAAGGGATCGTTCAACCGGCGCGGCACGCTCCGCTCGGTGGGGATCACGTGCGCGGTCTGCCACTCGACCGTCGACAACTCGTTCGCCCCGGGGATCGGCAAGCGGCGCGACGGCTGGGCGAACCGCGACCTCAACGTGGGAGCGATCGTGTCGCTCGCGCCGAACCTGAAGCCGGTCACCGACCTCCTGGGCGTGGACGAGGCCACCGTCCGGAAGGTGCTCGCAAGCTGGGGGCCCGGCAAGTTCGACGCCGAGCTGCTCCTCGACGGCAAGGCGTTCCGACCGGACGGCAGGTCGGCCGCGACGCTGATCCCACCGGCGTTCGGGCTCGACGGCGTCAACCTGCACACGTCGACCGGCTGGGGCTCGGTCCCCTACTGGAACGCCTTTGTGGCCAACTTCGCGATGCACGGACAGGGCGACTTCTTCGACCCCCGGCTCGACGACGCGACCAAGTTCCCGATCGCAGCGAGGAACCGCTTCGGACACACCAACAGCAGGCGTGACCTGATCACGTCGAAGCTGCCCGCGCTGCACTTCTACCAGCTCGGGCTCCCCGTCCCCAAGCCGTCGAAGCGGACCTTCAACGCCCGCTCCGCGCGCCGCGGCAAGGCCATCTTCAACGGCCAGGGCAGGTGCGCGAGCTGCCACGTACCGCCGACCTTCAGCGAGCCGGGGTGGAACCTTCACCAGCCGGCGGAGATCTGCACCGACTCCTTCCAGGCCGACCGCTCCCCGACCGGGCAGTACAGAACGGCGCCGCTGCGCGGGCTATTCACCCACAGGAAGGGCGGCTTCTTCCACGACGGGCGCTTTAAGTCGCTCGGCGCGGTCGTCGACCACTACAACGGCTGCTTGGGCCTCAACCTGTCGTCGACGCAGCGGCGCGACCTGGTCGAGTACCTGAAGTCGTTCTAGGCGGGCAGTGATGGTCGTCTACGGCAAGGGGCTCCGGGCGCTGGCCGCCGCCTCGACCGGGGCCGTGGCAATCGCCCTCTGGCTGGTGTTCTTTTACGCCCCGATCGATACCGACCAGGGCTTCGTGCAGAAGATCTTCTACCTGCACGTGCCGATGGCGATCGTCGCACTCTGCGGCTTCATCGCCGCCAGCGTCATGGCGATCGGGCACCTGCGCAGTCGCGACCCGGCCTGGGACGTGCGCGCCTACGTGGCGATCCACCTCTCGATCATCTTCGGCGTCGGCGTGCTCGTCACCGGCTCGATCTGGGCGAGGGCGTCGTGGGGGCACTGGTGGCTGTGGGAGGAGCCGACGCTCGTGTCGTTCCTGATCGTCTTCCTGCTCTACTGCACCTAT
>DATFQM010000008.1:0-11724 GCA_035264265.1 Thermoleophilaceae bacterium
CCTGCAGAAGCGGATCCCGATGATCTGGCTGCTCGACTCGGCCGGCGCCCGGATCCAGGAGGCGGCCGGCTCGCTCTTCGCCGGCTCCGGCCACCTGTTCCGGGAGGAGGTCGTGATGAGCGGGGTCGTGCCGCAGGTCGCCGCGCTGATGGGCCCCTGCGCCGCCGGCACCGCCTACATCCCCGGGCTGGCGGACTTCGTCCCGATGGTGAAGGGCCGCGGCTCCATGGCGCTGGCGGGCCCCCACCTGACCAAGGCCGTCACCGGCGAGGACGTGACCCAGGAGGAGCTTGGCGGCTCCAGGGTCCACACCCGCATCTCCGGCGTCGGCGACCTCGAGGTCGGCTCGGACGAGGAGTGCATCCAGGCGATCAAGGACTACCTCTCCTTCTTCCCGCAGAACTGCGAGGAAGTCCCGCCCACGCGCGACCCGGACGATCCCGTCGACCGAACGGACGACCAGCTGCTCGACATCCTCCCCGACTCGCCGCGCCAGCCCTACGACATGTACGACGTGATCGGCCGGATCGTCGACGAGGGCAACTGGTTCGACGTCAAGCCGCGCTGGGCCCGCACGATCATCACCTGTCTGGCCCGCATGGGGGGACGGCCGGTGGGCATCGTGGCCAACCAGCCCAAGCAGCTCGGCGGGATCCTCGAGAACGACTCCGCCGACAAGGCGGCGCGCTTCATCAACCTCTGCGACGCCTTCAACATCCCCCTGCTGTTTATCCAGGACGTGCCGGGCTTCATGGTGGGCACCAAGGTTGAACAGGCCGGGATCATCCGGCACGGCGCGAAGATGCTCTACGCGGTCTCGCGGGCCACGGTGCCGAAGGTGACGGTCGTCATCCGCAAGGCCTACGGCGCGGGCTACTACGTGATGTGCGGCAAGGCCTACGAGCCCGACCTCATCGTCGCCTGGCCATCCGCGGAGATCTCGGTGATGGGCCCCGAGGGGGCCGTGAACATCATCTTCCGCAAGCAGATCGAGGCCTCCGACGACCCGGACGCGACCCGCGCCCAGATGATCGGCGGAATCCGCGACTCGATCGACCCCTACATCGCCGCCGGCAACGCCGTCATCGACGACGTGATCGATCCGCGAGAAACCAGACCTACGGTGATTCGAGCCTTGGAGCTGGCCCAGTCCAAGCGGGTGCAAAGGCCCTGGAAGCGGCATGGGGTGATGCCGGTTTGAGTGCTCAGTCCTCAGTCCTCAGTCCTCAGGAGGGGGCCGCTCCAAGACTTTGCGAGCCCGTTCAGCATCCGTCCTACCTCGTGGGCGCGGTCGATAGCTGTTGGCGGGGAGGGGAGTCGACGTTCGGAGGCGATAAGGAGCCAATGCTCCAGCTCGCAGAGCGAGCCCCGGGCGATGAAGAGCAGGCGACGACGACACGCCTTGCCCCACCGCCCATAGGCCTCCGCGAGATTTGCGCCGACGGAGTCGGCCGCGCGAACGAGCTGGATCCCGACAGTCCACCGGTCAAAGGTCCCCCACTTCTCCACGCTGCCCGCGACCTCGTCGGCGAGCTCGACGGACCTCCGGTAAGCGGTGAGATCCCTGAATCCTCGTCGAGGCACATCAGGAAAAGACGGCAACGGGGCGACCTCGCCCCCTTCCTGAGGACTGAGGACTGAGGACTAAGAAATGAGCCGCTTCACAGACCCGGCAGTCATCACCTGCTCAATAAGCGGAGCGGTGGCAAACCGGGACCAGTGCCCGGCGATCCCCTATACGCCCGAGGAGTACGCGGCGGAGGCGAGGCGGGCCGTCGACGAGGGGGCGACGATGGTGCACATCCATGCCCGCACGCCGGAGGGCGTGCCTTCCTACGAGATCGAGGACTTTCGCGCGATCACCGAGGGGATCCAGGGCGCCGTGGACGACGTGGTCATCAACTACTCGACCGGGGCGATCGGGGTGCCGAACGAGAAGCGGATCGCCTACCTGCGCGAGCTGCGGCCGGACGTGGCGGCGCTGAACATGAGCTCGATGAACTACGCGAAGTACTCGAGCAAGCGCAAAGACTTCGTGTTCAAGACCGTGTTCGAGAACTCGTTCGACACGATCATCGAGTTTCTCACGGCCATGAACGAGCTCGGCATACGGCCAGAGCACGAGTGCTTCGATTCGGGGCACGTTGCGAACCTCGACCCGCTGATCGACATGGGCCTGCTCGAGGAGCCGCTCCAGATCGAGTGCGTGATGGGGGTGAACGGCGGCATCCGGCCGACGCCCAGGAACCTGGCCCACATGGCGGACCAGATCCCGGGCGGCGCCGAGTCGAGAAACAACTGGGGCGTGATCGGGATCAGCCGCGATCAGTGGCGGCTGGTGGCCGCGGCGGCGGCCCTGGGCGGCAACGTGCGCGTCGGCGTGGAGGACAACTTCTATCTGCCCGACGGGGAGATGGCGCGCTCCAACGGCGACCTGGTCGCCAAGGCCCGCGAGCTCCTGGAGGGGATGGGACGCCGGGCCGCCAATGTGGCGGAGGCCCGCGAGTTGCTGGGAACTCCGAAGAGGGTGGCGGCATGAGGTTGGCAGTTGCCAGTTGGCAGCTGGCAGAGACTGTCGACTTCAGCGCTGCCCACCGCCCACTGCCCACTGCCCACTTGGAGCAATGAGCGGCGCTCTGGAAAGCATGCGTGTGCTCGACCTGTCCCGCCTGTTGCCGGGCGGCTTCTGCTCGTTGCTGCTGGCCGACTTCGGCGCCGAGGTGCTCAAGGTTGAGGACACCGGAATGGGCGACTACGTGCGCTGGGCCCCCCCCTACTACGAGGACGCGGAAGAGTCCGCACGGTCGGCGCTCTTCCTCGCGCTCAACCGGGGCAAGCGCTCGATCCGGCTCGACCTGAAGCAGGAGCGGGGCAGGCAGGTGCTGCTGCGGCTCGCGCGGGAGTACGACGTGCTGCTCGAGTCGTTCCGGCCCGGGGTGCTCGACCGGCTGGGGCTCGGCTACGAGCGGCTCCGCGAGGAGAACCCCGGCCTGGTCTATTGCGCGATCACGGGGTACGGACAGGACGGCCCCTATACCGGCCGCTCCGGCCACGACATGAACTACCTCGGACTCAACGGCCTGCTCGGCCTGACCGGTGAGCGAGACGGGCCCCCGATCCAGTCGGCGGGGCAGATCGCCGACGTCGGCGGGGGCGGGCTGATGGCCGCGGTGGGCATCCTGGTCGCGCTGCGGGAGCGGGAGCGCTCCGGCGAGGGGCAGGCCGTGGACGTGTCGATGTTCGACGGCTCCCTGTCTTGGCTCGCCCTCGTGGCCGCGAAGTACCTCTGCGACGACCATGCCCCGCGCCGCGGCGAGCTCGAGCTCGCCGGGGGACTGATCTGCTACCGGCCCTACGCCTGCAAGGACGGCTGGGTCACGCTCGGAGCGCTCGAGCCGAAGTTCTGGCAGGCGTGGTGCCGAGGGGCGGGGCGGGAGGACCTGATCGAGAAGCAGTTCGAGCGGCCCGGATCCGAGGCGCATGCCGAGGTGGAGCGCATCTTCCTCGAGCGCACCCGTGAGGAGTGGCGCGAGTTCTCCTCCCGGCACGACTGTTGCCTCGAGCCGCTCCTGGAGCTCGACGAGGCGCTCGACTCCGAGCTCGTGCGCGCGCGCGAGATGGTGGTTGAGCTCGAGCAGCCCGGCAGCGGAGCCGTCAGGCAGCTGGGGGTCCCGGTGAAGCTTTCCCGCACGCCCGGAGGCACGCAGGGCCCCGGCCCCGTGCTCGGCGAGCACACCCGGCAGGTCCTGGCAGCGCTGGGCTACTCCCAGCAGGAGATCGACGCGCTCGAGGAGGCCGGCGTGGTGGGCGGCGCCGTGGCCGGGGCGCGGGGCGGCTTCATGTCGTGAACGAGAACGGTCTCCTCAAGATGAAGGAGCTCGCCGAGGCGAGCGGCGTCAGTGCCGGCACGATCAAGCATTACCTGCGCGAGGGGCTGCTCCCGGAGCCGGTCAAGACCTCGCGCAACATGGCCTATTACCCGCCCGAGTTCGTCGAGCGGATCAAGCTGATCAAGCAGCTCCAGGAAGAGCGCTTCATGCCGCTCAAGCACATCAAGGCCGTGCTGGACGACGACCCGGACCGGGCTCGGGCCCTGATCGAGCTGGAGGACCGCATCCTCGAGCGGGCGCTGGCGGGCGAGCAGGCGCGCGTCTCCGCCGCGGAGCTGCGCGAGCGTTATGACGTGCCGCAGGAGGTGCTCGACCGGCTTGCCGATCTGGAGGTCCTGACCCCCAACAGCCGCGGCTACTCGCAGCGCGACGTGGAGATCGTGGAGGCCATCTCGCGCTTTCGGGCGGGTGGCTACGAGGAGAGCATCGGGTTCACGGTCTACGACACGCTCCGCTACAAGCGCGCGCTCCAGGGCCTCGTCAAGGAGGAGGTCCAGGTCCTGATGGACCGGCTGGCCGGCGAGCTGGAGCCCGAACGCGTGGTCGCCCTGATCGAGGCCGGGACGGACCCACTGCGCGACCTGATCGCCGCGCTGCACCAGAAGCTGCTGGTGGCCGAGCTCAAGCGGCAGCGTGCCGAGCGTGGCTAGAGGGCTCCTCCACGGCATTCCCCGCCGTATCCGGCGCCGCCTGCTGCCGGCGCACGTGCGAGCGGACGTCCGCGATCACGAGCTGCTCGTGGCGTTGCTCGAGCGAACGCTCGAGCAGGACTCTCAGTGCCTCGACGTGGGCGCGCACAGCGGCTCGGTGCTGCGGGAGATGGTGCGGCTCGCCCCGCGCGGCAGGCACGTGGCCTGGGAGCCCCTCCCGGACCTGGCCCGCCGGCTCGAATCGAAGTTCCCCTCCGTCAACGTGAGACAGGCCGCGCTCTCCGACCGCACCGGCGAGCGTAAGTTCGCCCACGTCCTCGCCGACCCCGGTTGGAGCGGCTTCGTGCCCCGGCCCACGCCGGCCGACGGGCCGGTCGAGACGATCGTGGTTCGCTGCGAGAGGCTCGACGACGCCCTACCGGAGGATGCCAGTCCCGCGTTCGTGAAGATCGACGTGGAGGGGGCTGAGAAGGAGGTGCTTCGGGGCGCCGAAGAGACGCTCCGCCGCCACCGTCCACTCATCGCCCTCGAACACGGCCAGGGCTCGGCCGACTACTACGGCACGAGGCCCGAGGGCGTGCATGACCTGCTAGCCGGCGCCCTCGGCTACGAGCTCTACGGACTCGATGGCGACGGCCCCTACTCGCGCACGCGGTTCGCCGAGATCTTCGCGAGCGCCGAGCGAGTCAACTTCCTCGCGCGCCCTGGCTGAGGACTGTCGCGACGAGCAGCCCGAGCGAGATCGCGACCGGCAGCGCCAGTCCGATCAGGCTCTGCACGTTGTCGCTGGTCGAGTAGTTCTCCGTGGTCGTCAGGTGATAGGCCAGATGCGGTGCCGAGGCGGCCAGGAACGCGATTGCCGTGGCGCCAGGACGAGCCGCCGCTCCGTCCACCACACCGCCGCCAGGCCGGCGAGCACGGAGAGCCCGAGCCCGGCGGCTCCGAAGTCGCGCTCCAGGTGCTCGTTGTAGGGAGGCAGCGCGGAGACCCACGCGGCGGGTCCCGTAGGGAAGGTGTCGTAGAAGCCCTTGGGCGCGGCCAGGATCCAGATCGCGACGTAGGCGCTCGTGATCGCCAGGTACCAGAGCCCGAAACGGATGAAGGTGGCGCGGCTCATCTCACCAGTAGACGTCGTGCTCTTCCATCACGCCGTAGCCCTCGGCCAGCCGGAGGCCGCCGGGAAGCTCGCCCTCGAAGGTGCCGAACGGCTGGCGGTACCTCGAGCGCAGCAGCAGCATATTCATCCGCTCCTCGCGCGCGGACCACTCCTGGAAGGCGAGGCGCCCGCCTTCGGAGAACTCGACCGCCGAGAGGTCGTCGGCGAAGCTGACCGGCTCGAGCTCGCGCGGCCGGCCGTCGACCCATAACGTGCGCTCGCTGTCTCGCGGCGAGTCGTGCACTCCGGTCACCAGGTTCCAGGCGACCCGAGCCCCGCCGTCGGCGACGCCCACCCCGGCCGACCAGCTCCACGCCGTATGGCGCGGGTGGTAACCCGCGCTCTCGTCCACGAACGCGATTCCGTCGATCGGGTGCTCGTGCCCGTCGATCCGCACGGATCCGCGCGCCACCACGTCGCCCTGCTTGCGCGTCCAGACGTAGTCGCCGCGACCTCCCACGGGCGTCGCCACCTCCACGCCGTCGGACTCGTCCAGCTCGAGCTCGACCCGAACGCCGTCCGATTCGACCCTCACCTGCGAGCCTCGAAGGCGCACGCCCGCCGAGCCGAGCGAGCTGCGCTGGCGGATGGCACGGCCCGGTTCCGCGATCGCCCACCAGCGCTGGGGGATGGGACCCACGCGGGCGTCACCGACGCACAGCATCAGCTCCCGCGCGTAGTAGCCCACATAGCGCCAGCGCTTGAGCGGGCGCGTCCTCCGCCACATCGGCATCGGGTCGGGAGGCAAGGCGAGGCCCAGCTCGCGGACGCGGGGGCCCCGTGCCGGAAGCTGGCTCACACGCCCAGCGCCCTGAGCCGCCGCGCGAGGCCGCGCACGTGCATCTCCCGGGTAACGCGGATGCGCTGGAGCGCGAAGCGATGGCGGCGGCTGGCCAACCCGGCCGCGACGGTGAGCGCCCCCCGATAACCCGCCGCGCGGACGGCCGCGACGGTGCGCCTCTCGTAGACGCCGGCCGGATAGGTGAAGTTGTGCACCGGCACGCGGTAGACGTAGCGGAGCAAGCGCCGCGAGTCCCTCACCTCGTGCCGCAAGCGGCGCCTGCTGACGAACCTCAGATCGACGTGCGAGATCGTGTGCGAGGCGAGCTCCCAGCCGGCGTCGAGCAGCCTCTGGACCTCCGTGGGGGTCAGGCCCGCGCGTACCCTCATGTTCCCCACGGCGAGGCTGAGCACTCCCGGCCAATGGTGCCGTCGCAGGATGGGCATCGCCGTCATGTACTGACTGACGTAACCGTCGTCGAAGGAGACGACTATCGGCCGGCGGGGCAGCGGCGCTCCCTTCGTCCAGCCATCCTCGACCTGATCGAGCGTCACGCCGTCGAAGCCGTGTCGGTCGAGCCAGCGCATCTGGGCGGCGAAGCTCCGGCCGCTCACGTACAGGAGTGGATTGCGGACACCCGGCCGCGGTCGCTCGATGAAGTGGTACATCAGGATGGGGACGGGCCCCGGGTGGGGCCGCCAGCCCACGTGGGCCGAGGTCCGTTTCCTGAGGTCGCCACCGGAGGCGGAGCTGTGGCCGTGGCCGCCTCCCACGATCGCCCCGGTTGCCAGCGCTGAAGCTGCGATTGTGCCGAGGGCGACCCACCGCCGCCGGGCAACGAGCGATGAGGAGGGGTCGAGCGGGGGCAGGGCGTGAGCGTACAGCCGCCCGAGGAGACTTCCCACGCTCCCGGTACACTGCAGATTGACTCGTCAGTCAACCGCGGCGCAAGGGGGGATGATGCGCGCGGCGGCCGTTCAGCTCAACTCGACGGAGGACAAGGAAAGCAACCTGGCAGCGGCCGACAGGCTCACGCGAGCCGCCGCTGACGACGGCGCCGAGCTGGTCGTCCTCCCGGAGAAGTTCAACCTCCTGGGGACTCACGAGCACCAGCGCGAGGGCGCCGAGGCGCTCGAGGGTCCCACGGTCCGTTGGGCCCGCGAGACCGCGGGCGAGCTCGGGATCGACCTCGTCGCCGGTTCGCTCGTCGAGCGTCGCGAGGGCAGGGAAAGGCTTTCGAACACCTCGCTGCACGTGGGCCCCGACGGCGAAATCAAGGCCGTCTACCGCAAGATCCACATGTTCGACGTCGAGGTGGGCGGCCAGGTGTACCGCGAGTCCGACTCCGAGGAGCCGGGCAACGAGATCGTGGTGAGCGACGTCGGAGGTGTCCCGCTTGGCCTGAGCGTCTGCTACGACCTACGCTTCCCGGAGCTCTACAGGATCCTGGCCGTCAGGGGGTCGCGCGTGATCGCGATCCCGGCTGCCTTCACCAAGGTGACGGGCGAGGCGCACTGGGAGCTTCTGATCCGGGCCCGGGCGATTGAGAACCAGGCCTTCGTGGTGGCCGCCGGGCAGTTCGGAACCCACCCCCCCGGCAATGAAAGCTTCGGCGGCTCGATGATCGTCGGCCCATGGGGCGAGGTGCTCGCGCGCGCCTCCGACGCCTCCGCCGACCGACCCGAGGCGTGCTTCGTCGCCGCCGACCTCGACCTCGCGCGCCAGGAGGAGCTCCGCGAGAAGCTGCCGAGCCTCGCCAACCGCGTTCCCGCCAGCTACCGCTGGCCGGAGGGAGTCGTGGCCTGATGGCCACGGCCCGAAGGGCAACGGACAAGCGTCGCTTGATCCTCGACGCCGCGATCCGGGTCTTCGCCCGCCGCGGCTTCCATCATTGCCGCGTCTCGGACGTCGCCGACGAGGCCGGGGTGGCCTATGGCCTCGTGTACCACTACTTCAACTCCAAGGAGGAGATCCTCAACACGCTCTTTCTGGAGCGTTGGCAGATCATGCTCGACGCGATCGCCGAGATCGATTCGCACCCGGAGCTGCCCGCGCGCGAAAAGCTCTACAGAGTCGCGAGCTTCATCATCGACTCCTACCGCCACGACCCGGACCTGATGAAAGTCATCATCGTCGAGGTCACCCGGTCGGCGCACTCGTTCGGGGCCGCGCACCTCGAGACGATCCAGGAGGCGTACGCCGGAATCGCGCGCATCGTGGAGCGGGGGCGCGAGGAGGGCTCCTTCAAGTCGGACATCCCCGCCGAGTTCGCCGCGATGTGCTTCTACGGCGCGATCGAGCAGCTCCTGTCCGGCTGGATCTTCGACCTGCTGAACGAGAAGGAAGAGGAGTTCGAGCGGGCCAAGGGCCTGGTAGTCGAGGCGATCTGCGGCGGTCTCGAGTCGGCACCTGCCGGCGCCACCGCCGTGTCTGGTTGAATCCGCCGGACATGCAGAACCAGCTGGTCAAGCGGCTAATGTGGGCGGGGCTCCTGGCGGGCGTCGGCGCGCTCACGTCGATCGTCGGCAATCGCATCGCCACGGAGATTTGGGTAAGGGTCTTCAATGAGGATCCACCGATCGACTGATGGCAGGCCAAGCTGACACCCCACCGTCCGAAACGCCCGTGACCGAGGAGCAAACGCCCGGGATCGGCGAGCCGGCCGACCGCGAGGCCGCTGCCTCGGACGCCGATCCCTTCGCCGAACGGCCCGAGCTGTTCGTAGGCGCGGCCTTCGTCGGCGGGTTTGCGCTGGCCCAGATCCTGAAACGGATAAGCAAATGAACGACGGCTTGCGCCCGCCCGACACCGCTGAGAAAAGCCTCGGCGACATCGTCAGCGACGTCTCAGAGAAGGCTTCGCTGCTCGTACGCGAGGAGATCGAGCTCGCCAAGGCCGAGGTTCGCGAGAAGGTTTCGAAGCTCACGAAGGGCGCGGGCGTGGGCCTGGCCGCCGGTGTGATCCTCGTTTTCGCTTTCGTCATGTTCCTGCAGGCGCTTGCCTGGTTCATCAACGACTTGCTCGACGTCACCAGCGCGCTCTGGGCCGGCTTCGCAATCGTGACCGGCATCCTGATCCTGGTTGCCGCCGTGGCCGGCCTCCTGGCAAGGCGCTGGCTGCGCAGCGGTACCCCACCCACACCGGAGCTCGCGATCGAGGAGGCCAAGCGCACCCGCGAGGAGCTCGAGCGTCAGTCGATCGAGCGGGACCAGCTCGGGCGCACCCTGGAGAAGGGCGAAGAGGTCAGCACCTGATGGCCACCGAGGCGCGCAGCCCGGCGGAGATCCGCGGGTCGGTCGAGGAAACACGGCGCGAGCTGGCCTTCTCGGTCAACGACCTGCGCTCGAAGGTGATGGAGCTGACCGATTGGCGCCGGCAGCTCGCACGCAAGCGGCAGACCGCGCTGGTAGGCGCGGCCGTGGCGGGCTTCGTGATCGGCGGGGGCGTGGCCGCCACCATCGCCCTGGTCCGGGGCCGCCGGCGCTAGCCGGGGGAGCGGCCGAGCGTCAACCTGAGCCGGAGCTTGCGCCGCCCGCGCACGAGCTGGAGCTCGACTCTGTCGCCGGGCTTGCGGTCGAGCACCATCCGCGTGGCGTCGCGCGGCTCCCTCACGGCCTGGCCGTCGATGGCCAGAACCACATCACCGGCGGGCTGCCCCGGCCGGGCCCCGTGCACGCCCGCCCTGTCCGCGGGGCCGCCGGGGGCAACCGAGCGAATCAGAAGCCCGTGCTCGACGCCGAGCCCCAGCAGCTCGGCGAGGCCCGGGGTCAGGGGGACGCCGGCCATGCCGATGTAGGGCGCCTCGAGGCTGCCCGTCGACTTGATCGTGTCCGCTACCTCTCGAGCAGTTTCAATCGGGACGGCGAAACCGGCCGGCTCCCGTGCCTGCACGTTCATGCCGATGACATTCCCCCCACCGTCCACGAGGGGGCCGCCGACGTTTCCGCTACCGGTGGCCGCGTCCGTCTGGATGGCACCCTCGATCCTGAGCCCTTGCGGCGTCATCAGCTCCTGGTCGAAGGCGGACACCACTCCGGCGGTGACGGTGCCGCCCAGCCCGAACGGCGTCCCCACCGCCACCACACGCTCCCCGATCCGCACTCTCTCTTCGTCGGACGCCAGCCCGAGCGGCCGCAGCGCCCGCGCGTCGTCACGCGGGATCTTGAGCAGGGCGATGTCGGTGGCCGGATCGGCCCCCAGCAGCTCGGCGCGGATCGGTCCGCTGGCGCCTTCGGCCCGGACCGCGATGCGGCGCCCCCGCGCGACCGTCTGGCGGCTCGTGAGGATCAATCCCTCGCTGTCGATCATGAACCCGGAGCCGGAGGCGCCGCGCCGTCCCCGCCGGGAGGTTACGAGCACGAGTCCCTCTCGGACGCGATCGACGATCCTCCCGGTGTCGCCCCCGCCCTGCGCCTCCGCCCCCGGCGGCGGGGGTGACCCGTTCTCGTCAATGGCCCCCGCGAGAGCGAGGGCGGCCGCGACAACCAGCGCTACGCCGGTCGCAACGGCGGCTGTTGCGAGCAGCGAGCGTGGCACGGGTCGCATCGTGGCACACGCTCAGCGTCGCGGGGTCAGGCCGGCGCGCCGGCCGGGCCGGGCTCTGCGGGCGGGGGACCGCCCTCATCCGGCCTCTCGAGGTCGGCGCGATACTCCCACCATTCGCGCAGCGCGATCTGGATCGATGCGGCGGCGGGTATCGCCACCAGGGCGCCGATGACCCCGAGCAGGGTCGCCCCGAACAGGACCGACACCATCACCACAAAGGGATGCACCTGGAGGGTGCGCCGCTGTATCTGGGGTTGGATGACGCTGTTCTCCACCTGCTGGTAGACGATCGACCAGACGGTCCAGATAATGGTCACCGTCGGGAAGTCGTTGAAGACGGTGACGATGCCGACCAGCACTGCCGCGATAGTGGCCCCGACGAGCGGGATCAGGTCGAACAAGAACACGACCACCGCGAGCGGGGCCCGGAACGGCACCCCGAGGATCGTCAGGACGACGTACGTGAGGACGCCTGCGATGGTCGCCTGGAGCAGCACCCCGGCCACATAGCCGCCGACTGCCCGAGCCATGTGATCGAGCGCTCGCCGAATCCTTTCGCGGCGCTCGGGAGGCTGGAGCGCCAATGCTCGATTGACCCACTGCCGGCCGCTGCCGAGCAGAAATGCCGTGAGGATGAGGATGGTGACGAGGGCGAAGATAGAGTTGACGATCCCGACGCCCACGTCGCGAAGGGTCTTGGCG
>DATFQM010000009.1:0-2931 GCA_035264265.1 Thermoleophilaceae bacterium
CCTGCGGAGCCACTCGCCGCTGCGAGAGCTGCGACGTTGCGCTGACTCTGCACGGGGACGGGCTACTCCACTGCCACCACTGCGGCCGCCGCGAGACCAAGCCCGCACTGTGTCCCGACTGCGGCTCGCCGGAGCTCGCCCGCCTCGGAGCGGGCACCGAGCGGCTCGAGGCCGAGCTCGCCGCCCAGCTTCCCGAGCTCGAGCTCTTCCGCCTCGACGCGGACGCGGTGGCCAAGCCCGCCTTCTTGGCCGAGAGGCTCGCGCGCTTCGCGGCCGCGGACCGGGCCGTACTCCTGGGCACGCAGATGGTGGCGAAGGGTCACCATTTCGAGGGCGTGTCGCTCGCTGCGGTGGTGGACGCGGACACCGGAATGGCCACGCCTGACTTTCGCGCCGAGGAGCGCACCTTCCAGCTCGTCACCCAGCTGGCGGGGCGGAGCGGTCGGGACGCTCCCGGCCGCGTGATCGTCCAGACCTACCAGCCCGACTCGCGGCCGGTTGCGCTGGCGGCCCGCCATGCGGTGGAGGAGTTCCTGGCGGGGGAGCTCGAGCGCAGGCGGGAGCTGGGCTACCCGCCCTTCCGACACCTTCTCCGCATCGTCGTCTCGGGCCCTGACGCAGCAGGCCCAAACGCAGTGCTCGGCGAGCTCCGGGCGGAGCTGGAGCGGGCCGGGGGGGAGGCAGAGCTCCTCGGGCCTGCTCCTCTGCTCCGCCTACGTGGCCGCCACCGGGCTCAGCTTCTGGCGAAAACGGGCAGCCCGCGGCCGCTGGCGGCGCTCGCGGCCCGATTGCTCAGCGCTGCGGCGCCGGCGATGCGCAAGGACGGCCTGAGCGCCTCGGTCGACGTCGATCCGCAGGGCCTTTCCTAAGACGTTTTCGGCCTGAAGAGGCCGGGAATCACAGTCGCCATGAGCATCGGAGAGATCATCGGGCTGATCATCGTCGGCCTCGTCGTCGGAGCGCTCGGGCGGTTCGTCCACCCGGGTCCCGATCCGATGGGGATCCTCATGACGATCGTGATCGGCATTGCATCGACCCTGCTCGTGTTCTGGCTCGTCGGCGGTGGGATCCTCGGCTGGATCCTCGCGGTCGTTGTCGCGGTCGTCCTGGTCGCGATCTGGAGCCGCATGGTCGGCCCGCGGCGAAGCACCGCGGTCGGCCCTGTGTAGGTAGAACACGGGTTCGCCCTCGATAAGCTTTGCCCTGATGGGTGAGGTCGAAGGGCAGATTCGAAGCGAGGAGCTCGACGCCGAGCGTGAAGCCCGGCGTCGGGCCGCGCTTTCCCTCATTCGCCAATATCCGGACCCGGTTCTGCGGATGAAGGCTAATGAGGTGGGCGACCTCGACGAGTCGGTCACCGGGCTCGTCGAGCGCATGACCCTACTCATGGACGAAGCGCGCGGCGTCGGGCTCGCGGCACCCCAGCTCGGCGTCCTCAGGCGGATTCTCGTCTACCGGAAGGAGGAGGAGGAGCCGGTCGTAGCGCTCGTGAACCCGCGGGTCGTCTCCACGGGCGAAGAGATCGAGGCGGCCGACGAGGGTTGCCTCTCGCTGGGTGCCGCCACCGTCGTCGTCGAGGTCGAGCGTCCAACCGCCCTCAAGATCGAAGCTTCGTCCCCGGAAGGAGAGCCAATCAGCATCGAAGCGGAAGGACTGGAGGCGAGGGTGATCTCGCACGAGCTCGACCATCTCGACGGCGTTTTGATCATCGACCGGACGACCCCGGAGCAGCGCCGCGCCGCGCTCGCCCAGCTCCGCCCCCAGCCCGTCCTCGGCCCGGTCGGGTAGCGAGGCACTAGCGATGCGCATCGCGGTGGCCGCGACCGCGCCCTTCGGGGCAGCGATCCTCGAAGGGCTAGCCGGGCGCGGATACGACATCGAGCTGCTGCTGACGCGGCCGGACAAGCCGCAGGGACGCGGGCGCAAGAGGGCCGCGCCACCCGCGAAGGAGAGCGCGAAGCGCTTCGACATTCCGGTCGAGCAGCCCGACCGTCTCACCGCCTTTCCCGGCGAAGCCCGAGTCGTCGTCATCGCCGGCTACGGCGTCCTCGTCCCGGAGAAGCTCCTCGCGGAACGTCTCTGGCTGAACGTCCATCCTTCCCTCCTCCCGCGCTGGCGCGGCGCGGCGCCGGTCGAGCGGGCGATCATGGCCGGCGACCGCGAGACCGGCGTGACCATCCACAAGACGACGGCAGATCTGGACGCGGGGCCGATCGCGGCCCAGCGCCGCTTTCCGATCGGGCCCGAGGACGACTCCTCCATCGTGTTCGGGCGAGCGGCTCAGCTCGGAGTGGAGCTCCTCGGCGAAGTCTTTGCCGAGCCCACGTTCGTGCCGCAGCCTGACGGCGCGACCTACGCGGAGAAGATCACGGGCGCCGACCGGGAGATCGACTGGTCGCGGCCTCCCGAGGAGACGCTCAACCAGATCCGCGCACTGGCGCCGCACATCGGCGCGCGGGGGCTCGTCGACGGGCGTCGGCTGCTGGTCTGGCGCGCCCGACCGGCGCGGGAGGATTCCCTGCTGGTCGCGGACGGCGTCGAGGTGCTCGACGTGCAACGCGAGGGCGGCAAGCGCATGACCGCGGAGGAGTACCTACGCGGACGCCGATAGAACTCCATTCAGAATGAGACCTGAGCCGGCTGAATCGCGCTCAGGCGGCGAGGCCCCATCCTGAAAGGAGTTCTGACCCTGAGCGCCCGCGGGGTTGCCCACGAGGTCGTTCGGCGCGTCTTCGAGGAGGCTGCCTATGCCGACCGCGCGTTCCGAGCCCTGGCGGAGGGGCTGGATGCGCGCGACCGCGCCTTCGCCATGCAGCTGGCCTACGGAACCGTGCAGCTCGTCAGGCCACTCGATCACGCGATCGAGACCCTCGGCCGCCGGCCGGTACGAAAGCTCGACCCGCCCGTGCGGGCCGCGCTCAGGCTGGGCGC
>DATFQM010000010.1:0-3351 GCA_035264265.1 Thermoleophilaceae bacterium
GCCGACGCCGTCACATTGGGCGGAAGGCCACACCGGCAGCGGCGTTATCGCGAGTCGCTGCTGGACCCCGCGCGGTCTAAGAACCTGTGCACGTACGGAATCTCCATGCGCGAGAACCGGGAGGTCCCGCGACCACCCGTCCTGTGGGGCGGGTCGTGAGGGCAAGGCTCAGGCCGTAATCCCTCGATGGACGGTCGTGGGAAGTCAGACGGTCCCGTAGTACCTGCGAAGCCGCCGAACAACGCCACCGCGGTGACCGCGGAGGTGGTGGAGGGAAGGGGACCGGCCGAGGGGAATGCGGTCAGCGAAACGCGCCCCGGACGCAGAGCCGGAGCGAGCGTGTCGAATGAGCTGGGCCGCGTGCGCCGGGTGGCGCGGAAGGACAAGGACGTGCGGTTCACCGCGCTCCTGCACCACGTGACCGTCGAGCGTCTGGAGCAGGCGTATCGGGCGATTCGTCCCGGTGCCGCGCCAGGTGTTGACGGGCTGACGTGGCGGGAATACGGGCGGGACCTCGGAGCGAACCTTCGGGATCTGCATGCCCGGGTCCACAGGGGCGCGTACCGGGCGAGGCCGTCTCGCAGGAGCTACATCCCGAAGGCCGACGGGCGGCTCAGGCCGCTCGGAGTCGCCGCGTTGGAGGACAAGATCGTCCAGCGGGCGGTGGTCGGGGTGCTGAACGCGATCTACGAGTGCGACTTCGTCGGCTTCTCCTACGGGTTCCGGCCGGGGCGCTCCCCGCATCAAGCGTTGGATGCGCTCGCGACCGGGATCAAGCGGAGGAAGGTGAACTGGGTGCTCGATGCGGACATCCGCGACTACTTCTCAAGCCTCGACCACTCGTGGCTTGAGAGGTTCCTCGAGCACCGGTTAGCGGACAAACGGGTCCTGCGCCTGATCCAGAAGTGGCTGAGGGCGGGGGTCGTCGAGGATGGGAGGTGGTCGGAGACGGTGGAGGGCACGCCGCAGGGGGCGTCGGTCTCGACGCTCTTGGCGAACGTGTACCTGCACTACGTCTTCGACCTGTGGGTCCACCGATGGAGACGTCGTCACGCGCGCGGCGAGGTGATCGTCGTGCGCTACGCGGACGACTTCGTGGTGGGCTTCCAGCATCGTGCTGACGCCGAGCGGTTCTGGGCTGGTGTTCGCGAGCGGTTCGCGAAGTTCGGCCTGGGGCTGCGCGAGGAGAAGACGCGGCTGATCGAGTTCGGGCGGTTCGCCGCTCAGAGTCGAGAGGCGCGGGGGCTCCCGAAGCCTGAAACGTTCGAGTTTCTCGGGTTCACGCACATTTGCGCGAAGTCGAGGAACCGGTGGTTCAAGCTTCAGCGGATCACGAGCAAGAAGCGGCTGCGGGCGAAGCTGCGCGAGGTCAAGACCGAGCTGATGCGACGCCGGCACCTGCCCATAGCCGAGCAAGGGCGATGGCTCGAGAGCGTGGTGCGCGGCCACAGCGCCTATTACGCCGTGCCCGACAACAGCCAGGCGATCACGGCCTTCCGCAACGGGGTCACACGGCACTGGCGGCGGGCGCTCAGTCGCCGCGGCCAACGGTCCCGTGTGAACTGGAACCGGATGCGCCGCATCGCCGACCACTGGCTACCCATCCCCCGCATCCTGCATCCCTGGCCGGACGAGCGCTTCGACGCCAGAACCCAAGGCAGGAGCCCAGTGCGCTAGAGGCGCACGCTGGGATCTGCGCGGGGGGCCGCCGGCAACGGCGGTCCCTACCGCAATACCGTGAGCAGGGCTTTTTGATGCCTCCGTCGCTGCGCGACTGGGTGCCCGAGGACCATCTGGTGTGGACGATCCTGGAGGCGGTCGAGGAGATGGATCTCTGCGACTTCTACGCCGACTACCGCCCCGACGGCCATGGTCGCCCCGCCTATGACCCAAGCATGATGGTGGCGCTGCTTCTCTACGCCTACGCGAAGGGAAACCGCTCGTCACGCGGGATCGAGCGCGAGTGCCAGGAGGACGTCGCCTACCGCGTGATCTGCGCGAACCACGTCCCCGACCACTCGACGATCGCGGAGTTTCGTCGCCGCCACGAAACCGCGCTCGCAGAGCTGTTCACGTCGGTCCTTTCCCTGTGCCGGAAGGCGGGATTGGTCAGGGTCGGGGTGGTCGCGATCGACGGCACGAAGGTCCACGCGAACGCCTCGCGCACCGCCAACCGCGGCTACGAGCAGATCGCGCGCGAGATCCTGGCCGAGGCTGCGGAGACGGACCGCCGCGAGGACGAGCTGTATGGCGAGGCGCGCGGCGACGAGCTGCCCGAGCGGCTGCGCACGAGTGCGGGCAGGCGCGCCGCATTGCGCCAGGCAAGGGACGAACTCGAGCGCGAGCGTGCGAGTGAGCGCGATGCGGAGGCACAGACCGAGGCGCCCGAAGGCGTGCTGGCGGAGCTCGACCCCGAGCGCTTTGTCACCCGCGCCCACGGGCGGCGGGCCTGGCTGCGCGAGGGGCGCCGCGCGCTCGAGGAGCGGCGCGCAAGCGAGGGGCGGCCGGTTCCACGCTCGCGAGCGGCGCGGCTTGCGGAGTCGGCCCGCCGGCTGGAGGAGGAGCTTGAGGTCGAGCACCAGGCAAACGCGGCCTACGAGGCCTGGCGCGAGCGCGGCACTGCCCGCGACGGCACGCGCCGGATGGCGCCCGGCTCGACCAAGCCCTACCGGCCGCCCGAGCTGCCGGCGGGGACCATCAACACGACCGACCCCGACTCGCGGCTGGTCAAGACGCTCGGCCAGAAGGCGGTCCAGGGCTACAACGCGCAGGCGGCGGTGAACGAGCAGCAGATCGTGGTGGCGGCCGAGGTGACGCTTGAGTCGCCCGACTTCGGCCACCTCGAGCCGATGGTGGACGCCACCGAGCGCGAGCTCGCAGCCGCCGGCGCGGAATCGCCGGAGGTGGTGATCGCCGACGCCGGCTACTGGCACAAGCGCCAGATGGAAAACGTCGTCGGCCGCGGCATCCAGGTGCTGATTCCGCCCGACGCGGGCCTGCGCCAGGGCGCCCGCCCGGGATGGGACGGAGGGCTCTACGCCTTCATGCGCCGCGTGCTCTCAACCGACCACGGCAAGGCGCTCTACCGAAAACGCCGGGAGACGGTCGAGCCGGTGTTCGGGCAGATGAAGTTCAACCGACGGCTAGACCGCTTCTTACGCCGCGGAAGGTCGGCCGTGAGGTCGGAGTGGCGGCTGTTCGGCGCCAGCCACAACCTCCTCAAGCTGCACTACCACCGGACAGCCGCTGTCGCGACCTAAGCCCGGGCCGGGCGGCATCCTTCCGCCCGAGCGCCCCCGCTCCGACCCACGGCGCACGCGACTCAAGCGCAGGCTTTACCCGACAGCCACG
>DATFQM010000011.1:0-11410 GCA_035264265.1 Thermoleophilaceae bacterium
ATCCCGCCACGGTCGATCAGTCCTTCGATGCGGTAGCCCGCGAACAGCGCGCCCGGCTCGAGAGAGGTCAAGCGATCGGATGCCTCACCCACTATGCCCCACCACAGGTCAAGCTCGTCGCCACCCGGAGTAGCGCTCAAAATACTGCACCATTGCGCCACCGGTGGGCCGGTCCGAGTCCATGAACCCCATGCTATGTGCTGTCGGGCGAATGAAGCAAGCCCCGCGTCGCCCGAAGGTGCCGTTCATCCCACCCGGTGGTGGCGGTGCGATGGGCGACCGGATCGTCAGAGGCTTGAGATGGCGCCAAGCGCGGCAATCATGCCGACAAACACGATCGCCAGGAAGCCGAGCGCGATCGCCCAGCGAAGCGTGTCGGGCCGGCCGATCCCGCCCGCGTCGGCGTGGCCGTTGGACGCCGGCTCGTGGGGAGAGGACGGAGGCTCAACGCCGTACGGCACGGCGGACGCCGCCCGGACCGCCTCCGGAGGCTCGGCCCCCGGCGCAGGTGGCGCCGCCTCGCCCGTGGCCACGACGGACCACGGACTCGCCTTTCGCAGCCCACCCGCGGCCACGAGCGCGGCTTCCCCGAGGTCGCCCGCCGATGGATAGCGCTCGCTTGGCTCCTGCGCCATCGCCCGGTGCACGACCTCGTCGAACTCGCGGGGCAGGTCGGGAGACAGCTCGCGGGGCGATGGGCGCGGGGCGTTGAGGTGGGCGAGCTCCGCAGGGCCCTCCTTCCATCTGGCAAACGGGGCCTCCCCGGTGAGGGCCTCATAGAGCAGGCAGCCCAGCGCGTAGATGTCGGCGAGCGCGTCGACGCGCTCATTCAAGATCTGCTCGGGGGCCACGTACTCGGCTCGCGCCACGATCGACCCCTGTCGGGTCATTCCGCCTTCCTCGTCGGCACGCTTGGCCAGCCCGAAGTCGCTCAGGTATACGTGGTCCTCGCGGGCGAGCAGGACATTGGGGGGCTTTACGTCGCGGTGCAGCAGCCCCCGCGCGTGCGCTGCGTCGAGCGCGGCGCCGACCTGGCGGACGATGCGCGCGCCCCGTAGCGGGTCGAGGCGGCCCTGCTCGGAGATCAGCGTGCGCAGGTCCGTGCCCTCCACGAGGCGCATCGTGATGTAGAGCACGCCGTCCTCGTCTCCCGCATCGAGGATGGGGATGACATTGGGGTGGTCGATCGCGGCAGCGACCAGCGACTCGCGCTGAAACCGCTTGCGATAGCGCTCCTCCGCGGAGTGCTCGGGCAGGATGAGCTTGAGAGCCACTCGCCGCTGGAGTGCGAGCTCCTCGGCCCCGTACACGACGCCCATGTCTCCGCGGCCGATGACCTCCTCGACACGGCACCCTGCGAAGACGGCACCCAGGGGGAGCTCGGTGGGCAAATCCTCCCTGCGTGCGGCGATTTCGACATCCTCCGGTGTGGGGGGCGCGCTGGCCGGGGCCGGGGGCGGGCTTGGGGGGACCGATGCTGGGGGCGCCGGCACCGAGGCCGGGGGCGCGGGCGCTTGCGCGACGTCGGTCAACTGCAGGGTCGTCCTGCCTACCCGGATCGAGTCGCCCACCTTGAGCGGCTGGCGCTCGCGCACGCGCTCACCGTTCACGAACGTCCCGTTGGCCGACCCGAGGTCCTCGATGGTCAGCCGGCCGCTTGCGTCGCGGGAAACGCGCGCGTGGCGCCGTGACAGCTCGCGATCGTCGCCCAGCCTCCCCTCTCCCTCTACTGCCCGGCCGATGACGAACTCGTCGGTTAGGGCGAGCCGCCGGCCCGGCGCCGCGCCGGCGGTGACCAATAACTCCTGCGCGGCCTCGGGGGGCTCTGCGGCGGGGGCTCCTGCCGGCTGCGGCACCTGATGCGTAGCCGAGCTCGATACATCGGTCACCTGAAGGATCGTCTGGCCCATCCTGACGACGTCGCCGGGATGCAGCCTGCGCGGGCCGGCGATGCGCTCGTCGTTCACGAACGTCCCGTTCGCCGACCGGAGATCCTCGATCGTGAGCTCTCCGTCGGGCCCGCGCGAGACCCGTGCATGTCGGCGCGAGATCTCGGGATCGTCCCCGAGCCTTCCGTCCTCCTCGGGGGCTGCCCGGCCGATCAGGAGATCGGTATCCACTATCACGCGCTTGCCGCGCTCCTTGCCCTCGGTCACCTGCAGCTGCTCGCCGGCCATCAGCACGAACCCTAGCCCTACTCGGCCAGGGAAACCAGGCTTAGACTTTTGCCGTGCGCGCCTGTCCAAACTGTGGCGAGGAAGGGCCCGAGGGCGCGCGATTCTGCCCGGCGTGCGGGATGGCGCTCGCTTCCGCGACGCCGTCCCGCCAGGAGGTCCGGAAGGTCGTGACCATCGTGTTCTGCGACCTCTCCGGCTCGACGAGCCTCGGGGAGAGGCTCGACCCCGAGTCCGTTCGCCAGATGATCAATCGCTACTTCAAGGCCATGAGCGACGCCTTGGAGCGCCACGGCGGCACCGTCGAGAAGTTCATCGGGGACGCGGTCATGGCGGTCTTCGGCATCCCCACGGTGCGCGAGGACGACGCGTTGCGCGCGGTGCGAGCGGCGGCGGAGATGCGGACGGCACTGGAGGAGCTCAATGAGCAGCTCCAGGCCCGATGGGGCGTGCAGCTGCGGGTTCGAACCGGTGTGAACACGGGCGAGGTCATCGCCGGCGATCCGTCGCGTGGTCACGGCTTCGCGACCGGAGACGCCGTGAACGTCGCCGCCCGATTCGAGCAGGCGGCGGGGGCCGGCGAGATCCTCATTGGCGAGCAGACCTTCCAGCTCGTCCGTGACGCGGTGCGGGTCGAGGCGGTGGCGCCCTTGGACCTCAAGGGGAAGAGCGATCCGGTGCCGGCCTTCCGGCTGATCGAGGTCGCGGATCACGCGGGGCTCGGCGGACGGCCGAGCCTGCCCTTGGTGGGGCGCGAGCGCGAGCTGGCCCTCCTGCGAGAGGCCTTCGAGCGCACGATCTTGGAGCGAACCTGCGAGCTGGTGACCGTCGTGGGGCCCGCTGGGATCGGGAAGTCCCGCCTGACGAAGGAGTTCACGGACACGCTTGGCGGAGCTGCCACGATCGTCGTCGGGCGCTGCCTCTCCTATGGAGACGGTCTCACCTTCTGGCCCTTGCGCGAGGTCGTCGAAGGGCTGGCGGGCACGGATGACCGCGAGAGCTCGGAGGAAGCACAGTCGAAGATTGCGCGCCTCCTTCCGGAAGGCGACGACAAGGCCACCATCGTCGAGCGCGTGGGCGGGGCAGTCGGGTTGTCCGACGCCGCGGCGTACCCGACGGAGACCGCCTGGGCCGTCCGGAAGCTCCTCGAGGCGGCCGCAGCCCAGCAGCCGCTCGTCGTCCTTTTCGAGGACCTCCACTGGGCTGAGCCCACCTTCCTCGAGCTGGTCAAGTACCTGGCGGGGACGATCCGGGGAGTCCCGATCTTGATCGTGGCCATCGCCCGGCCTGAGCTGCTCGACGCCAGTCCCGACTTTGCCGGCGCCCTGGCCGGCGCCAGCAGGATGGAGCTGCAGCCATTGAGCGGCGACGAGAGCCGCGCGCTGATCGAGCACCTGATCGGCGACGCCACCGCGGCCTCCGAGCTCTCGCAGCGGGTCTTCACCGCCGGCGGGGGAAACCCGCTCTTCGTCGAGGAGCTCGTGCGCATGCTCGCCGACGAGCGTCAGCTGAAGGGCGACGAGGCGAGCTCCTCGTGGGCTCACGAGCTGTCCACGCTCTCGGTGCCGCCCACCATCCACGCCCTGTTGGCGGCCCGACTCGAGCGGCTCGATCCGGCCGAGCGCGCCGTCGTCGAGGCCGCCGCGGTCGTCGGCGGGTCGTTTGGCGGCGGAGCAGTCTTCGAGCTGGGCGGCGACGACGACCGATCCGAGCTCGATCGACACCTGCGCGCGCTGGTGGGGAAGGACCTCATCCAGCCGGACGGCGGGCGCTTCGCGGGCGAGCCGACCTTCAGCTTCAAGCACATGCTGCTCCGCGACGTGGCCTACCGGGGAATTCTCAAGGAGGTCCGCGCCGACATACACGCGCGGTTCGCGGACTGGCTTGAGGGCGCGGCGGGAGAACGCGCGAGCGAGTACGAGGAGATGCTGGGGTATCACCTCGAGCGGGCCTATCGCTATCGGACAGAGCTCGGCCCCATCGACCAGCTAGGCCGCGAGCTCGCGACCCGTGCCGCCGGTCGACTCGGGACGTCCGGGCGCCGCGCCCTCGCCCGCGGCGACATTCCCCCCGCGGTCAACCTGCTCGAGCGAGCGGTCTCGCTCCTGCCCGACGACGATCCGACACGGCGAGATCTCACGCTCAAGCTCGGGATCGCCTTGGCCGAGACCGGGCAGCTGACCCGCGCCGACGTACTGCTCCACGATCGCATCGAGAGCGAGCGTCGCGGTCGCACCTTCGTCGTCTTCCACGACGCCACCGGGAAGCAGCACGTCGTGAGCCTCGACGACGAGGAGTCCGCGATCACCATTGGCCGGCGAGTCGAGAACGACGTCGCGCTCTCCTGGGACAACGATGTCTCGCGTCGGCATGCGGAGCTGCGCCGCGCGCCGGAGGGCTGGACGCTCGTCGACGAGGGCTCTCGCAACGGCTCCTATCTCAATGGCCGGCGCGTCAGAGGGCGGCATCCGCTCCGCGACGGTGACGTGCTTCGCTTTGGCGATACCGTCGTCCTCTTCCGGTCTCCAGCCGCGGACGAGCAGGCGATATCGGTCCAGCCCGGCCAGGTGACGTCTCTGGGACAGCGCCCCACCCACTGGGCGGCGCCGTCCGAGACCGATGCGGACTAGCGGGCCATAATGGGCAGCGTGTCCGCGAACCCTCCCACGCAGGCCAAAGGGGCCGGCCAGCCGTTCCTCCTCTACAGAGACCGCGACGACAGGGAGCAGCAGTTCTCCTTCGAGCCCGGCCTGCGGCAGGCCTCGGTCGGACGCCGCCCGTCCTCGGACCTCCTGCTCGACTGGGACGATCAGGTCTCGCGCCTGCACGCACGGTTCGAGCGCGTCGGGGACGACTGGACGCTCGTCGACGATGGCCTCTCGACCAACGGCACGTTCGTCAACGGCGAGCGCCTGAGCGGCCGGCGTCGCCTGAACGATGGCGACACCGTGCGATTCGGCGCGACCATGGTGACCTTTCGCTCTCCTCGTGGCGAGGAACAACCGGGGCCGGCGGTCGCAGGCGAGGCCGAGCCGGCGGTCAACCTCTCCAGCAGCCAGCGCCGCGTCCTGGTGGCGCTGTGCCGCCCCTACAGGGACGGGAGCGGCTTCGCCAGCCCCGCTACCAACGAGCAGATCGCCGAGGAGCTCTTCTTGTCCGTCAGAGCGGTGAGCACCCATCTGAGGGTGCTGTATGCGAAGTTCGGCATCGAGGAGCTGCGCCCGGACCAGAAACGAGTTCGCCTGGTCGAACGGGCGTTCCAGGGCGGCCTGATCTCCGAGCGCGACCTCTAGGTGCTCTCTCCCGGCTCCAGCATTGCCGGCTACGAGGTCGAGGGCGTCGTCGGCGCGGGCGGGATCGGGATCCTCTACCGCGCACGCCAGCTGCGGCTCAACCGGCCGGTCGCGCTGAAGCTGGTGGATCCCGAGGTGGCGAGTGACCCCGTGATTCGCGAGCGTCTACGCCGCGAGGCGAGGACGGTGGCCGCGCTCGACCACCCCAACGTCGTCCCGCTGTACGGGGCCGGCGAGGAGGACGGAACGGTCTACATCGTCACGCGCTGGGTGGACGGCACCGAGCTCGGCACCCTGATCCGGCAGGACGGCCCTATGGAGCCGGAACGGGCGGCGCGGGTCGCCGCCCAGATCGCCTCGGCGCTCGAGGTGGCCCACGAGAAGGGGCTCGTCCACAGGGACATCAAGGCCTCCAACGTCATCCTGACGCCCGAAGATCATGTCTACCTCACGGACTTCGGCCTGGCCAAGCGGGCAGGGACGGCGTCGGGGCTGACAGCGATGGACCAGATGCTGGGGACGGTCGACTACGTGGCGCCGGAGCAGATCGAGGGCAACCTGCCCGACGCGCGAGGCGATGTCTACGGCCTCGCCTGCGTGCTCTTCGAGATGCTCACGGGCGAGCCCCCATTCGCGAGCCAGAAGGGCGGGATGGCCAAGATGTGGGCCCACGTCAACGCCGAGCCGCCGTCGGTACGCGAACGGCGCCCCGAGGTGTCCCCGGCGCTCGACGACCTGATTCGCCGCGCGATGGCAAAGGCCCCCGACGCCCGTCCCTCTGCCACGGCCTTCCGGGCGGCAGCGCTCGAGGCTGCGGGCGAGCCGCAGTGAGCCGCCGACACCGGGCGGCGCCTACGACGGACAGCTGTCCAGCTTGTTCGTGGTGAGCATGTACCCGCCGATGGCCACCCAGGCCGCGCCGTAGTAGGTCGGCGAACGCTTGTCAAGGGCCTCGGCCTCGGCCAGCAGCCGGTCGCGGGCGGCGGTCTGGCCGGCGGCATCGGCGGCCCCGGCCGCGGCCACGAGCACGACAGGATGGATGCTGCCACCGCTTGGCTTGCCGGTGAGGTCGTGCTCGACCGGCAGGTTGCGGGGGTCCTGACCATCGAAGACGGGCCACGCTCGGGCGGCGATCTGCCTGCCCGCCGGGTCCGGATCCTCGGCCATGCGCACGAGGGTGCGCACGGCGTCGAAGCCGAACTGTGGAGTCGCGTCCGGGTTGTCCGGGCGGCCGATCGGCACGGGCTTGGCTCCCTCGAGCCTCGCCCAGTCCGGCGGCAGCCGCGACGGCGCTTGCATCAGCTTGTCGGTGATGGAACGTGAGCTCTTCGACAGGCTGCCCCAGGCGCCGTCGCCTGACGCGGCCCCCAGCGCCGCGAACGTGGCGGGCGAGAAGTAGCTGGGGTTCAGCGTGATCGGCTGCTTGCGTGCCCAGGGACCGGCGACAAGCACCGGGGCGCCCTGGGACGGAGCGGTCTCCACCTTCATGATGGCCCGCGCCAGCTCCAAGGCCTCCCGGCGCAGAACGGGGCGACGGAAGCGGCACGCGGCGACGAGCAGCGCGCGGGCGGCGTCCACGTCGGCGTCGGACGCCGCCTCGGGGTCTTGGACGCGACCGTCCCGCCATAGGAACGAGATCAACCCGTCGGGGCGCCGAATGTTGTCCTTCGTCCACCGCCAGATGGCGTCGAAGCGCTCCTCGTCGCCGGCGGCGGCCGCGATCAACATGCCGTAGGCCTGTCCCTCGCCGACCGTATCGCCTCCCTGGTCGATCCGCTGGACCCGTCCGTCCGAGGTGACGTAGCGGTCCAGGAAGCGTCGGGCGGCGGCATCGGGCCCCCCCTTCTGGGACTGGGAACCCGAGGAGCCATCGGAGCTCTTCCCCCCACCGCAGCCGACGATAAAGCCCAGCGCGGTCGCTCCCAGCGCCAGCGTGAGCACCACGGCGACCACGTCCCGCACGCGCCGTCTCAGGCGGCAACCTCGGCGGGCTCGACCGGCTCGGGGGCCGCAGCTCGGGGTTTCTCGAGCGCCGCCCAGCAGCCGGTCATGAGCACCGATATGTGAAAGGCGGCGAAGGAGACGTTGTTGATCGTGGCGGCGTCTTGGCTGCGTAAGAGCCCATAGATGCAGGCCAGGGCCAGCACGCCGACGGCCGCGAGCGCCGGCCACACCGCGCGTGGCTGGCGCACCGCGGCGCCCTCCTTGGGGGTCACCACGAAGGAGCCGCTCTTGCGCAGCACCGTGTAGATCGAGGCCAGGATGTGGATCCAGAAGTTGGCGGCAGCCAGGGCAAAGGCCGCGAACGTGTAGGAGCCCGCGCCGGCGAGCGCCGCCGTAGTGAGCGCAACGGCGTAATAGGGCACGAAGTGAAGCAGGAACTCCGGAGCGTTGATGCCGCCGATGGGCTGGCCGCCGCCGAGGAGACGGACCACCGGGAAGCTCATGTAGATGAGAACGGTCCAGCCCGAGAGGAAGTACAGGCCCGAGAGCAGATACTGCGCCTTCTTCTGGAAGGGGAGCTTCGCCCGGAACGCGCGCGGGAGGCCCGACAGGCAGCCCCTGGCCCATCGCTGCTGCTGGGAGACGTACGCGGCCGTGTCCTCGGGCCCGAGGCCGCGGGCGAGTACGTCCGGGACGTACGCCGAGCGCCAGCCCTTCTCGTGCATGACGATCGAGAGCTCGAAGTCCTCGGTGAGCGAGTTCGTGGGGAAGCCGCCCACGCCCTCCAAGGCGGCGCGGCGGAACAGCACGTTCGTCCCGCAGCAGAACACGGCGTCGAGCCCGTCTTTGCCGCGGGCGATGGCGCCGAAGAACAACGCCTGCTGCGCCCAAGACGCCGCCGCGATGCGACTCGTGTGCCCGTTGGCGTAGTACTGCGGCGTCTGCACGAACGCGATGCTGGGGTCGTCCATGTGCCCTAGGGTGGCCTCGAGGAATCCGGGGTCCGCCACGTGGTCCGAGTCGAAGACGGCGATGAACTCGCCACTGGTCTTGGTGAGGGCGTGGTTGATGTTGCCCGCCTTGGCACCGGTGTGCTCCTCGCGGGTGATGTAGCCGACGCCGTAGCGGGCGGCGAGGGCGGCCATTTCCGGATCGTTGCCGTCGTCGAGCACGTGGACCCTCACGTCGTGGCCTCGCAGGCCGACGGCGGCGGCCACCGTCAGGTCGACGATCTCCGGCGGCTCCTTGTAGACGGGGATGTAGACGTCGACCGACACCGGTTGAGTCGGTGGCTTCTTCTCCCGCACCTTTTCGTTGGCGCACGTCCACCAGAAGCCGAGCGCCTGCATGAGGTTGAAGAGCTCGGCCAGGATCAGGATGCCGTAGAGGTAGGGGGTGCCGATCCGGTCGGGGTTGAGCAGCCAGCCGAAGTACCACACGGCGAAGGGCAGCCCGAGGAGCATTAGGATGCGCACTCGCTTGCGCACGCTGATCGTGCTCGGCACGGGGTCCCACGTCAGCTTCCGCAGACGGACGTCCCAGGGGCGGCTGCTCATCGGAACTCCCAGACCGTCGTTTGGGCCTTCTTGACCCGCTTCACGCGCTTCCTGAAGAAGTCGAGCTGTCCCACCACCTTGTTTGTCCTGTTGAAGAAGAGCTTGTTGTCCTGGAACGAGGCGAGGACGAAGACGGGGCTTCCCTCCCTCCGTTTGGGCAGTCCGCGGCGAATGGCCCGCCTCTTGATGTCGGGCGCGTAGTACTCCAGCACGTAGCGCATGTCGGGCGGCTCGTAGACGACCAGGCTCTTGGGCCCGGCGTCCGCTTTGATCTCGTCGATCGCGCCGCGGAAGTCGAACAGCCGGGGGTTGTCGTTGTCCGTCTGCTGATCGGCCAGGCCGATGAGCAAGGTGACGATGACGCCGCCGGCGACGAGCAACCGCGCGGACGGTTTGCGGATCCACCCGGTGACGAGCCGCGCGGCGAGCAGTAGCAGCAGCGGCACGGCTATTAGGAAGTAGCGCACCTCGAACAGCTCGCGGTCGAACGCCGCTACGCCAAGCAGAAGCACGATGGGGACGAGGGCGGCGGCGGCGAGGATGATCGTTTGACGCGAGCCGCCGCGGCCGAGCAAGAGCAGCGAGAGGAGCAGGAACAGCGGCCACATCGCGGCCAGCAGCTCGGTGATTCCGTCCGGGTGGTAGCCCCAGAGCGCCCAGGCCATGTTGGCGACGACGGCGTAGAAGGACAGGGAGTCGTAGGTGCCGCTCGGGGAGCCGAGCGCTGCGCCGGTCGAATCGAACTGGTTCTGTGCGAACACGGCCAGAGGCACGAGCTGCATAGCGAGCACCGCGGCGGAGTAGGCGAAGCCCATGGCCAGCCCCTTGACCGGCTCCCCCGTCTGCCGCCGGTGGATGAGGACCCCCACGAAGATGAGCTGCTGCACCCCAATCAGGAGGAGGCCGAAGTAGTGGGACCAGAGGAGCGCCGCGGTAGCGAGGATGTAGAGCGCCCAGTTGAGCATGGTCCCGTTGCGGATCACCCGCAGCTGCGTCAGCAGGGCGAGCAGTCCGAAGAGCGTCACGAAGGCGTACATCCGCGCCTCTTGCGCGTACCAGATGAGCAGCGGGGAAGCGGCGCCGAACGCGGCCGCGATCAGGCCGGTGCGGCGGTCGTACAGCTCACGCCCGAGCTCGTAGAGCGCCGGGATCACGAGTGTGCCCGCGATCAGCGCGGGGAGCCGGACGGCAAGCTCGCCGTCGCCGAAGATGCGGACGGTCAGCCACAGCGCCAGGTGGTGGAGCGGCGGATGGCGGTCGCCGTAGTAGAGGTTCTCGAACAGGTCGTGGAGAGAAAGGTGCGCCTGATGGATGCTGATCGCCTCGTCGAGCCAGATCCCCCGCGGCACCGCGAGGCGCAAGGCCAGCCCGGCGGCGATGATCCCGGCGAGGACCACGAGCGCGGTGTTGTGGCTCGTGTCCGGCTCACCCCGCCGGGGGAGCCTGCCGCGCGGGCCGAAGAGCTCAGCCTCGTGCGCGCCGCGAAGGCGCCGGTAGAGCGTCCGTAACGAGTTCCCTTCCCGCGGCCTGACCGAATGCACAGGACCAGTGCCTCTCCACGCGATGGCTGCTCGGGCGACTCTAACCGAGGTCGGGAGATCGTGGGCGTGGCTTTCGTCCTTGTCCTTCCGTGGTTAGCCTTGACGCATGGATAAGGTCCACGTCGAGTTTCCCGAGGACCTGGGGCAGCTGGCGCTCTTCGTCGACCTGCCGCCGGCCGAGCTCGAAGCGATAGCGGCGAGCTACGAGAAGGCCTCGTTCGGCGAGGGCGAATGGATCATCCGCCAGGGCGACGACCTCTCCGCCCTCTACATGATCCTCGAAGGGGAGGTGACGACGGTGATCGACGATGTGGACCGCCGCGTCCTGCCGAGGGGAAGCTTCTTCGGGGAGGTCTCCCTGCTACTGGAGGAGCCGGCGAGCGCATCGATCGTCACGAGGAGCCCCGTGACCTGCTTGATCGTTCCCGGCCCGGAGGTGGAGGCGTTCCTCGTCTCTCACCCGCAGGTGATGTACCGGATCCTCAAGGCCGAGGCCCGAAGGCTGAGAACGGCGTCCGAGTGGGCCACCTGATGAGCGTCCAGCAGGAGCCGCTCGCTGCCCCGGCGGGCACGCTGCCGGGATACCTCCCGATCGCCGAGCACGGAATCATCGGGGACCTCCACACGGTGGCCCTCGTGGGCGCGGACGGGACGATCGACTGGTATTGCTGCCCCCACTTCGACTCGCCGAGCGTCTTCGGCGCGGTCCTCGACCGAGAGCGTGGCGGCTACTACCGCATCGCGCCGGCTACCGAGGGCTGGACCCAGAAGCAGCTCTACTTCCCCGACACGAACGTCCTCATCACCCGCTTCCTGACGCCCGGCGGCGTGGGCGAGATCCAGGACTTCATGCCGATCGAGAGCGGCGCCGCCGTCCACCGTCACCGGCTGATCAGGCGCGT
>DATFQM010000012.1:0-18368 GCA_035264265.1 Thermoleophilaceae bacterium
GACCCCCGGCGGGGGAAGTCCTCGCCAGGCAGCCACAGCTCCAAGCCGGCGCGGCGCTGGCGTCCCTCGCCGTCGTACACGGTCGAGATGCGGGCGTCCTCCACGGGCCGCGGCTCGCCCGCCTCGAGCAAGGACGCGACCACGAGCTCATCGCCGTGCCCGCGCGCACCACGAGGGCGCCGGGCCAGCGCCAGCACGGCGTGCTCCTCGTCCAGCAGCGCCGACAGCGAGCGGAGCGCGTCGAGCTCGTCCCAGGCCGGGGGCACGCGTGTCTCGCTGACCGTTCCGAGGCACTCCACCCGGGAGTCGCCCACCTCGCCCCTCACCCTGCACACGCGCGCCGCCACGCCACCCAGGTCGACCTCTTCGGAGATCGGCTCGAGCTCCAGGGAAAGTCGGTCGGCCAGCCGGGCCTTGAGCTTCCCCCGCCGCCCCTTCGCGATCTCGGGCCCCTCGGAGATCGTGGTGGGCAACGTACCCTCGAAGAGAACGGTCGTGCCCGACCGAGCCGTGCCGTGGAGGTTCCGGGCCGGGTCGAAGAACGCGATCGAGACCGCCGGGGCGGTCACCGCTCGAGCTGCTCGGGCGGCCGCTCCCGCTCCGTGCCCGTCCCCTCGACGTCGTAGTCGCGCGGCTCAACGACCCGCAACCCGATCCGCCTTCCGATCGCCCGCACCGCGAAGCGCCTGAGCACCCCGCGCGTGGGCGGCAGAAGCATGAGCAGCCCCAACACGTCGGTGATGAACCCGGGCGTGATGAGGAACGCGCCGCCAAAGATCACGAGGACGCCGTCCTGCACCTCGCGGTGCGGCATCCGACCCTCCGAGAGTGCCTGGTTGAAGCGCCTCCAGACCGCCCGCCCCTGTGAGCGCAGGAGCAGCGAACCGACCACGGAGTCCGCTGCCAGAAGCAGGATCGTCCAGAGGACCCCGATCGCCTCGCCGACCTTCAGGATCACGTAGAGCTCCGCGAGCGGTAGCAGGATGAACAGCGCGATAAGCGCGAGCAGGCGCATTCGGCGGACCCTACTAACCTTTCTGGCATGCCAAGCGTCGACGAAGTGCAAGAGGCCCTGACCAACGTCATCGATCCCGAGCTCGGGCTCGACTTCGTTGAGCTGGGCCTGATCTACGAGGTCGAGATCGAGGACGGGGACGTATACGTCACCTTTTCGCTCACGTCGCCCGGCTGCCCGATAGGGCCGCAGGTCAGCGAGCAGATCGAGGAGTTCGTCGGCGAGCTCGACGGTGTGGAGCGCATCTATCCGAAGATGGTCTTCTCGCCCCCGTGGACCCCCGAGATGATGAGCGAGGAGGCCAAGTTCGCGCTCGGATTTTGAGCGCGTGTCGCGGCTCCAACTGATCCGCGACTCCTTCCCGGACTATCCCGCCCTCGACACGGCGGTCTCCCGGGCGCTGCTGGAGCGCGTCGCCGCCGGCACGCTGCCGGAGATGCTCCGGCTGGCGCGCCCGGGGCGGATGGTCGCCTTCGGCAAGCAGGATGCCGTCAGCCCCACCTACCAGGAGGCCGTGCGAGCGGCGCGGGAGGCCGGCTTCGAGGCAGTCCTCAGGCTTGCGGGCGGGCGCGCCGCGGTCTTCCACGAGGGGACGATCGCCCTCGCTCAGGCTGTACCCGACCCGGACCCGCGCCCCGGGGTCCATGAGCGCTTCGAGCGTTCGGCGGAGCTCGTCCAGGCGGCGCTCCGACGGCTCGGGGTCGACGCCCGCGCGGGGGAGGTGCCGGGTGAGTACTGCCCCGGCGGCTACAGCGTCAACGCGGGGGGTCGTACCAAGCTCGCGGGTCTCGGGCAGCGCCTGATAGCGGGCGGCGTTCACATAGGCGGTGTTATCGTCGTCGACGGCGCCGACCTGGTACGAGAAGCCCTCGTGCCCGTCTACGCGGCTCTGGGCCTCGACTGGGACCCGCACACCGCGGGCTCGGTGGCCGAAGAGGCACCGGGCGTCGGCATCGACGAAGTGTTCGACGCGCTTCGAGCAGAGTACGCGCGGCGCCATGAGCTCGTCGAGGGCGGGCTCGACGCCGAGACCCTCGCGGATGCCCGCTCTCTCGCCCCCGAGCATCTGGCTCGCCGATGATGCGTTCCGCCGCGATCTCGATTACGGTTAGGGCTGGACTCGCTCCCGACGGACTGGCCCGTGGAACCCGATTCTTCGAAGCCCGGTTACCTGGAAGTGCTCGCTGGCGACTGCGGGCTGCTCATGCGCCTGTATGCGCTGGGCGGCACCTGCCTCTTGGTCTTCCTGCTGGCGCTGGCGCTCTTCACGCTGTAGGCCCAGGGGTACCCTAAGGTCGTGCTGATCGACGACCGGATGCCGTCCGACGACGGCCGCCAGCCCATCGAGGTCAACTGGAGAGTCGTCGGCTGGCTCGCGGCGGCGGGCATTCTCATCTTCGCCGGGATCCACGCCTCGGGCTTCGTCGCCTACCTGATCGTTTGCGCCACGGTCTACGCGATCTGCCGCGCGGTGACCGGCGCGGTCGATTACTGGGAGGGGCTGCGCGAGTGGCGCCAGTAGGCCCGGGCGTCTGCGTCGCGCTACTTGTTCGAGACGGTCAACGGCGTCGTCTTCATCGCGTCCGCCACCGGGGTATCGGTGACGGGCACCAGTATGCAAGCGAGCATGTCGTCGTCCGAGCCGCGAATCTCGCGGACCCGGTCGGTGAGCTCGTCGGCGTCGGGGAACTCGCGGAGCAAACCGGCCAGGCCGTCGCGGCCTAGCATGCCAAGCTTGCGGGTGCGGGCCTCGCTCAATCCGTCCGTGTGCAGGAGGATCGGCCTACCGCACTCCAGTCTCACCGTCTCCTGGTGCACCTCGGCGCCGAGGGCCACGCCGATCGGGGGACAGACAGGCCGCGGCGTGGGCAGCGGTCCCTCGGTCGCGAGCGGCGGCGGATGCCCGGCAAGCGCGTAGACGAGCTCCCGCTCCACAGGTTCGTAGACCGCCACTGTGACCGTGGCGAAGTGCTCGCCGAGCTGATCGACCTGAGCGTGGGTGGCAACCTGGATCACCTGCCGAGGCTCCAATCCGGCAAGGAGATAGGCCCGCAGCGCCTTGCGCACCTGAGTCGCCGCGACGACAGCCTGACGGTCATGACCGGAGATGTCCCCCACCACGAAGGCGGTGCGGCCGCGGTCGAGCGCCACCACCTCCCAGAAGTCGCCGCCGGAGCCCGGCCCCTCCGCGGCACGAGAGGCAACGCTCACCGCCAGACCCGGCGTGCGCTCGGGCAACCTGGACCCGATCGCCTCCTCCAGCAGGCTCTTGTCGCGTTTCAGCCGCTCACCCTGCCGGCGCGCGCGGCGCCCCCGCGCCGCGGCGACGACTGCCGCGGTCCCGAACGCCAATGCGGCGGCGCCCAGGGCTCCAAGCAGCCACTTGATCGCCGGCGGGATCACCTTCACCACGTTGCCTACGTGCCGGATGATCGTCCGCGGAGCGCTCTCTTCGGTCTTCTCCCGCCGCCGGGCTGCCCGTCGGTTGGGGGGCGCGGGTGGCCCATCCGCCTGTGCCCGGGGGGCGGCGGGAGTGGAGGAGGCGGCGTCGCTGACCGGCGCGGGCGCGCCCACCGGTCCGCCGCCCGTGCTGGTCTTCGCCTGGAGGCTGCGGCTGGGCTTGTTGCTGCGTCTGTGGCGGCGGGGGCGCTGCTCCGTGCGGGGGCGCCGCGCTCTGTCGGCGTTCGATGACGGCGGCTGCTCCCCGGTCGCGGGACCGCCGACGGCGGCCGTCGCGCGCGGGATCACGAGCCCTCGGACCGGGGGACTCACCCACCCCGACGCGGCGACAACTCGAGACGGCCGCTGCATCGTCAGATTCGATCCGAAGGCCACACGGCGCGGCGGATCGAACACGAGCACCGTGTACGGCTCGGGCTGGGCGCCCGCCTGCGCATGCGGGCTGAAGCGTGTGACCGGGCCGCTCGTGACCAGGCCCGGTGGCACGCTGGTCAACAGGACCAAGCCGCCGTTGCGCCTGGTCGCGCCAAGCGGGTCGAGCACCAGCACGGGCGCCCGCAGGTCGACTGGCGGTACTACGCTCAGCTGGGCGGGCGCCCCGCCCGGTTCCGACGGCGGCTGCACGAGCAGCATCGGCTGTCCGGGTGTCACGGGCGCTTCGGGTTTGAGGGCGGCAGTGTCAAGCGGAGTTCCCGGAAGTGCGGCCGCCGGATCCACTGCAACGGGCGCCTCTTCGGTTGGGGACACGACGACCGTGGGCGAGCCCTCCACCAGCACCGGACCGGGAAGCTCCTCGCCGGGGGGCGGCTGCTCCGACGGCGGCGGCTTCTTCGAGCGGGCCGGCGGCTCCGAGGTGGGCGTGATGGGTGCCGGAGAGTCTGCGCCGACCGAGGACTTATTGCTCTCCATTGCCGCGCCATGCGCCGGCGCAGCGAGCCAGACGGCAAGCGGCAGCGTGACGGCGCACGCCACCGCCGCGCGCCGAAGCCGATCCGGGGCGAGGGGCGAACGCGCCACACGGGCGCCGGCGACTGGCGCATGGTCGATGTGTGGGCGGTGGTCCCCTATCAACGGCTGCAGAGTCCTTCCTGCTGAGCGCAGGCCGTGGCCGGTTCCCTTCCCGGAACGGCTACGTTCACCATAACCCGGAAGTGGGGATCGCGCACGTCACGGCAGCTCGCGTCCCAGCCAGCCCTCGTAGAAGCCCTCCACGTCCGGTAGGAACTCGTGGACGACCGGATAGCCGGGCGGCACCGCCTCGACCTCGAGCTGCCTTGCGCACGCGGGGCAGTAGTACTCGCGCAGCTCCATCCAGTCGGTGTCCGCGTGCCCCATGTGCGGATAGGCCTCCTGCATCAGCTCGTCGGAATCGCGGACGAAGACCACCGCGTCCAGCTTCCAGTTCTGGTCGTGGCGGCACAGGTCGTGACCGCAGTCGCAGCGGATCACGAGCTCCCGGCCGGCGCGCACGACATTGAGTGCCTCGCCCACGGGCAGCACGATCGGCTCGTCATAGGGGACCCGCTCCTGCAGGATGGCGACCCACTTGTCGAATCGATCCGGGTCCTTGTACCCGGACTGGATGTCCTTGACGGTCCGCCGCGACAGCTTCTCGTCGAGCATGTCACGCAGCGTGTCCTTCTCCAGGGAGCGGCCCGAGCGGGGAGCCTGGCGACTAGCGACTGGGGGCTGAGGACTGGAAGCAGCCAGGAACTCAGCCACGGCTTGCTCTGGCGCGATCTTTCCGGGCGCGGCCTTGGCTTGCTTCACCGTAGGCGTGGCTGCTTCCCATTCGAAGCTTTCGGGCAGGTCCCAGAACCCCCGGTACTCCGCCGCCCAGCGGGGTGAGAGCCGCATGCACTCTGCGTACATGATCCTCACGGGCTCGATCGCGTCCTGGGCGAGCACACGCTCGCGCTGCTCCTGCCACCACTCGCGAACCGGGCGGGCGCGCTCCAGCCGGCGCCGGCGGTAAGCGTCGCGGTCGGACAGCCCGTAGACCGACTCGGCGAAGCGGGGCAGCAGGTGGCCCTCCTCCACGGTCGCGCCCCACGGCCTCGACCGGTCGCAGCGGCGGGTCGCCCAGTCCCGCGGCTCCCTTCATGACGGACAGGTAGAGGTCGCCGTTCTCGAACGGTTGCAGCAACGTGAAGTCGTCCAGCTTGTATTTCGCGCTCCGAGCAGTCGATCTTGCAGCAGCGCCGGGTCCTCAAAGCTGCCGTCGGCGACGGGATACGCCTCGCCGTTCTCCGCCCGCTCCATCAAGTCGGGCTTGAAGAGGTTGTGCACGTAGGCGCAGGAGCCGGGATAGCCGCCGAACAGCCCGGTCGCGTAGAAGCAGCGGGTCGTGCCGAGGTTCTGGAGCTCCCAGAACGGCGTGTTCCAGATGAGCGACAGCGACTCGAAGCTCGACCCGCCGCGATGGCGCCCCGGGCCCGCCGTGTTCGCCTTGACCCGCCGCGAGAGGTACATCATCGGGCAGATCAGCTCCCACATCTCCACGTCGCCCATGTCGCCCTCCGGGTTGAACATGGCGGCACAGAAGTCGGTGCCGTCGAGCAAGTACTTGGCCCCCATGCCCTGAGCGGCCACTCGAAGTTCATGATCGCGCTGGAGTTGCCGTACTGGTCGATCCCGCCGCCCTGGATCACGTTGCCGGAGGTGGAGTAGGAGCCGATCACCTCCTCGATGAAGCCGCGGGCCTGCAAGGCGCGCGAGAGGGTGCGCGGGTAGCCGGTGAAGGCGGGCTGGAGGAAGGCCCAGGCGATCGCGGTCGAGCCCTCGGCGTCGCCCAGATTGGCGATCGTTCCCTCCGGGAAGTTGGTCTTGACCGCGAAGCGCCGTCGTTGACTTTGTCGGAGCAGATCAGCGTCTGGGTGAACTGGACCCAGATCGCTCCCTGCATCGCCGACGGCGTGCAGTTCATCGAGTGGTAGCCCCAGGAGGAGGAGCCGTCGAGATCGAGCTCGTAGACGCCGTCGCCTCCGATTCGCACCTCGAACGGAGAGTGCATCATGAAGTCGCGCCGCGCACGCGACGGGAGCTGCTCCTTGTCGGCGAAGGTCACGTCGAAGAACGACGGCGAGCGGTACCGGCCGGGCACCGTCATCTCGCGTATTCGCGATTTGAACGAGCGCCGACCCTCCTCGATCACCTCGCGCGAGAACTGCTTGAAGCGGTCGATCCCCTCCTCGAGTATCACCCGCTCGAGCGCCTCCCGGATCATGTGGCAGCCCGCCAGCCGGGTGCGCTCGTCGAGGAGGTAGTACATCGGCGCGCGGTTCTGGAGCTCGCAGCGCTTGAGGTGCCACTTGGCGAGCCGGTCGCCCTCGCCGATCTTCATGCATGGCAGGTCGATGCCGTCCTCGAGCCGGTTGGTCGGGCCCACCGGCACTCCACCGGCCGTGGTGGCACCGATGTCGAGCACGTGCGTGACGCCGACCAGCCCAGGCCACCAGCTCGCCCTCCCAGAAGACCGGCACGAAGGTCTGGACGTCGGCGTTGTGGACGTCGCCGATCACCGGGTTGTTGTTGGCGAAGATGTCGCCCGGCCGGATGCCCGGGTTGTCCTCGTAGTCCTCGCGCACCATGTACTTGAGCGCGTCGGACATCGTGTGGACGTGAACGATGATCCCGGTGGAGAGCGCGATCGAGTCGCCCTCCGGCGTGTAGAGGGCGAAGCAGAGCTCCCCGAGCTCGCGCACGATGGGCGAGGCCGAGATGTTGAGCGCCGTCTCGCGCGCCGACACGAGGCCCCCACGGATGCGGGAGAAGAGCTTCTCGTAGCCGATCGGGTCGGAGCCCTGGAGCTGCAGCTCCTCCAGCCCGTGGTAGTGGCCGGTCTCCTCGAAAAGCCGCTCCGACTCCTCGAGCATTTCCCTGAGCGTGCGCCCGTTCCACCCGATCGGCCGCTCCTCGCGCGGCTCGAGCTCGCGTGTGGCCTCGACTATCGCCATGCTGCTCTCCCCTCCTCGGCCGGGGCGTGCTCGGCCCGCGCCGCGTTGCGCGCCACTCCGTCCACGATCCTGGGCCAGACCTCGCGCGGCAGGTCGTGGCCCATTCCCTCGATCTCGATCAGCTCAGCCCCCGGTATCGCGCGCGCCGTGGCGCGGCCGGCGCGGATCGGGATCAGCGGGTCGTCGGTGCCGTGGATCACGACGGTCGGGGCTCGCACGCCGGCCAGCGCCGTCGTCCGATCGCCGGAGGCCTGGACGGCCACGATCTGCCGAGCGGGGCCGCCGCGGTCGACGCCACGGTCGTAGCTCTCCGCGGCGAGCTTCCTGACCGACGCCTCGTCGCGGTCGAAGCCCGGAGAGCCGATGATCTCGAACGTCCGAGCGACGTAGTCCACGTAGCTGTCCCGGTCGCGCGGGGCGCGCCGCAGGAGCACGGCGAGGGCCCGCAGCCGCGGCATCCCCGCGCGCCGGTTTCCGGTGGTCGACATGATCGACGCAAGCGACAGCACCCGCTCCGGCCGCCGGATCGCCATGGTCTGGGCGATCATGCCGCCCATCGAGGCGCCCGCGACGTGGGCGCCGCCGATCCCCAGGTGGTCGAGCAGGCCCAACGCGTCGTCGGCCATGTCCTCGAGCGTGTAGTGGGGGTCCCTGGTGATGCCGGCCATGGCCCGCAGCAGCTTCGGCTTCGGCCCACCCCGGATGTGTGTGGAGCGCCCGACGTCGCGGTTGTCGAAACGGATCACGTGGAAGCCGCGCTCGACGAACATCTGGCAGAACTCGTCGTCCCAGAGGATCATCTGGGAGGCCAGCCCCATAACGAGGAGCAACGGAGGACTCGCGGGATCGCCGAACGTCTCATAGGCGATCTCGATGGCGCCCCTCTTCGCGACCTGCTCGGCCATCAGCCGGCCCTCGAGAGGTGGAAGATCTGGTGCCGATCGAGCGTCGCCTTCCGCCCGGGCGGAATGGCGAACGTGGTGGCCGGCGACTCCAGCACGGCGGGCCCCTCGACCGTCTGCCCCGCCCCCACGGCCTCGAGGTCGTAGACATCGGTATCCACGAACCCCTCGTGCCACCAGACCGGCCGCGAACCCTTGGCGGCCTCTGCCAACTGCCAACTGCCAACTGCCAACGCAGGAAGCGCCGGCTTCTCGACGGCAACCCGCCCAAGGACGATCGCCTGAGTCACCAGGTACCCCAATTCGGGCGACCGCGCCGACCGCGCATAGACCTTGGCATAGGCGCTTTCGAACTCGGCAATCAGGTCGTCGACGTGCTCCCCCTCCTCGAGCTCCAAGCGGGGTGAGACGATGTCGATGTCGTTCAGCTGGCCGAAGTACTGCATCCGGACCATGTGCGTGAACTCGATCCTGTCGGGTTCTACGCCCGATTTGGCGAACTCCTCCGCCACCCGCTCCTGTAGCCCCAGCCAGGCCCCGGTGATGATCACCCCGATGCCGGCCTTCTCCATCTCGTCGGCTGCCGGCTGGATCGGCATGTCGATGGTCCGGTCGTAGCGGTACTCGAAATCGGCACATGCGCAGCCGAAGGCGGAGAAGCCCGCGGCCCAGGCCGGCACGAGCACGTCCCGGTAGGCGATTCCCTCCGTGTAGCCCGCCACGTGCAGCGGCCCGCCGCCGCCATAGCAGAGCAGCGCGTAGTCGGCCGGCGACTAGCCCTTGCCGAGGATTCTCCCCACGGCCTCGTTCTTGAGCGTCTCCTCGAACAGCTCGATGACGCCGGCCGCGGCCTGCTCGACCGACAAGCGGAGCGGCTCGGCTACCTGGCACTCAACCTCCCGGCGGGCCCGCTCCGGGTCGAGCTGCAGCTGGCCGCCGAGGAAGAAGTCCGGGTTGACCCGGCCGAGGACCAGGTTCAGGTCCGTGACAGAGACCGTGTCGAGCTCGCCCTCGGGCCAGCAGACGCCGATCCGGGAGCCGGCGGAGTCCGGGCCGAGCTCAGGCCGGTTGGAGTTCGGGTTGATGCGAACGAAGGACCCCGTCCCAGCGCCGATCGAGTTGATCCTGACGAGCGGGATGGCCAGCACGAAGCGCGCGATGTCGGGAGTCGGGGTGATCTCAAAGCGCCCATCGGTGAGCAGCGCGATGTCGAAGCTCGTGCCGCCGATGTCCGTGCAGAGCACGTTGGGCAGCTCCATCGTGCGCGCCAGCGCTTGGCCGCCCACCACGCCGCCGATCGGCCCGGATACGAGCGTCCGCGCGAGCTCGCGGGCCTCGATCGAGATCGTGCCGCCGTGGGCCGCCATCACCCGGAGCTCGAAGCCGGCGCATGCTCACGGGTGCGGTCGCGCACCGTCTGGAGCGTGCCGCGGCTCGGCTCCGCGGCGTAGGCCTCGATCAGGGTCGAGTTGAGCCGCGGCAGGTCACGACGGGTCGGGTACAGCTCCGACGAGAGATAGACGGGAACCTCTCCGTTCAGCTCCCGCAGGATCTCGCCGGCCCGCAGCTCATGCTCCGCGTTCCGATAGGAGAACAGCAGGCAGACGACGATCCCCTCCACGCCCGCATCGTGGAGCTCCGCGGCAGCCCCGCGTACGTCCTCCTCGCGCAGCGGCAGCACCTCCTGCCCGAGCACGTCGATGCGCCCCCGCACGCCTTTCGTCAGCTCGCGCGGAACGATCGGCGGATGTGGTGGTGCGTAGCTACGTGCAGCCGGTCGGCGTAGGAATAGCCGAGATAGGTCTGGATGCCGCGCTCGAGCCGCAGGTAGTCCTCCTGGCCAGCGGTGACCAAAGCACCGATCCGGCGGCCCTGGCGCTGGAGCAGCCGATTGAGCATGGCCGTGCCGCTGTAGATCCCCGCCACGATCGTCGGGAACGCCTCCTCCGGATCCGAGCTCCACTGGCCCAAGGCGTCTTCGGAGGACTCCATGAAGCCCGCCGACTCGTCCTCGGGGGTGGTCTGCGCCTTGCCCACAACGAAGGCGCCGCGATCGTCCACGATGAAGGTGTCCGTCATGGTGCCGCCCGCGTCGATGGCCAGCACCTGCGGCTGCCTGCGGTTCTCCGCCATCCCCGGCCCCAAACCTACCCGGAACCGCGACTCGAGAGGAGCCAGGCCGTTCACACTGTGAGAGATGGCTAGAGCACGTCTCACCGCCACGCTTGTCGCCGTCCTCGTGCTCGTGGCGGCCTCGCCCGGCCAGGCCGCCGAGCGGGCGAGGCCCACCGGCCGCTGGCTCGTGGTGTTCCGCGACAGGGCGACCGCTCGCCCCTCTTCGGCGCTGTCCGCGGTGCTCGCCCGCGCCGGGGTGGAGCGCACCGGACGGGGCGTGCCGCGGCTCGGCGTGGCGACGGTGCGCGGCTCAGCGCGCGCCCTGGGCGTGCTGCGGCGCGACCCTCGAGTCGAGAGCGTCTCGCGCGAGTGGTACCGCGTGCTTCGCCGTGTACCAAACGACCCCGCCCTCCACACGGCGGAGGATCAATACGGGGGCGTCGCGGGCGGCGGGGTGATCCAGTGGGCGCTCGCGCGAGAGGGCTTCTACCGCGCCTGGGACTTCACGACCGGCGCGGGCGCCAGGCTGGCCGTGCTCGACTCGGGCCTCGACGGGGGCCATCCCGAGTTCGCCGGGAAGGTTGCAAGCGCCGACGCCGTCGGGACAACCGATCCGCTCCACGACGCCGACGGCCATGGAACGCACACCTCCGGGCTCGCCTGCGCGGCGACCGACAACGGGGTCGGCGTAGCGGGCGCCGGCTGGGGCTGCCGCCTGAACTTCGTCAAGCTCGGGGTCACCGGCTTCGGCGGGATCCGCGACGAGGACATCGTGGACGGGATCCGCCTCGGGACGGACCGGGGGGCGAAGACGATCAGCATGAGCTTCGGCGGCGGCGGTCCCAGTGCGGCACTCGACCGCGCCATCGACTACGCGCTGTCCCATGGCGTGGTGCTGGTGGCCGCCGCCTCAAACGCCCCGGTCGAGGACCAGGGCGCCCCCGCCTCGCAGCTCCAGCCCGGGGACGCCGCGGACCTGAACGCCGGGCGGGGGCTGGTGGTCACGGCGGCCGACTACTTCGACACCAGCACCGGCTCGGGCCGGGGACCCCAGGTCTCGCTGACCGCGTACGGCTTCTACGACGACGCTCCAGAGGGCCCGCCGGGCCTGATCTCGACCTACCCGGGCAACCAGGCCACGGGGGACCCCGAATGCGCGCGGCTCTTCGCCTGCATCCGCCGCGAGCTCGGCGGCGACGACCGCTACGCGTACTTGCTGGGGACCTCGATGGCGACGCCGCAGGTGGCGGCGCTGGCCGCGCTGCTCGCCGACCTCAACCCGTGGCTCAGCGTCCGGGACAGGCTGCGCTTGATCAAGCAGAATGCCCGCCGCTCTGGCGGCTGGAACCCCGAGTTCGGCTGGGGGGTCCTCGACGCTGGCGCAGCCCTGTCCGCCGGGCGGCAAATCGATCGGAATCCTCCCGTGTCGCGCGCGCGAGCCCCCAAGCGCGTGCGGATCCGGCGCGGGCGCCGCCGGGCGCGCGTGCGGGTCCGCTGGTCCGGGTCGGATCCCGCCGGCCGCCTGGGGCTTGTCGCCTCCGGCGTGCGCTCATTTGACCTGTACATGCGGCGCGGGCGGGGCCGCTACCGGCGCGTGCGGCGCGGCAGCCAACGTCACTCGGCGCGGCTGCGCCTGCGCCGCGGCGCCTACCGTTTCTACACCCGGGCCAGGGACAAGGCGGGAAACCGGGAGGCCGCCCCGCGTCGTGCCGACGCCCGGCTCGTGGTGAAGCGCCCCCGCGGGCGCCCCTGACTACCCCCGACGGGATCACATGCATGACGATGATCGAAGTGAACACCCCGCAGGGCCCGGCGAACGCCCACCTGCGTCCCGCAGAGCAGCCGAGAGCCGCGCTGGTCCTCGGGCATGGCGCCGCCGGCGGGGTGAGGTCGGGCGACCTCGTGGCGGTGACCGACGTCGCGCGCTCGGAAGGGGTCAGCGTCGCGCTCGTCGAGCAGCCCTACCGCGTCGCGGGGCGTCGCTCTCCGGCCTCCGCGCCTAGGCTCGACGCCGCCTGGACCGCGGTGGTGGACCATTTGCTGTCCGGCAAGCTTCGCGGCTTGCCTCTCGTCGTCGGCGGTCGGTCGTTGGGCGCGCGGGTGGCCTGCCGGACGGCGGGAACGACCGGCGCCGTCGCCGTGCTGTGCCTCGCGTTCCCGCTTCAGCCCCCGCGCCGCTCTGGGGCGGCCGCGGCAGAGAGCCGTCTGTCCGAGCTCGACGACGTCAAGGTCCCGACGCTGGTCGTGCAAGGGGAGCGAGATCGGTTCGGCATCCCTCCCGCTAACGCGCTTCGCACGGTGGCGCTCGTGCCGGGCGACCATGGCTTGAGAGGGGACCTCGAGCCGGTAGCCGCGGCCGTACGGGCTTGGCTTCCCCGCGTGGTGGCTCAGGCGGTCAGGGCGGGCTGAGCGGCAGGGTTGGCGCTACCCCTTGGCGGGGGCCGGCGTCGCCTCTCGGGCAGCCCCGAGCAGCTCGTCGAGTGACTCCGCGAGCAGCTCGGCGAACACCTCGAGGTCGGGCATCGCGTCGTAGTCGGCGAGGAGACCGAAGTCGACCTTCCCGTTGTAGCTCATGACGGCGACCGCAAGAGCGTGGTTCTCCGGCAGGAAGGCGATGGGCACCAGCTCCTGCATCTCGCGACCCAGGAGGTAGAGGGGGAACTGGGGCCCGGGGACGTTGGTGACGATCAGGTTGAAGAGCCGCGTCGAGAAATTCACCCGCGAGGCCATCGCCAGCAGCGTCGGGGGAGCGAAGCGCTCCAGCCCTGAGATGACCTCCGCGCCGAGCGCCTGCTTCGACTCCTTCAGGCCCCGCATCGCCTCGCTGACGATGCGCAGGCGCTCCACCGGATCTCGTGCGTACACCGGCAGCGGTGCCCGCATTGCCGCTATCCGGTTGCCGAGTGTCCCGTGCTCCTCCTCGGCGCGGATCGACACCGGAACCAGTGCGCGGAGCTCGAGGCCCTCGGTACGGACGCCGCGGACCCGCAGCCAGCGCCCCAGGGCGCCGGCGACCACGGCCAGGACGACGTCGTTCACGCTTCCGCCGAGCGCGTTCTTGATCTCCTTGAACTCTTCGAGCGGCCGCTGCAGCCACCAGACCCGGCGGTGCGGCCCGATCGGCACGTTGAGGGGTACGTCCGGGGCCGGGTTCAGCCCGGCCCAGGCGACCTCGCCGAGACCCTCGGCGGCCTCGAGCAGCTCGCCCGCGGTGCGACGAGGGTGCTGGAGGGCGCCCAGGGCCCGACCGGCGACGTCCTGCGGCGTGCGGAGGACCCCCTTAACGCCCTCAGCCACGAGCCGCACCTGCGATGGCTCGGACTCGGGTGTCCAGTCCACCGGCTCCGGCGCCTCGGCGGGCACCGGGGACAGATCGAACAGGACGGTCGAGATGTCCACGCCCGAGATGCCGTCGACGAGGGAGTGGTGGGTCTTGGAGATCAGCGCGAACCGGCCGTCCTGAAGCCCTTGGACGAGCCACACCTCCCAGAGCGGCTTCGAGCGGTCGAGGCGCTGGGAGAAGATGCGGCCTACCAGCCCGCGCAGCTGCTCGAGCGAGCCGGGCGACGGGAGCGCGGTGTGCCGCACGTGGTAATCGAGGTTGAATCGCGGGTCGTCGACCCAGAAGGGCCGCCCCATCTCGAGGCGCGGGAACGTGAGCTTCTGCCGGTAGCGTGGGACGAGAGGCAGTCGCGACTCGATGTGCTCACAGAAGTCCTCTCGGGACGGCGGTGGCCCCTCGAAGATCACTAGCGCCCCGACGTGCATGTGCGAGGCGCGCCGTTCCTGATGCAGAAATGACGCGTCCACCGGGCTGAGGCGATCCAGGTGACTCTGCTGCTCGGCCATCGCCGCCAGACTATCCGCATGCGACTGCTCGCGCTCGCGGCGACGGTCGGCGCCGCGACCATCGCGCTGCTCTCGTGCAGCGGCTCGCCTGATGCCCCAGGCCGCCCGACCGTGGACCGCTTCGATTCGCGACTGGCGTGGCGGCTGCTGAAGGAGCAGGTGGACCTCGGCCCCAGGCCGGCGGGGTCTCCGGCCTCCCGCCGGCTCGCGGGCAGGCTCAGGCGGCTGCTGCCGCACGGCCGCTTCGAGAGCGTGCCGGGCGGGCTGCGGAACGTCGTGGGCACGGTGCCCGGTCGCAGCCGCGGCTACGTGGTGGTGGGAGCGCACTACGACACCAAGGACATCCCGGGGTTCGTGGGGGCGAACGACGGCGCCTCGGGCACCGCCGTCGTCACCCAGCTCGCGCGCACGATCCGGCCCCACCGCCTGCCCAAGACCCTCGTCTTCGCGCTCTTCGACGGCGAGGAGAGCCCGGCCGGCACGCCCAACGACGAGTTCGAGGAGAAGGGTCTGCGGGGGAGCAAGGTCGCCGCCTCGCGCTTCCACGGGGCGCGCGCGATGGTCCTGCTCGACTTCATCGGCGACAGGGACCTGCGGATACCGGGCGAGGGGAGGTCGAGCTGGATGCTCTGGCAGCGGCTTCGGAAGGCGGCGCGCAGGGTGGGGACAAGCGGGACGTTCCCACCCCGCGTGCAGGCCGGCGTCTCCGACGATCACGTTCCCTTCATCGAGCGAGGAGTTCCGGCGATCGACCTGATCGACTTCGACTTCGACTGCTTCCATCGGACCTGCGACGACGTCGGTGCCGTCTCCGAGCGCAGCCTCGACCAGGTGGGGGAGACCATGCTCAGGTTCCTCGCTAGCCTCTGAATCGATGTCGGGAGCACCCGAAAGGCTGCTGCTCGCGGCGCCGCGCGGCTACTGCGCGGGGGTCGACAGGGCGGTTCACACGGTCGAGCGCGCCCTGGAGCTGTACGGGCCGCCCGTCTACGTTCGCAAGGAGATCGTCCATAACAAGCACGTGGTCGAGCAGCTCCGAGGACGCGGAGCGATCTTCGTGGAGCAGGAGACGGAGGTGCCCGAGGGGGAGACCGTGGTCTTCTCCGCCCACGGCGTGGCACCCAGCGTCCACGCGAACGCGGAGGCACGGACGCTGCAAAAGATCGACGCCACCTGCCCGCTGGTGACCAAGGTCCACGTGGAGGCCAGGAAGTTCGCCTCCCAGGGCTACACGATCGTGCTCATCGGTCACGAGGGCCACGAGGAGGTCGAGGGGACGATGGGGGAGGTGCCCGAGCACATCGTGCTGATCGAGACCGAGGAGGACGCGGAGGAGCTCGAGGTCGAGGATCCCGACCGGATTGCCTACCTGACCCAGACCACGCTCTCGGTGGACGAGACCGACCGCATCATCCGGCGGCTGCGCGAGCGCTTCCCCACCATCACCGGCCCCCGAACGGACGACATCTGTTACGCGACCACCAACCGCCAGCTCGCCGTGAGGCAGATGGCGCGCGAGTGCGATCTCGTGCTGGTGATCGGATCGCGCAACTCGTCCAACTCGAACCGGCTGGTCGAGGTCGCCCGCGACCACGGCGCAGAGTCCCACCTGATCGACAACGAGGAGCAGGTGCGGGAGGACTGGCTCGAGGGCAAGCGTGTGGTTGGGATCAGCTCCGGCGCGAGCGCCCCCGAGGAGCTCGTCCAGCGGCTGGTGGACTTCTTCCGCGCGCGCGGCACCGAGGACGTCTCCGAGTTCGAGGTGGTCCAGGAGGATGTCCGGTTCATGCTCCCCAAGGAGATCCGCAAGGAGCTGGCCGGGGGCGCTTAGGGCCTACGGCGTCCCGGGCTGGGACGCCTCGGCGGGCGGCAGTGGCGTGAACTGCACGCCGTGCAGCCGGAGTCCGGGGGACTCGGCCACGAGCGTCCCCTCGGTCTCGTAGACGCCCGGCTCGCGGTCTGCGCCTGAGAGCACCGCGAAGGCGCCGCCGGCGCGGAACACGAAGCTTGCGGCCGCCCCCGCATCGGCAGCCTCGATCCAGTCCTCGCCGTCGACCCAGTCGCGCACGAGCTCGAGCCGGGAGCGGTCGGCCGGCAGCGCGATGTCGGCGGTCTGCGCCTCGAGCAGGACGTCCGGCTCCTCCTCGGGCCGCAGCGGTGCGAGCGGCTCGGGAAAGGGCCGCTCGGAATCCAGCTCGAGCAGGCACTCCTGGATGGCGAGCTCCGTGTCGTGGTAGTCGCCCTCGCCGTAGTGCACGTAGCGCAGCAGCCCGCGGCGGTCGAACAGATAGCGCCCCGGCCAGCCGCGGTTGCCGTACAGCCGCCACACCTCAAGCTGAGGGTCGAGCGCCACGGGGTAGGGGATCTCGAGCCGCTCCACGGCGCGCGCAACCGCCTCGGGATCGCGGCCGAACGTGTACCCGGGGGAGTGCACGCCGACGATCGTCAGCCCTCCATCCGCGTAGCGGTCGTGCCAGGCCTTGAGGTAGGGCAGCGTCCGCAGCGAGTTGACCCTGGCGAAGTCCCAGAACTCGATCAGCGCCGAGTGCCGGCCCAGCAGCCGGTCCATGCGGAGCAGCGCCACGTTCAGCCACGCGGTCCGCGGCGGGAACTCCGGCGCTCCGATCTCGGCGTCTGCGGGCGGTCGCACCACCGGTTAGCATCGCGCACTCCGCCGCGGCCGAGGGCTCGCAGATGGACTCCGTCGGCGCCCACCGGCGCCCCGCGGGCGTTTGTCCGCAGCGGCGTACAGCCAACGCGGGTTCCCACCTTCCCGTAAAGAATCCGCCTGTCACCGCGGCGCTGGCCGCCGCGTTAATCGTGCCGTAGGGTAAGGCGGATTCCTCCCTTGAGCTACGCGTGGGCACGGCGCGCGGAACCAGAGCTCAAACTAAGCCCCCCGGAAGGATCCGGAGGTAGGGAGCGGCCTCGCTTCGGCGGGGCCGTTTCCGTGGTTGGCTGCCCCCGAGGCGGATATGGTCGCGCCGTGGACGCGCCGGAAGTACACCCGAGCGCCAGGGTGGTCGGAGCCGTCTACGGGCAGATCCTGGCCACCGCCATAGTCGCCACTCTGTCCGAGGACAGCGCCGCGTCGGCGAGCGAGATCTTCTTCGGCGTCGCCGTCGCCATGCTGGTCTTCTGGCTGGCCCACGTCTACGCGGAGGCGGTGGCCGTCCGCCTCGACCGCGATCAGCCGCTGACCGTGCCCGAGGTGTGGCGCGTCGCCGTCCAGGAATGGCCCGAGGCCCAAGCCGCGATTCCCGCCCTGGCCGCCCTCGGACTCGGCTGGGTCGGCGTGCTGACCAGGGACGCCGCAACCGACCTTGCCATAGCCCTGGGCGTGGTGGCGCTATTCGGTTGGGGGTTCCTCATCGCCCGCCGCTCCCGCCTCTCACCGTGGGGCACCGCGGGGGCGGTGGCGCTCAACGGCGGCTTCGGCCTGGCCATCGTGGCCCTGAAGGTGATCGTCCACTGACACCCGCCCGGCGATGCCGGCTACCGCCTGCGCAGCGCCATCAGGCGGCGTCCGCGCGTGCAGAGCACGCGTCGCTACCCGCTTCCTTTGCCTGACGGACTCCTCGCCGGCTAGCGAGCGCCGCTAGCCGATCGAGTCAACCATCTCCAGCTGGATGAGGCGGTTGAGCTCCACGGCGTACTCCATCGGCAGCTCCTTCGTGACCGGCTCGATGAAGCCGTTCACGATCATCGAGGCGGCCTCCGCCTCGGTGAGCCCGCGCGACTGCAGGTAGAAGAGCTGCTCGTCCGAGATCTTGCCGACCACGGCCTCATGGGCCACGGTGACGTGCGGGTTCTGGATCTGGATGTCGGGCCACGTGTCCGAGCGCGACTCGGGATCCATCATCAGACCGTCGCACTGGACGTGCGCCTTGGAGCCCTGGGAGTTGTGCCCCATGCGCACGAGGCCGCGGTAGCCCATGATCCCGCCGTCCTTGGAGATGGACTTGGCGAGGATATTGGAGGTCGTGTTGGGCGCCAGGTGAACGACCTTCGCGCCGGTGTCCTTCCAGACGTCGCCCGACGCCACGCCGACGTTGAGGTGGTCGGCGCGGG
>DATFQM010000013.1:0-14014 GCA_035264265.1 Thermoleophilaceae bacterium
GCGACGTGCGAGCGCTTGCGATGCAGGTCGATGCCGACAGAATTCATCGGTGGGCCTCCTTCGATCCGGATCCAGTTGCGCCCGGTGGCATAGCGCCCCGGGCACCGGAGCGCTAGGAGGCCCGCTCCTTCATGGCATCAACCGGCGAAAGTGGCCCAGTTTTCGACCGGCCTTGACAACCACGACATGAGTTGCATCACGTACTAGGTTGAGTTACCGGCCCGTGGCCTCGCGCCGGGCGAACGGTGAAGAGCGGGTGTCTTGAAGGGCTGCAGCCCTCGATGGTCGAGAAGAAGCCTGGGTTAGATACGGAAATGCGCCGCGGTGTCGATGTTCATCAGGTCAATGAGCAGGCCCCAGGGTTATTCGCCAGACCAGAAGAGCGCTCAGTCGAAGCGTTCGACGAAGTCCTTGCGTCGAAATCAACGACTTCATACTCAGGCGCAATGTGAGAAGTGAGCGCCGGGCCGTCTTGGCGCTAAAGCGGAGACTCCGACTTGCCGAGTGGCAAGCGGCCACCGACATGCCCGGGACGATCCCTACGGGCTAGACGCCGATTACGACGGCGTGGCCTGCGAGAGCTAGGGGCCTACCGCCCGAACCGCCTCCGCATCGCCCGCCGCTTCGCCGCCTCGACCTTCCGGTGGCAGCGCCGGCAGAGCGGGACGCCCTCCTGCTCGTCGAGGTGGTGGGCCTCAATACCCTCGGTCGCGCCACAGGCGAGGCAGCGCTCGCCGTACCGCTTGAGGGTCCGCTTGCGGAACGCTGCCTGGGGGTCGCTGGAGCGCGTGCTCCCCGGGTAGCGGGGCCGGTGCGCGGGCAATAGCTGCCGATCGGGGACCAGCCGCCCGCAGGTTAGGCAGGGACGCTGAGGCATCGACTACCGATCGGTGTCTTCGCGGTCGGCGGCCACCAGTGTCCTCGAACTGCTGCTGGCCTGGGATCTGAGGCTCCCGCCTCATGCGGCTCAGGACCTCATACAAGTCGCCAATGCCACCTCGCGGTCGGCTCGCCTTGCTCGGAATGTGCCGACCGAGGGCGAGGCCAATCCCGAAGATCAGGAGCGCGAGTCCCACCACCGCCAATGCCCGCTCGCCATGGAAGTTGATTGACAGCGGCTGATCCTGATTCTCCTCGCCCTGCGCCCACCACCCTCCCGCGCTCGCACCGCCAACGGCGATGCATATGACGGCGAGGCCGCCGGTGAAGTTGCGCCACTTCTCGCGCCGCCGCTTCGTGTCGGCGTCCCGAGCGCGCTCGGCCTCCTGCGCTTCCTCCCAACTCATCCTCGGCTCCATGTTGCGCATCATCTCAGCGATGCACGGGATCGTCGTGCATCGAATGTGCATCGAAACGGTGCTCCGCATGAACACGAATAGCCGCGCAAGCTGGCTTCGGCCTACCGTTTGCGGGGCTATGCAGAGCAGTGCGGGGCACTCAACCGCTGACCGCGACTGGTTCAAGGCCAACCGCGCCCGTTACGAGGCGTACCTGCTGGAGCCCGCGCGCGAGCTCGCGGAGAACCTGGACGACCTCGGGGAGCCGCGCTTCTTTCGGCCGTACAACGACACGCGCTTCCACGTGCGGCCGCCGATCAAGGAGCAGCTCGGCGTCGCGATCGGCTATGGCGAAGCGGGCGGGTTCTACTTCGAGCTGTCCCTGGACGGCCTGCTCGTGGCCGCCGGGATGCACCAACCCGCGTCAGACCAGCTCGGGCGCTTCCGCGCGGCGCTCGACGACGCTCGCCGCGCGAGCGGGTTCGAAAAGGCGGTGGCGGTGGCGACGGCCGCGGGCCTGGCGGCGCCGGAGCCCGAGCTCAGGCGCGCACCGCGCGGCTACTCACCGGATCACCCGCGCATCGACCGCCTGCGGCTGAAGGAGCTCACCGTCTACAGGCGCCATGTACTCGAGCCGTGGCTTCACGAGCCGGAGTGCGACGAGCGGGTCCGGCGGGAGCTCGAGGCGGCGCGGCCGCTCGTGGAGTGGCTGAGAGAGCACGTCGGGCCGTCGCAGCGCTCCCGCGCCTGAGGGTTCAGGCTGCGCTCAGCTCGTAGGTGCCCGGGTCGATCCGCGCCGTGCGCCGCCGATAGCTGGTCCAGAGCCACGGCCACTGGTTCGGATCGTTGCCGTTCTCGTCGACGTACCAGTTCGTGCAGCCGCTGTGCCAGACGGTCCCGCTGAGGGCGGCTCGCAGCTCGCGGTCGAATGCCTCGGCCGCCGGCCGGCGGACCTCGATCCGGCGCGCCCGAGAGCGCGCGAGCTCGTCGAGGGCCGCGATCACGTGGGTCATCCCGGCCTCGATCGTGTAGATGACCGAGCCGCTACCCCCGTTCGTGTTGGGCCCGTAGAGCAGGAACATGTTGGGGAAGCCGGGGACGCTCATCCCGAGGTAGGCGCGCGCCACGTCGGCCCACTCCTCCGCGAGCGTCCGCCCGCCGGCGCCGGCGACCTCCATCGGGGCCACGAAGCCGTGCGAGTTGAATCCCGTCGCGAGCACGAGGACGTCGATCGGGCGCTCGGTCCCGTCTTGCGTGCGAATCGAGCTGGCCGTCACCTCGGCGATCCGGTCGGTGACGAGCTCGACATTGGGCTCGGCCAGCGTCTGATACCAGTCGTCGGTGAGCATGATCCGCTTGCAGCCGATCTCGTCGGTGGGGGTCACTTTGCGCCGGAGCTCGGGGTCCTCGATCGCACTGTTGATCTGGCGGCGGCCGATCGCGCGGAATGCCGGGAGTAGCCAGCGATGCTTGGTCATCGCGGCCGCGGCGAGCTCCTGCACGCCGAAGATCACCGTCCGGTCGAGCCGCTGTAGCACCGGGAAGCGCTCGAAGAGACGCTTGGCGCGTTCCGAGTAGTCGAAGTCCATCTTCGGGATGGTCCAGCCCGGGGAACGCTGGTAGACGTCGACCCGCTCCACGATCGGCTGGATCTCAGGGACGACCTGGATGCCGCTGCAGCCGGTCCCCAGCACGGCCACGCGCTTCCCGGCGAGATCCACGTCGTGCCGCCATTCGGCGGTGTGGAAGGCGGGACCCTCGAAGCTGTCGAGTCCCGGAATCGGTGGCACCTTAGGGACGGAGAGCTGGCCGCACGCGGTGATGAGGACCTCGGCCTCGTGATCCCCGGCGGCGGTCGCGAGCCGCCATCTGCCGCGCTCCTCGTTCCAGGTTGCGCGGGTCACCTCGGTGCCCGTCCGGATGCGCTCGAGAACGCCGTAGCGGCGGGCGACGTCCTCGAGGTAGGCCTGGATCTCGGCCTGAGGCCCGTAGCGACGGGACCAGCTTGGGTTCGGCTCGAACGAGAACTCGTAGAGGTGCGAGGGGATGTCGCAGGCCGCGCCCGGATAGGTGTTGTGGTGCCACACGCCACCGATGCGCTCGCCGCGCTCGAAGACGCTGACGTCTTGGTAGCCGGCGCGGCGGAGCATCACGGCGGCGCCGACACCGCCGAAGCCGGCGCCAACGACGGCGATCGAGCGTGATGCAACCGAGTCCACGCCTGGGAGACTAGCCGCGAGCCCGCGCCGGGCGGCGTCCTTCAGCGCCGACTCAGCCGGAGGACGTCGTCGTCGGAGTCGTCGGGGCGAGCGAAGCGGGTGTTTACCGCATAGAGGAACTTCCGAAGCGGCGCAAGCCCCTCCCCGCGGCGTCCCTAGCTCCGTGACACGCCCATTTAGTCGTGGTCGCCGAGCCGTGTTAGGTTGGGCCCTCGTGGTTCGACGCCCACTGGCCCTCGGGCTCGCCCTCGGTGCGCTGTTGGAATTGCCAATCTCGCCCGGGGTACTGAGACGCTCGCGGTGATCGACTCGAACATGAGCGAGTTCCAGCCCTCGATCTCGCCGGACGGGACGAACGTTTGCTTCACGCGCTCGACCAACGGCTTCAACAACACCGCCGACGTGCTGGTCGCCCCGATCACCAATCCTCCATCCGGCGGGATCGTGGTTTCCAAGGACCCGGCGCTCGGCGACTACAACTGCACGTTCTCACCGGACGGCACGCTGGTCGCCTACGTCAACGGCACTTTCTCGTCAGGCCAGTTGGTGATGGTTCGCGCCAACAACACGAGCAGCTTCGCCATCCCGCTCGCCCAGGACCCGGGTGCCAACAACTTCGACGGCAACCCCGACTGGGCGCCCGATGGTCGTCCGCTCTGCCAGGACCGCACGGTGGCAACGACCGTGAACCGCCCCGTGACATTCCAGGTCGAGTGCACAGACACGGGACCCGCGTACGAACAGAGCGAGGTGAGGGAGTTCAACGGCACGAGTCCCACGAGAGGCACCCTCACGCAGAACCTCGCCGGAGACCCCTTCACCTACACCCCGAACCAGGGCTTCACCGGTACCGACTCCTTCGAGGTCAGGAGTTTCGACGCCTTCGGCTTCGGGACCGACGTCGGCACCCTCACGATCAACGTGTATCCGAAGTGCGGCGGCAAGACCGCCACGATCGCCGGCACCCCCGGCAGCGACACCCTCGTCGGAACCAGCGGCAGGGACGTGATCATCGGCCTCGGAGGCAACGACAGGATCCGCGGCAGTCGCGGTACGGACGTGATCTGTGGCGGCTCAGGCCGGGACCGGATTGGCGGTGGCAGCGGCAACGACAGACTGGGCGGTGGCTCCGGGAAGGACCGCCTGTCCGGGAACAGCGGCAAGGACCGCGTGTCCGGGAACAGCGGGAACGACAGCTTGTCCGGCAACCGCGGGAACGACTCCCTGAACGGAGGCTCCGGTCGGGACAACCTGAACGGCGGCTCTGGGCGTGACAGGCTCAAGGGAGGCTCGGGTCGCGACAGGTTGAGGGGAGGCTCGGGCCGGGATCGGCTGAACGGTGGATCCTCGCGAGACGCCTGCCGGGGCGGTGGAGGTCGCGACCGAGCGTCGCGCTGCGAGCGTCTCTCGAGCATTCCCTAGTCAGCGCCCCCTCTCGCTCCTCCCTGGGCGGAAATGGAGCTGGGTAGGGAGAGGAACTCGAATCTCGCCGGTACCCTCGCCCGCCGGTCGGGGTTCGTCGCCGCTCGGCCGCAGGGATGCCAGTTAGCCGGGCTGTGGGCCCGGCTAACTGGCACCCCGAAGCTCGTGGCCGCTGAGCATGCGAGCCGCGGCCGCCCAACCGAAGCAGAGGGTCTTCGCCGTGATCGACGCGCGAACGCAAGCCCCGAGGCCGGTGACCCCTAGGAGGCCGCGCCGTCCCCTGCCCGCCGCAGCAGCTCTGCCCGCACGAACTCGTCCAGGTCGCCGTCGAGCACGGCTTGGGCGTTGCGCACTTCCACGTTCGTGCGGTGGTCCTTGACCATCGTGTACGGGTGGAGGACGTAAGAGCGGATCTGGGAGCCCCAGCCCACGTCCTGGGCCTCCCCCTTCTCCCTGGCGATCTCGTCGCGGCGCTTCTGCTCCTCGAGCTCGAGCAGCTTGGAGCGCAGCATCGCCATCGCGGTCGTACGGTTGGCGGACTGCGAGCGCTCGTTCTGGCACTGGACGACCACGCCGGTCGGCTTGTGGGTGATGCGCACCGCCGAATCGGTCTTGTTCACGTGCTGGCCCCCCGCGCCAGAGGCCCGGTAGGTGTCGACCTGGAGGTCGTCCGGGTCGATCTCGATCTCGACGTCGTCCTCGACAAGCGGCGCCACCTCGACGCCGGCGAAGGCCGTGTGCCGCCGTGACTGCGCGTCGAACGGCGAGATCCGGACGAGGCGATGGACGCCCTTCTCCGCCGAGAAGAGGCCGTAGGCGTTCTCGCCGCGGGCGATGAAGGTGGCCGACTTGATCCCGGCCTCTTCCCCCGGCGAGGCCTCCTTCAGCTCCACCTTCATCCCGCGCCGCTCGGCCCAGCGCATGACCATGCGGAGGAGCATCTCCGCCCAGTCCTGGGAGTCGGTCCCGCCGGCGCCAGCGTTGACCGTCACCACGGCGTCGCCCGAGTCGTATCGCCCCGGGAAGAGCCGCCCCTCCTCGAGTTCCGCCAGCCGCGCCTCGATCAACTTGCGCTGGTCCTCGAGCTCGGAGGCGATCGACTCGTCCTCGGCGGCCATCTCCTCCAGCGCCTCGAGGTCGTCCACGTCGCTCTCCAGGAAGCGGAAGGACTCGAGCCGGCGCGTCACCGATGAGTGCTCGGCCGAGACGCGAGCTGCCCGCTGCTGGTCGCCCCAGAAGCCGGGCGCCTGCATCTCCTTCTCGAGCGCCTGTAGGCGCTCGGCTAGCGAAGCGGGGTCAAAGGTAATCCGCGAGCAGCTTCAGCTGGTCGCGGAGGCCCGCGGCGGAGCTAGCCACGGTCGAGCCCTGGTCCTGAGGACTGAGGAGTGAGGACTGAGGACTGGCCGCTAGGCGCCATGACACTTCTTGAATTTCTTGCCCGAGCCGCACCAACAGGGATCGTTGCGCCCGATCTTCTCGTGCTCGTCGAGCCGGCGGGTCTCGACGGGCTGGGGCAGCGCGACCTCGTCGCCGGCCATGTCGGCCGCGTCCTGGGCCCCCGCCGGGACCGTCGCGGCCTCCCCCGCGGCGGCCGCGATCGCCGCCTGGCCGGCCGCCGCGTGACCCCCCGCGTAGCTGTAGGAGCCGGTGTTACCGCCGCCGACCGCCCAGGATGGGCCGGTCGGCTGCTGCTGCTCTTCAACCTCGACCTCGACGTTGAAGATGTAGCGCGCGAACTCGTCCCAGATGTTGTTCATGAGGGCGGTGAACATCTCGAAGCCCTCGTTCTTGTAGGCGACGAGAGGATCGATCTGCGCGAAGCCCCGCAGGTGGATGCCCTCGCGCAGGTAATCCATGTCGTGCAGATGCTCGCGCCAGCGCTCGTCGATGATCTGGAGCAGCATGAAGCGCTCGAGTGCGCGCATCAGCTCTTCCCCGAGCTCTCCCTCGCGCTCGTCGTAGGCCTCGACCACGTCCTGCCGGAGCCGCTCGACGAGGGTCTCGCGGTCCACCCCCTCCTCGATGTCCTCTAGCTCGTAGGAGAGCGGATAGAGCTGCTCGAGCTGCGTGAACAGCGCGTCCAGGTCCCAGTCCTCGGCATACTCGCCCTGCATGTACTCACGGCAGACGCGCTCGACCGCGTCGGCGATCTGGGTGCGAGCGATATCGGACATGTCCTGTCCCTCGAGGATGCGGTCCCGGTACTCGTAGATGATCTCCCGCTGCTGGTTCATCACGTCGTCGTACTCGAGGACGCGCTTGCGGATCAGGAAGTTCTGCTCCTCGACCTTCTTCTGAGCGTTCTCGATCTGCTTCGAGAGGATCTTCGCCTCGATCGGCTCCTCCTCACCCTCCTCGGAGACGGGACCGAGGCGATCCAATATCCGGTAGATGCGATCGCCCGCGAACAGGCGGACGAGATCGTCCTCCGCCGAGAGGTAGAAGCGCGACTCGCCGGGATCGCCCTGGCGGCCCGAGCGGCCGCGCAGCTGGTTGTCGATCCGCCGCGACTCGTGGCGCTCGGTGCCGAGGATGAAGAGACCGCCGGCCTCGAGGACCGTCTCGCGGTCCTCCTCCACCTGCGCCTCGATCTTCGGGAAGACCTCGTCCCAGGCCGCCGCCCACTCGTCGCTGCCCGGCTCGAGGCCCCGCTTCCCGAGCTCGCGGTGCGTGAGGTGCTCCTCGTTGCCGCCCAGCATGATGTCCACGCCGCGGCCGGCCATGTTGGTCGCGATCGTGACGGCCTTGGACTGCCCGGCCTCCGCGATCGTCTCGCCCTCCCGCTCCGCATGCTCGGGCTTTGCGTTCAGCACGGTGTGCGCGATCCCACTCCTCTTGAGGCGCTCCGAGAGCAGCTCGGAGACCTCGACCGAGATCGTGCCGACCAGCACCGGCTGCCCCTTCATGTGCCGGTACTCGATCTCACCCAGCACCGCGCCCCACTTGCCTTCCTTGGTCTTGTAGATCTGGTCGTTGTGGTCCCGGCGGATCATCGGCTCGTTGGTCGGGACCTCGACCACCTGCAGCTCGTAGATCTTCATGAACTCGGTGGCCTCGGTGAGGGCCGTGCCGGTCATTCCCGCGAGCTTGTCGTACCGGCGGAAGTAGTTCTGGTAGGTGATCGTGGCAACCGTCTGGTTCTCCTCCTGGATCGGCACGCCCTCCTTGGCCTCGACGGCCTGGTGCAGGCCCTCCGACCACCGGCGGCCCTCGAGGATGCGACCTGTGAACTCGTCGATGATCTTGACCTCCCCGTCGATCACCCCGTAGTCGACGTCCCTCTTGTAGAGCGACTCGGCCTTCAGGGCCTGCTGGAGGTGGTTGACGAGGTTGCCGTACTCGGCCTTGTAGAGATTGTCGATCCCGAGGAACTTCTCGGCCTTCTCGACGCCGCGCTCGGTGACGGCGACGGTCTTGTGCTTCTCGTCGGGCTCGAAGTCGAAGTCGGCGACCCAGTCCCGCGACTTCGCCTCGAGTCCGTCCGGCTTCTTCCCCGCCTCCATCATCGGGGCGAGCTTGGCGAACCGGTAGTAGGTGTCGGCGGCCTGCTCCGGCTGACCGGAGATGATCAGCGGCGTTCGGGCCTCGTCGATCAGGATGTTGTCGACCTCGTCGACGATCGCGTAGCCGTGCCCTCGCTGGACCTTCTGCTCGGCCTCCACGGCCAGGTTGTCGCGCAGGTAGTCGAAGCCGAACTCCGAGTTCGTGCCGTACACGACGTCCCGCGAGTAGGCCTCCTGCTTATCGATGTCGTTCTGCTGCGACTGGATGACGCCGACCGTGACGCCCATCAGGTCGTAGATGGGCTTCATCCAGTTGGCGTCACGGCGGGCCAGGTAGTCGTTGACGGTGACAAGGTGGATGCCCTTGCCCGGCGCGGGTCTGCCGTTCTCGTCGCGCGCGCCGAGCGCGTTCAGGGCGATCGGCAGCGTGGCTGCAAGGGTCTTGCCCTCGCCCGTCTTCATCTCGGCGATCGAGCCGTCGTGGAGGACCATGCCGCCGATCAGCTGTACGTCGAAGTGGCGCTGTCCGAGCGTACGCTTGGAGGCCTCGCGGACGAGAGCGAAGCACTCGAACAGCAGCTCGTCGAGGGGCTCGCCGCCCAGATGCCGCTTGCGTAGCCGCTCGTAGCGCTCGCGCAGCTCTTCGTCGGTCTCGAGCTCCAGCTCGGGCTCGAAGTCGTTGATCCGCGAGACGCTCTTCTCGAAGGTCTTGAACTTCTTGCCCTCGCCAACGCGCAGGGCCCGGTCGATGATCGACATCCGAGCTACGGTAGCAAGGGTCCCGGGGCCGGATGGGGGCCTATACGCCGTCTGCCGGCTAGGCCGTGCGAGGCTGCGTTGCCTTGGCGCTCTCCCGCCGGCGGCGGCGCTTGTCGCGATGCCGCTTCACCTGGCGGGCCAGGTCTTCCGCGACGAGTTTGATCGAGTGACCCATGTCATCCGAGCGCTCGCGGGCGTGCAGCGTGACCCCCTTGAGGTGCAGCGTGACCTCGGCAATCTGAGAGTCGCGGATCGAGGGGTTGCGCTCCTCCTTGAGCTCGATCTCCAGCCGTGCGAGAGGAGAGACCTGCCGCGCCACCTTCCCGAACTTCTTCTCGACCCTGTTCCTCAGGTCGTCCCCCACCGGCACGTTGCGCCCCTTGATCTCGATGCGCATGCGGCCCTCCTCGGATCGCTGTCGCGGGTGAGACGGATGGTAGTCCCGGCACAGACGGAGCGCCAGCCGCCGGGCCTGCCCCCCGTTAGCGGCCGAGGGTGCGCGCGTAGGCCAGCGCCGCCACATCTCGCGTTCCGCCGGCGCGGAGCGCGCTCGCGCAGGCGGACAGGGTGCCGCCCGTCGTGATCACGTCGTCCACCAGCAGAGCCCGGTGCGGAGCGTCGAGGTCGCGGCCGACGTGGATCGAGTCGCGGACGGCTGTCAGCCGCGCCACGCGATGGCGGCCGACCTGAGGCGCGCCGCCGCCCCGGCGCTCGAGGCACGGCATGCACGGGAGCCCGGTCCGGCGCGCCACCGACGCCGCGAGCCGCTCCGCCTGGTTGAAGCCACGCTGCCGGAGCCTGACGGGGTGGAGTGGGACCGGCACGAGCACAGCCCGCTCGAGCAGCCTGGTCGGGGCGCCCGCGGCCATCTGAGCCGCCATCGGCTCGGCCACCCCGGCGGCGCCCCGGAACTTGAGCGCCTGCACCAGGGCCCTCGCCGGTCCCTCGTAAGCGACCGGCGCCCAGGCCGGCACGCCCGCCACCGTGACCGCCTCCGGCCCCAGCCAGCGCAAGCGCAGCCGACAGCGGGCGCACAGCGGCGCACCGGCGGGAGCCAGGCGGCCACAGCTCCAGCAGAGCGGCGGCGCGACGATCGACAGGAGCCACTCGAGCGCCATGCAGCCAGGGTTCCGGCCCGTCGCCGAACTGCAGCCGCGCGCTGCGACAATCCCGCGCGTGTCTCGTGACATCCACGCGACGGCCGCCGACGCGTGACGCACCCACGCATCCACTGGCTCCCGGACCCCGCGGTGCTCGCGCCGCTCGCGCTGCTCGTCTTCGTCTACGTGCGCCGCTTCCGGGCCGCGCGCCGTGAGGCGAGAGGCAGGGGCGCCGGGCCCCTCCAGGCCGCCGCGTTCGCAGGCGCGATGCTCGCGCTGCTTGCCGCCCTGGTCTCGCCGATCGACGGTCTCGGGGAGGACTACCTGTTCTCGGCGCACATGCTCCAGCACGTACTGCTGGGGGACATCGCGCCGCTGCTGCTCCTGCTGAGCCTCTCGCGAGTGATCATGCGGCCGGCCACTCGCCGCCTGACGTCGATCGAGCGCGCAATGGGGCCGTTCGCGCATCCGCTCACGGGTCTGCTCGCGTGGCTGCTGCTGATGTACCTCTGGCACGTGCCGGCGCTGTACGACGCCGCGCTCGAGCACTCGGGCCTGCACCTGCTCGAGCACATCTCCTTCTTCGCGGCCGGGGTCGCCGTCTGGTGGCCGCTCGTCGAGCCGGTGCCGATGCGCCGCCCGCTGAGGGGCCTGTGGCCGATCGCCTACGCGGGGGCCGCCAAGTTCGGCCTCGCCGCGCTCGGGCTGTACCTCACCTGGTCGGGGACCGCCATCTACACCTACTACGAGAACGTGCCCCGCATCTGGGGGCTCTCCCCGGTGGAGGACCAGAACGTGGGCGGGGCGCTCATGATGGCGGAGCAGTCGCTCACATTCGTGATCGTCCTCGTGGCGGTCTTCGTGCGCATGCTGGCGCGCTCCGAGGAGGAGGAGCGCCGGCGCGAGCGGCTAGAGGACGCCGCCGCCGTCCAATGAGCGCCACCCGCTCGCGGGCGGCCGCGAAACGCCCCTCCGCCGGGATCGTGACCCGCCCTGCTCGGGACGCCGTCCTGCGGCGGCGGCGCTAGGGTAGCCGCATCGATGGACTGGCGATCGAGACGGTCCGCGAGGCGGACCTCGAAGAGCTGCTTCCGCTCGTCCGGGCCTATTGCGACTTCTACGCGGTCGCTCCCCCGGACGAGGGCCTGCTCGCCCTATCCCGTGCTCTGATCGCCGATCCGGAGGGCGAGGGCGTCCAGCTGATCGCCCGCGACTCGGAGGGCAGGGCCGTGGGCTTCGCAACCCTCTTCTGGACCTGGTCCACGCTCAGCGCTTCCCGCATCGGGATCATGAACGACCTATACGTCGAGCCCGACGCTCGCGGCAGCGGGGTCGCCGAGGCACTCATCTCCGCCTGTCACAGCCGCTGCCGCGACCGGCGCGCCCGCTGGCTGTCCTGGCAAACCGCCAAGGACAACCTGCGCGCGCAAGCGGTCTATGAACGTATGGGGGCCACGCGCGAGGAGTGGGTAGACTACTCGTTGGAGGTGTAAGGGCTGGCGGCTAGATGGCTGCCGCCGCGCTGGGGATCGGGTGGTTCGCCCGGAACACGTCATCCGGGTCGTACCGCGCCTTCACCTGCTGCAGGCGCTCGTAGGCGTCGGGCAGGTAGTACATGCGCGGGTCGGTCGGCGCCTCCGTGAAGTTGCCGTACTTGACGCCCGAGTCCCACGGCGCCAGGGCCTGCGTCACGACGTCGGCGTGGCTGGATACCGCCGCGGCCATGTCCGCGTCCATCGCCATGCCGACGGCGAACATGGCGAATGACTGATTAACGCCCGCGAGCGCCCCGGCATCCGGCGCCGGCTGCGCGAGCGCGCCGCCTAGCTGGCGCAGCTCCACCGAGAGGAGGGGCGACCCCGATCCCGGGCCCGCGGCCTCCACCAGCGCGTCGATTGCCTCCGACGGCAGCTCCTCCAGCATCTGATGGCCGCTCAGCGCCGGAACCGGGTCCTCCGGATCCATGTGCAGGTAGCCCAGAGCGGCCGGGGGGACCGACGCGAAGGTGTCCATCTCCGGGCCCAACTCGCCGAGCGGGCGGAGCAGCTCCGCTCCGGCGTCCTCGGCGCCCAGATAGACGGCCTCGATGACCGCGAGCTTGCGTCCGCGGACCGGCTCCGGGACGTCAGGCAGAGGCGGGACCTGCAGGATGCGCCCCAACGAGCTCATCTCGGTCGGGAGGCCGGGCAGCCACTCGCGCCAGGCATGCAGGATGTCGTCAGAGCGCTCCCAGGGCCACACCAGCATTCCCGCATAGAGCTCCGGAACCGGGTAGAGCTCGAACTCGAGCGCGGTAACGGCCCCGAAGCTGCCACCCCCGCCGCGCAGCGCCCAGAAGAGGCCGGGTTCGTTCTCCTGGTCGGCTCGCACCGACTCGCCATCCGCCGTTACGAGCTCGACGGCGTGAACGCTGTTGCACGCCAGTCCGTGCTTGCGCGCGAGCCAGCCGTGTCCTCCACCCAGGGTATAGCCGACGATCCCGACCTCCGCCGAGGACCCCGCGAGCGGGGCGAGCCCCTCCTCCGACATCGGGCCGCTGACGTCGCGCCACTTGGCCGCCCCCGCCACCCGGGCCCGGCGGCCACCGGGGTCGAGCTCTGTGCCGACCATGCGCACGGTCTTCAGCAGCAGAGTGTCATCCTCCACCGGAGAGAGAGCGCCCGAGTTGTGCCCCTCCGCCTGCACCGCGACCCGCAGACCCGACTCGCGCGCGAACCGCACGACCTTGGCGACCTCGCCGGCGCTCGCCGGCAGCGCCACAATCGCGGGCCGCTGGTCGAAAGCCAGGTTCCACGCGGCGCGCGCCGAATCCCAGCCCTCGTCGCCGGCCCTGACGACCATGATTCCGGACAGCAGGCCGTTCTCTGCCATCGAGTTGTACCTCCGTGGTCGCGAGATCGGGGGGGCGAGGCCCACCCTATGACGGCTCGGCGGCCCGTGCCAGTCCAGCCCAGGAGGCGAGGTATTCCTCCTGTTCGGGAGTCAGCGTGTCGATCTCCACGCCGAGCGACTCCAGCTTGAGGCGCGCTATCTCCTCGTCGATCTCCTTGGGGACGGCGAGCACCCCCGGCCCCAGCTCCTCGCGGTGGCGAAGCAGATGCTCGACGGCCAGCGCGAGGTTCGCGAAGCTCATGTCCATGGCCGCGGCCGGATGCCCCTCGCCGGCCGCCAGGTTGACGACCCGGCCGCGCGCCAGCAGGTTGAGCCGCCGTCGATCAAGCTCGTACTGCTCCACGAGGGGTAGGACCTCACGGGGCGGGCCGCTCGCCAGCTGGCGCAGCGCGTCGAGGTCGATCTCGACGTCGAAGTGGCCGGCATTCGCGAGCACCACCCCGTCCTTCATTCGCTCGAAGTGCTCGCGCCGCAGGACCCCCCGCGACCCGGTCACGGTCACGAACAGATCCCCCTGCTCGGCGGCTTGGAGCGACGGCATCACCTCGAAGCCGTCCATGCGTGCCTCGAGCGCCCGCAGGGGATCCACCTCGCAGACGACCACCGCCGCCCCGGCTCCCCGCGCGCGCTGGGCGATCCCCTTGCCGGTCACCCCGTAGCCCAAGAGGACGAGGGTGCGGCCGGCCAGCAGGAGGTTCGTGGCGCGCAGGATGCCGTCGAGCGCCGACTGGCCGGTGCCGTAGCGGTCGTTGAACGTGCGCTCGGTGCGCGACTCGTTGACCGCCATCACCGGGCAGGCGAGCTTCCCCTCCGCCTCGAGCGCGCGCAGTCGCACGAGGCCG
>DATFQM010000014.1:0-18094 GCA_035264265.1 Thermoleophilaceae bacterium
GACCCTTCCACGACCCGCGCACTCACGGATGACACGGGATACCGTCGCTGGGGCGGCGTCCTCGGGCTCGCCAATGGCTCCGACATTGGCTTGGCCCTGCGTCACATCGCTCCCGTCGACGGCCGAAGCCCGTATACGGGAGCGACAGCTCGGTCTCCCGTGCCCCCGCGAGCACGCGGGCCACGAACGGGTCATCCTCGGATGAGCGCGCGGACCGGGATCGGCTGGGACGCGCATCGCCTCGAGGAGGGGCGGCGCCTCGTGATCGGCGGGGTGGAGGTGCCCGGCGCCGAGCGGGGCCTCGCCGGCCACTCGGACGCCGACGTGCTCGCTCACGCGCTGATCGACGCCCTGCTCGGGGCGGCCGGGCTGGGGGACATCGGCCAGCACTACCCCGACACGGACGAGCGCTGGCGAGACGCCGACAGCGTAGGGCTGCTGCGCGAGGTGGCGGGCTTCCTCGGCCAGCACGGCTGGACCGTGCGGCACATGGACGCGACGGTCCTGTGCGAGACGCCGCGGCTCGGCCCGCACCGCGACGAGATGCGGGAGCGCCTCGCGGCTGCGGTCGGCCTCGTGCCGCTGGAGGTCAACCTGAAGTTCTCGACTGGGGAGGGGATGGGCTTCGTGGGCCGCGGCGAGGGGCTGGCGGCGATTGCCGTGGCGACGGTCGAGAGGGACGACTGATGGACGAGGCGCAGCTCGCGTTCGCCGGCGTGGCCATGCAGGCCGAGCTGCTCAGTGCGGGAGAGGTCTCCTCCCGAGAGCTCGTCGAGCTGTACCTGAAGCGGATCGACCGCCTGGACCCCGAGCTGAACGCCTTCCGGATCGTCATGGCCGAGCGGGCCTTGGCGGACGCGCAGCAGGCGGACGGCCGCCGCCGCGCCGGCAACGAGCGTCCGCTGCTGGGCGTGCCGATCGCCGTCAAGGACACCCAGGACGTGGCCGGCGAGCTCACGACCCACGGCAGCGCTGCGCACGACGGACCGGTGCGGAAGGACTGCGAGCTGGTGCGGCGCCTGCGGGCTGCCGGCGCGGTGATCGTCGGCAAGACCAACACGCCGGAGCTCGCGATCATGGGAACCACGGAGGGACCGGGGTTCGGCGTGACTCGCAACCCGTGGAACCCCGACCGCACCCCCGGCGGCTCGAGCGGCGGAAGCGCCGCCGCGGTGGCCGCCGGGCTGGTCGCCGCCGCGACTGCCTCCGACGGCGCCGGCTCTATCCGCATCCCGGCCGCCAACTGCCGGGTCTTCGGGTTGAAGCCTCAGCGCGGGCGGATCAGCCTGATGCCCGACAGCAAGCACTGGAACGGGTTGACCGTCCTCGGCTTCGAGACGCGCGGGGTGGGCGACACCGCGCTGCTGCTGGACGTGGCTGCGGGCGCCGCGCCAGGCGACGCGCACACCCCGCCCCCGCCGCCGCGGCCGTACGCCGAGTCGGCGTCCAGTACTCCGGGCCGGCTGCGCATCGCGCTGTCGAGGCGCGCCGCGTTTCCCGCGCTGCTCGACGCCCAGGTGAGGCGCATGCTCGAGGACACGGCCGAACTGCTGCGCTCGATGGGCCACACGGTCGAGCGGACGGAGCCCGCATACGGAACGCTCGGGAACGCGTCCATCGTGCGATTTCTGCGCGGCATCAGCGACCAGGCGAAGACGCTTCCACGCCCGGAGCGGCTCCAGCGTCGCACGCGCGGGTTCGTCCGCATGGGCTCGCTGCTGTCCGACTCCGCGCTCCATTGGGCGCTCGGGCGGGAGGCAGCCGACGCCGCTCGGCTCGGGAAGGTGTTTGAACGGCACGACGTGTTGCTGACACCGGTCGCCGCCAGGCCGCCAGTAGGCGCCACCCAATGGGAGGGGCTCGGCGCCCTCCGGACCGTGCTCGGGATGAGCCGCGTCTATCCCTACTGTGTCCCGTGGAACCACACCGGTCAGCCCGCGGCCTCGGTCCCCGCAGCCATCAGCGACGACGGCCTGCCGATCGGAGCGCAGCTGGTCGGCCGCCCGAACGACGAGTCCACCCTGCTCTCGCTCGCCGCGCAGATCGAGGCTGAGCGCCCCTGGGCGGCCCGCCGGCCGCCGGTGTCCTAGCGTGCGGGCGATACGTATCCACGACACCCTCACGGGCGCGCCCACGGCGGTCGTGCCCCGCGAACGGGGCAGGGTGGGGATCTACGCCTGCGGGCCCACCGTCTACGGCCGGCTCCACGTGGGGAACGCCCGCCCCTTCGTGGTCTTCGCGCTTCTCAAGCGCTTCCTCGAGCACGAGGGCTACGCAGTGACGCTCGTCGAGAACATCACCGACGTGAACGACAAGATCTACGACGCGGCGCGCGAGGCGGGGATCCCGAGCGAGCAGCTGGCCCGTGAGATGACCACTTGCTACGTCGAGGACACGGACCGGCTCGGGGTCGGGCGCCCCGACGCGGAGCCCAAGGCGAGCGAGACCATCGGGCCCATCGTGGAGCTGATCCGGGCGCTGATCGGCTCCGGGCACGCCTACGTCGCCGACGGCGACGTCTACTTCCGCGTGTCCAGCTTCGGAGGCTACGGCAAGCTCTCGAACCGCCCGCCCGAGGAGATGCAGCAGGGTGAGGGCGACGACGCCGCGGAGCTCAAGGAGAGCCCCCAGGACTTCGCGCTGTGGAAGGCGACCAAGGAGGGCGAGGACACCTCCTGGCCTAGCCCCTGGGGTGAAGGGCGGCCGGGCTGGCACATCGAGTGCTCGGCGATGGCGGAGGAGATCCTGGGCCTGGAGTTCGAGGTGCACGGCGGCGGCTCCGACCTCGTCTTCCCACACCACGAGAACGAGATCGCCCAGACCGAGGCCGCGCGCGGCAAGCCGCTGGCGCGCATCTGGATGCACAACGGGATGGTCCAGCTGGGCGCCGAGAAGATGGCCAAGTCGGTGGGCAACATCCGGCTGCTGCACGTGGCCCTCGACCAGTTCGGCCGCGACGCGCTGGTCATGTACTTCGTCGGCGGCCACTACAGGCAGCCGCTCGTGTTCTCCGAGGACGCGCTGGAGGACGCGACCGCAGCAACGGAGCGCCTGCGGAACTTCAGCCTTCGGCTGGACCGCGAGGCTCCCGCGCCGGAGGGCCTGGACGAGTACGCGGAGCGCTTCTTCGACGCCCTCGCTGACGACTTCAACACGCCCGCCGCGCGCGCGGTCCTGTTCGACTGGATCCAGGAGGGCAACCGACGCATGGACGCCGGCGAGCGATTGGGGCCGGGGCGACTCCCCGAGCTGCTCCACGCCCTGGGGCTGGAGCGCCTGATGGAGGAGCAGGCCGGGCCGGGAGAGGAAGCGGAGCGGCTCGCGGCCGAGCGCGAGGAGGCGCGGAGCGCTGGCGACTTCGACCGCGGTGATCAGCTCCGCGACCGGCTCGCCGCGATGGGATTCGAGGTGCGCGACACGCCTGAGGGCCCGCAGCTCGTACGGGACGATTGATCGTCTACGGCCGCAACCCGGTGCGGGAGGCGCTGCGAGGACGGCGCGCGGTGCGCCGGGTCTGGGCAGCCGCGGAGCTTCGGTGGCTCTCGGGCTCGGACGTACGGCATGCCCACGCGGCCGAGCTCGAACGCCTCTGCGGCTCGCCCGAGCACCAGGGAGTTTGTGCCGAGACGGGGCCCTACCCATACTCGGACCCCGGCGAGCTGCTAGCCGCGGACGACGCCCTCGTCGTGTGCCTGGACGGAGTTCAGGACCCCCACAACTTGGGCGCAGTCTGTCGCGTGGCAGAGGCGGCAGGCGCGGCCGGCGTGGTGATACCCGATCGACGCGCCGCCGAGGTGACGCCCGCGGCATGCAAGGCGTCGGCTGGCGCCGTCGAGCACCTTTCCGTAGCCCGTGTGAGAAACGTGGCGGACTGGCTCGGCGTGGCGAAGGAGACCGGCGCGTGGGTTTACGGCGCTGCCGCCGGCGCCGAGACCCCATACGATCGCCCCGACTACTCCGGCAGGGTGGTGCTCGTCCTCGGAGCGGAGGGACGCGGCCTGCGGCCCCGGGTGGCGGGTGCCTGCGACGAGCTGATCTCCCTCCCCCAGCGTGGCATGGTCGACTCCCTGAACGTCGCAACGGCCGCCTCGGCGCTCCTGTACGGGATCTTGCACACGCGCGCGAGGCCTTGACAGGGCTCCGTAACTGCCGCATACTCGCCGCCGGAGAGATCAGGCTGAGGTCGAGCCTTAGAGCGACGCTTCAGGGAACCTGGCGCCAGGGGAGGTAGCGCGCCACCGAGCTTCGAGGACCCCTCGGGTCCGGAAGGAGCGATCGATGGCTACTTCCACCTCCAGTGGCGCGGCCGCCGGCCGGAGGGCCCCGGCCGGGGCGCACGCCAACCCGTCGCGAAAGCCTGCGGCTGAGGTTGAGATTGACGATCAATACCTGATCGCCCTGGCCAAGCAGGGCAAACCAGAGGCCTACGACGTGATCGTGCGTCGCTACTACGGCTTCGTCCGGCTCAAGGCCTCCTCGTACTTCCTGATCGGGGGCGACCCGGACGACCTGATCCAGGAGGGTCTCGTCGGCCTCTACAAGGCGGTACGCGACTACCGCGCCGACCGCGAATCGAGCTTCCGCAACTTCGCGGAGCTCTGCATCACACGCCAGATCATCACTGCGGTGAAGACGTCCACCCGCAACAAGCACACCCCCCTCAACGAGTACGTCTCCTTCTCGCAGACGCCGGCCAGCAGCGGAGGCGACGGCGACCCCACTCTCGACGAGCTGCTGCCGGGTCCCACCGCCCACGACCCCGTGAACCAGGTGATCTCCAGCGAGGAGCTTCACAGCCTCGTGACCTGCCTGTCGAGCGTGCTCTCGGAGCTCGAGAGCGCGGTCCTGTCGCTGTACCTCGACGGCCTCTCCTACGAGGCGATCGGGGGGCAGCTGGAGTGCGACACGAAGACCGTCGACAACGCCCTGCAGCGGGTGAAGCGCAAGGTCGGGGCCCACCTCGCCTCCCGGGCGGTGCCGCTGTAGCCCGGTTCGGGGCGCTTCGCGCCGGGTACCCCGCCTGGCGCCGAGGAGAGAACCAAGCTCAACGAGGAACGGCGTGATAGGTCTGCTCATCACCGTGCTGGTGGCCGCCTTGGGTCTACCTGGTGCTGGCCGCCATCACCGGCTCCTCGATCGTGGCGATCGTTGGCGCGATCCTCGCTCGTCGCGGGCGTCCCTAGCGGCGGTTTCGGCTTCGGAAGCCGTTGGCCCGGCAGACGAGCCGCCTGAGCCGGGTCGTGAAGGGACGGCACTGCCCGTCCGGCCAAGCACTACCACCCTGCACCCACGTGCTCGGTGCTTGGGAGAGCGACTGACCTGAGCACCACCGGTGGTCGGCCACGGAAATGGTGCCGCGGTTATCGGCGACGCCAACGTCCCTCTCGCCTTCTGCCCCGATACGGATCGGCTCTATGCTCTGCCAGTCGACCAGATTGGATCGCCGAGTTGCACGCCGTCTGTGGAGCCGTCCGCGGACGGCCAAGAGGACAGGATCCGCCGGGCGGCGGATCACGAGTTGCCCGCCTAGCTCAATTGGCAGAGCGCTTCACTTGTAATGAAGAGGTTCTCGGTTCGAGTCCGAGGGCGGGCTCTCGAGAAGGCCCCGCTACATCGGGGTCTTCTGTCGCCGAAAACGGAAGGCAACGAGGGATGGGCCACCACCCGGAGAGACCCCCGATCCGCGCCCCTCGCGGCGTCCGGATTCCATGCTTCCTCGCCAGGGCCGCCTGCGTGTGGCGGGATAGCTTCCTTCGGACATCCCGAGCCGGCTCGCGGTCTGCTCTCCGCTGAAGTCGTCCCCGAAGCGCACATGGGTGATCGCCCTGCTCGGTCTGGTCGAGCGCCCGGAAGGCGGCCGCCAGCTCGACGCGCTCGTCGCGCAGGTCGAACTCGAGGATCCGTTCTCCGGATGATCTCGACGTGCCCGGCGGCTCCTCGGCCCAGGCCGGCGCGCCACGCATCCTCCAATGCGAGCCTCCAGCGGCGACTGGGGCGCAACACGGTTTAAACCCGTTCGCGGAGGTGGGCTCTGATCTCGCGACGCTGATACCAGGATCGGCGTAGTCAGTATCACCCGCAAATAAGTGGGCTTTGGGCGATCGCGACCGCTCCCAGCGGGAATTCCTGCGGATGTGACGCGGTTATCCACCCACTGTATGACCGCCACGGGTAGCGCATTCTTGGGGCCCCGTCGACGGCTCGGCGCATTGACCGTGACGGCCATCGCCGTGGTCTCGGGTATAGCGCCAGCTTCAGCAGCGCACGCTCAGAGCGGTATCGACCGCGCCCGCTCGCGTTCGGACCAATCCCGTCCTCAGCCCGTCGCCGGATGGCACGACCGCCCGCGCATTCGCGGCCTCGCTGCGACCCGCGTCAAGAGCGAGCCGAGAACCGCACCGCACCGCAGTGGAACAGTCCGCTCGTTGCGGTTTGGCGCCGGTTACCGCACCGGCGGCTCGGAACGCGTGCGCAAATTGCAACGGACGCTTCGCAGGCTGAGGTACGAGTGCGGCCCGATCGACGGCCTGTTCGGGCCGCTGACGCGGGCCGCCGTGCAGCGGTTGCAGATCCAGCATGGCTTTCGTCCCTCCGGTGTCGTCGACAACCCGATGCTGCGTTTCCTTCGCGCCCACGCGGAAGGGAATGGCACAGCCGTGCACAGGACAACAGAGCCAGCGCGCAGCCCAGCGAGAGCATCCGGGCGCGCAGCGCGGAGAGCGCCGCCGCCCGTGGCACACTCCCTATCACCTGAGGCCGCCGACAGGCCTGGGAGGATCGTCCTGCTGCTAATCGGGCTCGCGGCGGCGCTCGGGCTCGCTGGCGTTGCGCGCCTGGCCAGCCCGTCGATCACGCATAAAGACGTCGGCAGTCTTACCCGCGCAGGCGGGCGGCGCCTGCCTCTCACGCAGGAGCCCACCATTTCACGAGGCAAGGAATCGAGGCAGGGCGCGCGGGGCGGGTCCCAGCACCAGGGTGCTAGGGAGCCGGCCGGGGATGCCTTTCCGCTGACCGCGATCGTCCCTGCATTCAACGAAGCCGAGACCGTGGCGGACACGATCAGCTCGCTTCAGGGGCAGACGCTTCCTCCTGTCGAGATCTTCGTGGTGGACGACTGCTCGACCGACGACACGGGCGCAGTCGCGGAGGCGGCGGGGGTGCGGGTGGTGCGACCACCGGCCAACACAGGCTCGAAGGCGGGCGCGCAGACGTTTGCCCTGCAGTTCGTGACCACTGAATTCGTGATGGCGCTGGACTCTGACACGACGCTCGCGCCTGACGCCGTCGAGCGGCTCTCCCGGGTATTCGCCAATCCCGAGATAGCAGCCGCCTCAGGCTCCGTCCTTCCACGCCGGGTGAGCACGGTTTGGGAGCGCGGTCGCTATGTCGAGTACATGTTTGCGTTCAGCTTTTTCAAGCGGATTCAGGACCACTACGGCAAGCCGCTGATCTCCTCCGGCTGCTTCTCCCTGTACCGCACCAACGTGGTCCGAGAGGTCGGCGGCTGGTCCGATCGCACAACGGCCGAGGACATGGATCTGACATGGACCCTCTACCAGCGCGGCTGGAAGGTCAGGTTCGTGCCGCAGGCTGTCTGCTATCCGATCGAGCCATGCAACCTCGACTTGCTGCGCAAGCAGCTCCGCCGTTGGTCGCACGGCTTCGTCCAGAACGTAAAGCTGCACTGGCGCGGCGTTCTGGGACTCGGCTATCTGCGCTCCATGGTGGCGCTTGCCTTCTGGGATTCGGCAATCGCGTCCGTCGCGTATCTGTTCGCAATCCCGCTGCTGGCGGCCTTCGTCAGCCCCCTGTTCTGGCTGGCCTACGTCGTCGATGGGCCGGTCCTGCTTCTACCGGTGGTGGTCGATGCCCGAAAGCGCCACGAGATTCGCAGGGCGTTCGCGAGCTTTCCCGCCTATTTCCCGCTGCGGGTCGCCAACGCGGTGATGATGCTGAAGGCGGTGGTCTTCGAGCTCGTCCTGCGGCGGCCCCTGCTGGTCTACGAGAAGGGTCACTAGGTGTCCGCCGGCCTTCCAGGGGCCGGGCTCGCCGGCCTGTTCTTCATCCTCTCCGCGATCCTCGCTGTCCCGATCGAGCTTGTCCGCACCGTACGTGGACGCAGCTCCCGCGAAGCGTGGACCGGCGTAGCTCGGCATACCGCGCTGGCGCTGGGGATGATCATCGCCTTAGAGTTCGCCTTTGCGGCCCTTAGCGCGGCCCTCGGCGAGGCGTCGGGCGAGCACGCCCGCCCAAGAACGCTGCCACTCATCCCAGTGCTGCTGACATTGGCGGTCCTCGTCACCCTGTTGGGTACGACCAAGGCGCTCGAGCTGACGCTCAGGTGGCGCCGATCACGCGCGGAGCCCGTGGGAGCTCGGGAGCCACGGCCCCCGAGGCCACACCGGAATCGCTCCGCCGAGGGCATTGGCGCGCTCCCGCCCGCGCGAGCCGGCGGTCCGATCTCGGCACAGGCGCCAATGGGCAAGAGTACGCGGCGCTTTGGACAGCGGCGCCGGGCGGCGCCGCAGCGGTTGAGGGCTCCGTTTACCAACGCTCGGAGGAGGTCAGCGTGGTGGCTGCACTCGGGGAGAGCAAGGAAGTATTTTCGCTTCGAGGAGTCCGAGACTTGTGCCGACGAGGCTAGGGCTATGGATTCGGCTCCACGGGGCGAAACCACCGACCAGCGGCGGACAGCAGCAACTGCAGAGCCGGACTTGCAAATGAAGAGCTTCTCGGTTCGAGTTCGAGGGCGGGCTCTCGGAGCTTCTGGACGAGAGGCATTCAGGTCGCGCCAACCGCTGCCTGCTCGATGTCTCCGTGGCCGTTCGAGGACACGGGGACCTCGAGCGGCTCGTAGGCGTCGGCGGGGTTCAGGCGCCGCTCGAGCTCCCCCAGGAGGGCGCCGAAGAGCAGGTGCCTCCAAGTGGCCTGGGCGAAGGCACGCCGGTTGCCACCGATCTGCGTCAGCTCGCCCCGCGCGGGGTGGTAGCGGTCGACCAACCGGCCCAGGGGCCACAGCGCTAGGTGCTCAGCCGTCGCGGCAGCCACCGCGCGGGCCACTGGTGGTCCTGGGATGAAGGGCCTCAGCTGCGAGTACGTCGCCCCGAAGAAGGCCCCGTACTGCACGTGGATGGCCAGGCCCGCGAGCGGCCAGGAGGAATCCCGGGCGACCAGCTTGCCGAGGATCTCCAGGTCGTCGTAGCCCGAGCGGAAGACCCGCTTGTCGAGCGGCTGTTGCGCCGCCCACACGGCCGCCGCCACGGCTCCGGCGAGCGCCCCGTTGACGGTTCGCTGCCACTCCACCCCGCGCAGGGTACCGCCCGCGCGTAACAGTCCTGCCTGACCGGGTAGCAGAACCTGATGCCGGAGGAGGGAAATGGATCGGACCCGCTGGCGCGTTTCCTCGGGCGCACGCGTCGGCGCGGCGTGAACACGGCCCTCTACTGGGTCGTGCGGGCGGTCATGCAGCCCGGCGATCATGCTCTGGTTCAGGCTGTCCCGGACGGGCCAGCGGAACATCCCCGACGGGTCCGTGATCCTCGCCGCGAACCACCGCAGCTTCCTCGACCCCGTCGTGATCGGTTGCTGCCTGAGACGCCCGATCTACTTCGTTGCGAAGAAGGAGCTCTTCGAGAACCGGCTTCGGGGCTGGCTCCGCAATTGCCTTTGGCGCCTTGCCGCTGCGCCGAGGCGAGTCCGACGAGGACATCGTGCGCACCACGCTCGAGCTGCTCGACCGCGGGCAGGCAGTAGTGATCTTCCCAGAGGGCACCCGCATCCCTCTCGGGCTCGCTCGCCAAGCCCAAGCGCGGCGTCGGGCGCCTTGCACTGGAGAGCGGCGCGCCCGTCGTGCCCGTCGCGGTCACCGGGACAGAGCATGCCCGCAGCCGGGGACTACGAATCCGGCCGGTGAAGGTCAACCTTCGCTTCGGCCGGCCGCTCACCTTTCCGCGCGTAGAGGGACCCTCCCCGGCGGTCGCCCGCGAGGTAACCGAGCGGATTTGGCCCTGTGTCCAGCTCCAGTGGGAGTGGCTGGGCGGCCTGCCGCCCCTGCGGACGGCAGCCGTCATTGGCGCCGGCTCGATGGGCACGGCACTCGCCGTATTGCTGGCGCGGGCGGGGCTCGAAGTGCACCTCGGATGCCGCTCGGTGGCTCAGGCGAAGCGGGCCCGGCTGCGCGCGAGGAGGAGTGCTCGCTGCCGGGCATCCGGCTCGACCGCGCGATCCGGGTCTGCACGGTCCCCATCGAAATGGCCGCGACCTCGTGGCGCTCGCGGTTCCCTGCGCGGCGCTGCCCGCTGCAGTCGGGCAGATCGGCGCGGTAGTGGGCGAGCGGAGCGCGTGCTCGTCGTCTCCAAGGGCCTCGTTCCTCCCCTCGGCACAACGCCGTCCGCGTGGGTGTCGGAGCGCGTGCGCGCCCGCGCCGCGGCGTGGTTGGGCCCCCGCGAAGCTCTGGATTCCGACCTGCGCCGCCAGCTTGCCGAAGTCCTCTACCACGGGGGCTTGCGCGTTGAGGCAACCGGCGACATGCTCGGTGCCGAGCTGGCGGCCTGCGCCAAGAACGCGGCCGCTTTGGCGTCCGCCGCCGCGGCCTCCCGCGGCGCGAACGGCGGGAGCGCGGCAGGACGTGTCTTCCACGAGATCCATCGGCTGGCGCTCGCCGGCGGCGGACGCAGCGAGACCTTCGCCAGGCTGGCCGGTGCCGGCGATCTCGTGGCCACGGCGGTGGCCGAGGGCAGCCGCAACCGCCGCGCCGGCGAGCTCCTCGGCTCGGGGGTCCCGCCGCCGCATCTGGAGGGCATCCTGGGGCAGACCGCGGAGTCGCTCGCCACGGTGCCGCTGCTGGATCTCGCGTTCGAGCGCGAGGGGATCGACGCTCCGGTGACCGGCGGCCTGCGCGAAGTGCTCTAAGGCCGCGCCTCGCCCGACGCGTGGCTCGAGCGCGTTCGCTCGGGAGCTCCGGCCGGCGCCGGCCGGCGGGCGGCCTGGGATGGACCGACCAACGAACCCTCGCGCCCCTGGGGCGCGCGGGCTCGAGTTTGGGGATCTAACCGGGAGTAGGCTCCCCCATGCGTGGACGGCCCTACCGACAAGCAGCGGCTCGACCGCGACTTCACGGAGCTTTATCGCAGTCATCTACGAGACGTGTACAGCTATGCGTACTACCGGATCGGCAACCACCACGACGCCGAGGACCTAACCGAGCAGACCTTTCTACAGGCCTACCGGCATTTCGAGCGCGCGCAGCGCGAGTCGGACGGGAGGCCCCTGCGGCCGTGGTTGATCCGCATTGCGCACAACCTCGCCGCGAACTACTACCGGGACCGCTCCCGCCGTCCTCAGACCCAGCTGGAGGACGCGGCGGTGATATCTGCGCCGCACCTCACCGAGAAGCTGGTGGAGGGGCGTGAGGAGGTGCACGAGGTCCTGGAGGGGGTGTCGAAGTTGCCGGACGACCGCCGCGAGGCGTTGATCATGCGCTTCGCCCTCGACATGGACAACCGCGAGATCGCCAGGGCCCTCGGGCGCTCCGAGGGCGCCACCAAGGTGTTGATACACCGCGCGATCAGGCAACTGGAGGAATCCTTGAAGGAGACCGCAACCGATGAGTGAGGTGGACGTCGAGAGACTGCTCCGGTCGGCCCTCGTGCCGGTTGAGCCATCCGGGGCCCTCAGCGACCGTTTGGAAGAGCGGCTGGCGGAGCTCACCGCCACCGCGGCCGAGGAGCTAGCGGACTGGGAGCTCTCCTCGATGCGGGATCCGCGCAACTGGGCGCGCCCCGTGGCCGCCGTCATGATCGGCGGCGCCGCGGCCGGTGCGCTCGTCGTAGTACGCGCGCGCCAGCAACACCGCAAGCGGGAGTCCACGGGGCTGCGAGCGCTGGAGAAGAGCGTCCGCGGTGTGACGGCGGACGTCCAGAAGCGGCTCAGTCGCTAGGCCGCCTCCGGAGGGGCCGCCACGGTCGTAGGCGGCTGGATGGCCGGCGTGGCGAATCCCGCGCCGAGGCCCGCGATTCCGATCAGCAGGTGCAGGAAGTTGTCCGCGGTGTTCACCGGGATGATGCTGAGGAGAGTGCTGCCGTCGCCGGCAATGAAGCCCCAGATCGCGATTGCGACGTACACGGCGCCGAGGCCGATCGCATAGGCGCGCGCGCTCCCGTACGAGGCGGACACGCCCAGGCCGATCAGGCCGGTGGCGATGTGTACCACGTTGTGCCAGCCGTTGACGTCGAGGATGCCGAGCACGCCGTCGACCTTGCCGGGCTCGCCGAAGTCGGACGAGTAGAGGAATCCGATGACTCCGGCGCCCACCAGCGTGACGCCGAAGAGAAGGGCGTAGACCTGGGCGGGGGAGCGGCCTTGCATGGCTTACCTCCTGGAGAGGGAACGAGCTGATCCTTCCTACATCGACGCGCACCTCGCGATCACGTGATCCAATCCGGCCGGCCGTGCGAATTCAAGCTTGCAGCCCGTACAGCGCGTGAACCCGGCGACCGACATCCGTCACCTCGCTGACGAGGAGGTAATGCAACTCGTCCAGCAGGGCGACCCGCGGGCATTCGAGCTCCTGTACGACCGGCACGGGGGCGCGGCGTTCTCGCTCGCATACCGGATGACCGGCAACCGCACCGCCGCGGAGGACGTCTCGCAGGAGGCCTTCCTGTCGATTTGGCGCAGCCGTCTCCGCTATCAGCCGGAGCGCGGCAGCGTTCGAACCTGGGTGCTCGGGATCGTTCACAACCGCGCCATCGACGCCCTCCGTCGCAGCCTGGTGCACGAGCGCCGGCGAAGCACTGTCGAGGGCATCGAGGAGCGGCAGGAGGCGCCGGAGCTCACCGAGGTCGAGGTTGCCCGGCGCGAGGAGGTGCGCCACGTGCAGAGCGCGCTGGACTCGCTGCCCGAGGACCAGCGCCGAACGATCGAGCTCGCGTACTTCGCCGGCTTCAGCCACAGCCAGATCGCGGACATGCTCGACACCCCGATTGGCACGGTGAAGGGCAGGATGCGCCTCGGCCTCGAAAAGCTGCGACGGCATCTGGCGGAGGGCTTCGCATGACCGGCGAGCACGAGCGTCACGACGACAGCGCGGCCGCCTACCTGCTCGACGCCCTGCCCGACCGCGAGCGTCAGGCATTCGAGAGCCACCTGGAGCGCTGCGGGAGCTGCCGCGAAGAGGTGGAGCGGCTGCGGCCGGCCGCCGAGGCCCTGCCGCGGTCCGTGACCCCACTGGTGCCCCCAGCCGGGCTGAAGCTGGCGCTCATGGAGGTCGTGGACCGGGAGGCGCGCGAGCGTGGGGCGCCGGCCCGGCGTCCGCTGCGCGAGCGCCTCCGTGATCTCGTGCCGAGGCTCGGCGGCGTGCGGCCCGCGGCCGCGTGGCTGACCGCTGCCGTGCTACTCGCCGTGGGCATCGCAGGAGGGTTCGGAGTTGGCCGGATCACGGGCGGAACCGACACGCGCACGGTGCAGGCCCAGGTGGACATCGGGCGGGCGCCCCAGGCGAGCGCCAGCCTGCGTGTATACGGAAACGGGGCAGACGGGGCGCTGCTACGCGCCCACGGGCTGCCCTCCCTGCCGCCCGGCCGCGTGTACCAGGCCTGGGTGCAGCGAGGCCGTGAGATCGTCCCTCAGTCGACTTTCGACGTCGGCAGGGATGGCGGCGCGGCGACCGCCGTGGTCGAGGACCTCCGCGACGCCGACGCCGTGATGGTCACCAGCGAGCCGCGCGGCGGCTCGAAGGCGCCGAGCGAGCGCCCACTCGTGCGCGCACTCTTGTAGCGGAGAGCGCCAGCTACCGTTGACCTCGATGGAGGTCTGCTACCGCCACCCCGACCGGGAGACCGGAGTGGCCTGCTCGAACTGTGGCCGCCCGATCTGCCCGGACTGCATGACGTCGACGCCGGTCGGCATGCGCTGCCCCGAGTGCGCCAGGCAGCGAACCCGAATATCGCGCGCGGCCGGCGCCACGACCGACGAGCCGGTGCTCACCTACGTGCTGATCGGGATCAACGTGGTCGTCGCGCTGGGGGGCTTCCTCGGCGGGGCGAGCACGACCGGCGGGGGAGGGGTGGGCACCAGCGCCCTGCTCGACGACGGCTCGGTGTCGCGAGCGGCCATTGCCGACGGCGAGTACTGGCGCCTGCTGACGGCCGGCTTCCTCCATGCCGGGATCTTCCACCTGCTGTTCAACATGTTCGCGCTGTACGTGCTCGGCAGCCTGCTTGAGCCCGCGGTCGGGCGCTTCCGCTTCGGGCTGATCTACCTGGTCTCGCTCCTCGCGGGCTCGTTCGGAGCGCTGCTGCTGTCGCCCGACTCGCCGACGGTCGGCGCCTCCGGCGCCATCTTCGGGCTCATGGGGGCGGCCGTGATAGTCATGCGCAACCGGGGACTGAGCGCGATGGAGAGCGGGCTCGGCTTCTGGATCGTGCTCAACCTGGTGATCACGTTCGCGGTCCCGAACATCTCGATCGGAGGCCACGTGGGCGGGCTCATAGGCGGCGGCGTGGCGGCGCTCCTCCTCTTCGACCTCGGAGATCGAGTGCGGGTTCCCCCCGTGGTGCCGACCCTGCTGGTCGCCGCGCTCGGAGTGGCGGCCGTGGCCGGCGCGATCGCGGTCTCCTCGACGCCCGGCTGATCTCCGCCGCTGTCTTCGGCGGGGAACGGGACGCCGCGAGGGTCAGGCCCTGGCGCCCTCCACGCGCCCCTTCAGGTCTTCCAGCACCCCGCTCATCACCTGACCGGTAAGCACGGCGGATACGCGTGCGGGCAGCCAGGCACCCGCATCGATGCGGAGCGAGTAGGTGGCGAGCGTGGTGCCGTCGCCCGTGTCCTCGAGCACGAGCTCACCATCCACGTCCCGCACGTCGCCGTCGACGTAGCGCCACGCCACGAGGTGTGGTTCTTCGTAGCTGTAGTCGAGCGTGTAGTGGATCGTCCTCAGCCTCGCGTCGATCTCGAACTCCACCCGCTCGCCCCGGTGCCTGCGGTCCCGCGTGAGCACGGAGCACGAGCGCACCGCCCGCTGCCAGTCGGGGAAGCTCTCGTACTCCACCGCGGCCTCGAAGCACTGTTGAGGGGTGGCCTCGATGATGATCTGCCGCTCGGCTCGCCTGCTCGCCATCAACCGACGGGGGCCGGGCGCTCCAGGTCCAGCTCGATCGAGCGGCGGCTCGGCGGCGCGGGGACGAGGTCGGGATGCAGGAGGTGGCCGATCAGCTCGACGCCGTCGACCAGCCTGGGGCCGGGCCGGGAGAAGTACGCCGCCGCGTCCACGGCCACCACCCGCGCCCGCAGCGCCGCAAGAAGCTCTCGCTTCTCCATCGTCTCCTTCGCGGCTCGCTCGACGTAGTAACCGCAGGGCATCGACAGCACGACCTGCGGCCCCGCCTGCTCGACCTCCGACCAGTCGGCTAGCCGCGAGCGCTCGCCCGGCATGCCGAGCACGTCCTCGCCGCCGGCCAGCTCCACCATCTGCGGCACCCAGTGCCCTCCCACGTAAACGGGCTTGAGCCACTCCAGCGCGGCCACGCGCGGCCGCGGCGCGCCGGCGACCGCGTCCTGTACAGCGTCGAGTCGCCGGGCCGCTTCCCTGACCACGGCATCACCGGCGGCGGGCGCGCCGGCGGCCTCCGCAAGGCGCGGCACGTCCGCGATGACCTCGCCCAGGGTCGATGGGTCGAGGGAGATCACACGCGGCGCGGTGGGCAGCTCCTCGGCGATCGCCCTCACGTCGTAGAAGGACACGGCGCAGACCTCGCAGACCGCCTGCGTGACGATCAGGTCGACGCCGAGCTCTCGCAGCACGTCGGTGTCGAGTTCGTAGAGCGCTTCGCCCCGCGACGTGCGCTCCCGGACCGCGCGGTCGATCTCCGCGGCCGAGAGACCTTCGGGGACCACGCTCCTGGTCAGATGGGGCAGTCGCTCGACCCCTGGCGGATAATCACACTCGTGGGTCACCGCCACCACGCTGTCGCCGAGACCGAGCGCAAACAGCGTCTCGGTCGACGACGGAACGAGAGACGCGATCCTCACAGGAGGAAACGATGCCACTTCTGAGCGACGACGAGATCGGGCAGCGGCTCAGGCCCTCAGCGGATGGAAGCGTGACGGCGATGCGATCGTCAAGGACTTCAAGCTCTCCGACTTCAAGGGCTCGGTCGACTTCGTGAACGCGATCACCCCCCTGGCGGAGGAGATGAACCACGATCCCGACCTGAAGATCTCCTGGAACGCCGTGAGCGTCTCGAGCAGCACCCACTCGGAGGGCGGGCTGACGGAAAGCGACTTTGAGCTTGCGGGCAAGATCGACGCTGTGGGCGGCGCTTAGCGCTGCAGCTACGTCGCGCGCTCTCATCCGGCGGATTCGCTGACGGCCGCCCGACCCTTTGCTACGTTGTCCGCGTTCGCCGATGAGCGACGACGATCCTCCGCGAAGTAGCCCCCGACAGGACGGCCGCAGGGCTCTTACCACGGAGCGCTGAAGGTGACTGAGCTCCTCCTGGTCTTGGGCGTCTTGCTGTTGGTCGGCATGAACGCCTTCTTCGTCGCCGCCGAGTTCGGCCTCGTGCGCGCGCGGCAAACGCGCCTCGAGCAGGAGCGGGACGAAGGCAAGGGCGGCGCCGAGATGGCGCTCGGGGAGATCCGGCGGATCGACGAATACCTCTCGGCGTGCCAGCTCGGGATCACGATGGCGTCGATCGGGATCGGCTTCCTGGGCGAGGTCGCGTTGGCCAACCTGCTCGAGGACCCGCTCGGCGACGTGGCGAGCCACGGTGTGGCCACCGCGATCGCCGTGGCCATCGCCTATTTCCTGACCACCAGCCTCCACATCACGCTGGGCGAACAGGTGCCCAAGATCTACTCGATCATCCACGCGGAGGGGACAGCCCGCCGGGTGGCCCGGCCTCTCCACTGGTTCAGGGTCGTCTTCAACCCACTGATCTTCGCGCTCAACTCGGCCTCCAACGCCATACTGCGCCTGCTCAGGGTGGACCCGCGGGCCCAGTTCCACGAGGTCACGACCTCCGACGATCTCAAGCTGCTGATCGCCAGCAGCCAGAGCGGGGGCAAGCTGGACCCCGGGGAGGGCCAGATGCTCCAAGGCGTCTTCCACCTTCACGAGCAGCAGGCCAGGCAGGTGATGACGCCCATTCCGGCGGTCGTGACGGTCGACGTCTCCGAGACTGCGGAGGCCTCGCTGCGCCGCTGCGTCGATTCCGGCCACACGCGCCTCGTGGCGACCGAGGACGGCAACACCGATCGCATCAGGGGGGTCGTCCACATCGGTTCACTGGCCCGTCGGCTGATGAACGAGGGGCCCGACGCCTCCATCGAGCCGATCGTCAAGGACGCGCTGATAGTCCCCGAGACCAAGCCGCTCGACGACCTGCTTGCGGACCTCCAGCGCGAGCGCGCGTCGATGGCCGTGGTCGTGGACGAGTACGGCCGCACGGCCGGCATCATCACCGTGGAGGACATCATCGAAGAGGTCGTGGGCGAGATCGCGGACGAGACCGACCCCGCCGTGGCAGGGGTGCGGAGGTTGGCCAACGGGGACTGGTGGGTGCGGGGGCACGTCCCGATCACGGACCTCGCCGACTACGGCCTCGACCTCCCGGTGGACAGCGAGGCCTACAACTCCGTCGGCGGCTTCGTCTTCGGCGCGCTCGGCCGCCTGCCCAAGCGCGGGGACCTGGTGCACGCGAATGGCTATTCCCTGCGCGTCGAGTCGGTGCGCGAGAATCGCGTGGAGGCGGTTCGAATCCGGGAGCACGACGGACGAGGCCGGGACCGCGAGATGCCGAGCGCGCCGCGACCCGTGGAGGAGGCGGCCTCCATGCCGGGTGGTGGGACGCCCGACGAGGGCGAGCCGCGCGACGCCTCTCAGGGCGCCTGACGCGATCCGTCCGCTCGGGGGACTACGTTCGGCCGGCAAGTTCCTTCTTCACTCGAGCGAGGAGACCTTGCCGATGTGGTCCGTCAAGTTGAGCGATTCGCAGCGTGACGCGCTGCGGGCGCTGATCAAGGCTCAAGGCGAGTTGGGCAGCTCGCTCAAGGGCTCCCTCGAGGCGCTCGACTACGCTCGCTGGGACGACCT
>DATFQM010000015.1:0-27397 GCA_035264265.1 Thermoleophilaceae bacterium
GGCGCGCCGCACCAGGCGGAGGGTCGCCCCGGGTCGGATGCGCCCGCGGCGGTGGCCGCGCGCGGTGCTCACCACCAGGCGCGCAGGGCCGCCGCGGGAGAAACCCACAAGCGCCCGCCCGCGGCTGCCGCTGACACAGTAGCGCCAGGCGCGGGCCCGCCGCCTTCGCGGCGGCGGCGCCTGCTGCAGCAGGGCGGGCTTGCCGAGACCGAGCCTCAGCCGCCCGATCTCGCGCGAGCCGACGCGGATACGCCGCGCCAGGCAGCGAGGGCCGACGGCGCCCCCCGGCACGCCCCCGGGCGACCCTCCCGGCCCGCTTACGAGTCCATGGCACAAACCGCTACCGCTGTCGGTGAACGTCCCTCCCGCGAGTGGTTCGAACTGCCAGTCGTAGCTCGTGGGATGAAGCGTGAGCTTCAGAACGCCGAAGGTCGTGTTCTGGGCGATCTCGCTGTGGGCCTCGCGCGTGTCGAGGCCGCCGGTGAAGAAGGCGCCGCCGGTGCCCACCACGAACTGGCGGATGCCTCCGGCCGGGTCGAGGTTGCCGTTCCTATCCAGCGGCGAAAAGCGCTCGTAGTCGTGGCTGTGGCCGGACAGCAGGATCTCGGCCTGAGCGTCCTCGAGCGCCTCCCACAGCGGCTGCATGAAGGCGTTCGATCCGTCGTGCCCCGAGCTCCAGCGCGCATGGTGCCAGTAGGCGAGTGTGCAGCTGGCGGGGTGAGCCGCCAGATCGGCCCGCAGCCAGCGCTCTTGCTCCGATCCGACGCCGCAGTCCACGACGTCGGTGGTGTCGGCTGGTCTCGTGCAGTTCGAGTTGAGCGCCACCAGGTGCCAGCTACCGACGTCGAAGCTGTAGTAGCCCTTGCCCCTCGGGCCCGCTGGCCCGTCGGTGACGCCCGGACCGTTGAAGTAGTCGAAGTAGCCAGTCCCGCTGCTCTCGTGGTTCCCGAGGATCGGCCGGCTGATCGACTTCGCCCGTCCCCAGGTGGGGTCGTAGACGGCCATGATGTTGGAGAGCGAGGCGCTGTCGTACTGGATGTCGCCGAGCGGGAGCACATTGGTGAGCCCCGCCCCCACCAGCAGGTCGGAGGTGGCCCGCTGGCGACAGCGGTCGCTGGTCCCCGCTCCCCCGTTGTAGCCGGGGTCGGCGGGATCGCAGGCAATGTCGCCGGCCGCCGCGATGACCGGGTCGGCGGCGGCTTGGGCCGTCCAAATACACGTCGAGGCCACCGCGACAACCAGCACGATCAGGAGCCGGCGACACCACGGCGGAGAAGCCCCCCCGACCGGACGGTGGGAACCGTCCTGGCCGACCCGGTTTTTGAGAACCACGAGAATCTCCTCGCTTTCGCCTACGGCGCCGCCTTGAGCGCGAGGATCGCGCTGCCACTGGTCGAGGATCCTGAGAGCGCCCACGCGGCCGAGTAGCTGCCCGTCGCCGGGACGATCCGGTAGGCGGCACGCCCCTTGACCGTCGACACCGTGAAGTCGGCAAGAGACGTGAAGCCCGCGGTGGCGAGCGTCGAGGTCACAGCGAGGGGGAAGTTGATCGCGCCTACTACCACGTCATTCGCGTTGGTGGTGGTAATGGAGGGCGTAGCCGCCGTCGTCGACGAGACGTTCCCTTGGCCGCCGGATGTATCGAGGGCAGCCGCCGTGGCCACTCCTCTCCACTCCGACACGTTGGCGCTGGCCAGGTCCGGGGCCGAGAGGTTGACGGTGACGCTTGTGACCGGGGCGGCGCCGGTCCGGTACCAGATCTCAATCCGGGTGTTCGAGCCCGACAGAAAGCCGACCGGCCCCCTGGTCCAGGTGTTGCCGGCGGAATCGTTCACCGACGACACCGAGGTGGTGGTGCCGGCTTGCACGGCAATCGGGGCCACCAGGGCGTTGGCGCTCGTGGACGTAATCGGAACGGTGAAGCTCGACGTGGAAGCGGGGGTAGCCCCGGTCGCCTGCTTGACCAAGCCGATCCCGGCCGGTGCGCCCGCCGGGGTTGTGACCGTGGCGGGGTCGCTGAAGCCCGACAGGTTGCCGGCGGCGTCGAAGGCCCGGACCTTGTATGTGTAGGTCGTATTCGGGGAGGCAGTAGTGTCGCCGTAGCTCGTGCCGCTGCCCGAGGTCGTGGCCAGCAGCTTGTCGTCGCGGTAGATCTCGTACCCGGTCACGCCAACGGCGTCGGTCGCGGCGGTCCACGACAGCTCGACGCTGTTCGGGCTCGGGGCGTTCGCCGTCAGCTCCGTCGGCGGAGCGGGCGGCGTCGTGTCGGTGGGGGGTTGCCCGGAGCCCGCGACGGTCAGGACCAGCTGCGGCCGGGGGCTCCCGGCGGGGGCTTCCCGAGAGTAGAAGTCAACGCCGTCGCTCGACGTCCCGGCGAGGCGGAAGCTATAGCTTCCGTTGCCGGTCACAAAGGGTGTGACGTCGTACTCGACCCAGCTATTGCTGGCGATCGTCCCCTTGTCGTCGGTGGCCGCGCTGGTGGGCATCGGCCGATTGCTCCAGGTGATACCGCCCTCCGACCACGCGGTGGAGGTGCTGTAGATAGCGGGTCCGTTGGCTGTGCCCGTGAAGGCGTACACGCGCAGCTTGGCGCTCTGGATCGGCCCCGAGACCCCGGACACCGAGAAGTTGAGGTAGCTCTCGACGTCCGGGTCGCTGCCGGCGTCGACCCGCAGGTTCTCGCCTCCGTAGTTTGTCGTGGGCGATGCCTCCTTGACGGGCGCATCGGCGGTGGGCGAGAGGGTGACGTCCGTCCCCGAGAAATCGTAGGTCTTGACGTCGAAGGTCCGACCCTGAGAGTCGGTTGGCGTGACGGTAACCCGATTCCCGTCCACGCTGACTTTCAGGAAGTGGAAGACCTGATCGATCGAGGTGGGTCGGGCGGTGCTTGCGGGGGCGCCGTCCACGCAGGCGCTGCCGCCCGACGAGTACGACCAACCGAGCGCATAGGCAACGGGGAAGTCACACGTGGTGGCGGGCCGCAGCTGAGCGCCGCCTCCCCCGGTCATATAGGTCACGAGGCTATCGCCGTTCGGCTTGACGTTGCGCGTGTAGTTGTGGCCGTGCCCGTTGAAGGCGATGTCCACACCGTGGCGCGCGAGGAGCCCCTCGAGGCTGTTCGTCCCCTGGAGGTAGGTGTCGGAAGGCTCACCAGGGTCCGATGAGTAGAGCGGGAAGTGGAAGAACGCGAACTTGAGCCGGGAGGGATGGGTCCTCAGGTCGTTCTCGAGCCACTGGTACTCCGCGCTGGTCGGCGTCCAGTGCGTGTCGTAGTCGTTCTTGTACCTGTCGGCTGTGCCGACGTTGGAGGTGCTCCAGGCGGCCTCGAGCACGTAGAAGCGCGCGTTGCCGACGTCGAAGGCGTACCAGGCACTCGGATAGCTGGCGGAGGTTGTGCCGTTTAGGCAGCAATAGGTGTCCATGAGGTAGCGGCCTCCCGAGCTCGCGGCGGCGGTGCTCTGGGGCCAGATCGACAGGAACGTGCTGTTGAAGCCGTGGTTCCCGGTCGTGTTGAACATGGGGGTCGAGGCTCCCACCTTCTTCCAGAACTGGGGGGCGAAGACGGTGCTGATATTCGCGCCGGTCTGGACGAGGTCGCCGTAGTTCGTCTGACTGCCGCTGGGGTAGGCCGTGTCGCCGGTCCCGAGCGCGAAGCGCACGCCGCTCGCGGCGATCTGGGCCATCACGTCGGCCTGCTTGTTGTCCGGGCCGGCTTGCGTATCCCCGACAGCCCCCCAATCGCCGAGCACCGCGAAGGAGAACGGCTCGGAGGACCCGGCCGGCAGCTGGGCGTAGAACTCCGGCGAGGCGTCGGTGCCGAGCAGATCGATGACCGGCGAGGTCGTGCCGAGCTCGATTCGGTAGCAGTACCTTGCCCCCGGTGTGAGCCCCGTCAGGTTCGCCAGCCACTGATACTGGGACACCCCGTTGACGGTGATGGTCGACCTCGAGGCGGCCTTCGAGTGGGCGGTGCAGGGCTCGCTCCCGACCTTGCCGTACTTGATCCTTCCGCTCGTCCTGGACTGATCCGTCGCCCAGCTGACGGTGGCGCTCGAGCCAACCACGTCGGTCAGGTACGGGTAGCGCTTCAGCTGCGGCTGGTAGGCAGACGCGGCGGCGGGGAGGGTTAGGGCGAGGAGCGCTAGCGCCGCGACGCCGGCCGCAACCAGTGTCCGAGTCACTCGGTCTCCTCCCGACGATAGGCGTTCGGTGTTATGACCCGTCGCGCTCCCATCCCGCATCGCGGGTGGGACCCGAGGCTAGGCGTCGCGACGGACGCGTACAAGCCGCCGAAGGGGGACTTGTCTACCCAGGAAGAGGGAGATGCGTTATGGGTCGACAAGGCCGGCCTCAAGCAGGGGATCGATGGGCGCGCCTGCGAAGCAGGCCGAGGCTCACCAGGAGGAACAGCGCCATCCCGCCGAGCAGCGGCACGCCGTAGTTGACGCCGGTGGCCGCGGGCTCGCTCGACTCGAAGCCGCGAAGGTCCGGAAACTTCGCGCCTCGAACGTCCGCCACCACCTTGAGATCGCGGGAGCCGTGGTCGTGGCTTGGCTCGATGTGCGTGTTCTCGCTGAACTCATTCCAGCTGATGAGGCCGATGGCGTCCGGGCCGGTCCTCGTCGCCGCGTCGAGCTCGCTGCGCAAGGTCGCTCCGTCCTGGCGGTCGACGACCCCGCTGCCCCCGACCCGCCTCGCGTCGAAACCGGGCGCCGCCGGGGCAATCCAGAGACCTCCCCGAGCATGGATGGCGTCTCCCATCCCGGCCAGCCTCTCGGCATAGCGCGGGTTCGTGGAAGGGTCGACGGACGACCAGTAATACGCGTTGCCGTCCACGAGGCCGGCGACGTGACCGTAGCCCTGCAGGCTCCGCTCCGACGCGAGGATCAGGAGCTTGTCCCGATGCTGCCTCGTGACCCTCGCGATCTCCGACCGCGAGAAGCTGGGTGTCCCTGACCAGATGACCAGCGGCTTGCGGAACACGTCGAAGGGCTTTCTGCTGGCGAAGCGCCTCGAGAAGAAGTCGAGGTCCCTGCTCACTCGCCTGGTCGGCAGTGGTCGGTGATGGAAGTCAAGGCCCTGATAGATGGTGAGGAGCTTGAACTGCTCCGCGCTCGCCACCTCGGTGAGCCGCTCCAGGCGGCGGTTCAGGACCGGGCTGCTCTTCCAGCTCACGATGAAGCCGTCGATCCCGGCCCTCTTCGCCCACTGGACATGCTGTCGCATGACGTCCCGGTCGTCGCTGGAGTAACGACCCAGGAGCGGGTAGTCGGTCTTGGCTCGATTCCAGGAGTTCGGCGAGAACCAGATGTAGTAGTACGCGAACAGCGGGTCGGGCCGGCCCGCGGCGCCCGCCGGGGGGCTGGTGCCCGCGGAGATCGCGACTAGGAGGAGCGCGAGCGTCGCGCCGATTCGCGCCGGGCGTGTCACGACCGCTCCTTCTCCGGCGTTCGGCGGCGGACGAAGAGCAGTGCAAGTGCGACCGAGGCGAGACCCATGAGCACCACCCCGATGTCGAGCCAGCTGATGACACGGAGCTCCACCGCCTGGTCGCGAGACAGCTCAACGGGTCTCGGCGACGAGATGCCGAGCCCCTCGACGCCGACCCGATAATCGCCTCGAGGCAGCGCCCTCAAGATCAGCTCGGCCCGCTTCCCAAGCGCATGCCGTTGCTCCCGACCGTTTGGGAACTCCACGCGAACGGCGGAGCCGATGGGAAAGCCCAGGAGGGCATCCCGGACAGTGAACCGGGCCGAGAACAGCAACAGCCGCAGCTCCATCTTCCGGCTCCGGCTTGGGAAGAAGCGCTGCTGCGCCCCTTGCACGACATTCGAGCCGGCAACGATGACCTTCAGCGCCGCATACCACAGTGCTGTCGACTTCCTCCCCTGGCTCTCGGGAACCACGCGGTTGCCCTGCAGCCATTGCGGGCGCCCCCTGAATACGTGGCGACGACCGTCACTCCCCTCGAGCCTGACCGCCGTGACCGCGGCTGGGTCGACCCGGTGTCCGCTCAGATCGACGAAGCTGGGCTGGACTTCGTAGTAGAGATGGATTGCCGCGATCCTGCGGCCCAGGTACCAGCGGTCAAGGCTGGCACGTACGCCGGGGGCGAGCGCGGTGTCAAGCGCCCTCAGCGAGCCGCCGGCGACCAGAGGCGGGCGTGCTCGCCCCTCGCCATCTGCCTCGAACCGGCGGCCGTTCAGCGAGAAACGCATGCCCGGCACCTTGGGCACCGTCTGGATGGCGCGCGGGACCGCGGTGCCCGTGCGCCGCGATGCCTGTGCCGCCCCAGCGGGCGCCGCCACCGCGAGCAAGGCGGCGATCGCCAGCGCGTGGTAGGGGACGAGCCTCCGCGCTCGCCTCACCGGGACCCCACCGCCTCACCCCCGGACCTGCGCCTCCGTCGGCGATCGGGCCCAAGGGCCGCCAACCCCAGGAGAATCCCGCTCAGGACGACCGCCGCCGCATAGCCTAGGTAGATCGCCGGGCTCGCGGCCTCCCGGGGTCTCCTCCCGCGGTGGCCCACACCGATGATCGCGGGCTTGCGGGGAGGCCGGGAGAAGTCGAAGGCGCGAACGAAGCTGTTCGCTCTGGCGTCGCGTTTCGCCAGCGGCTTCAGATTCCAGTTGTCCTCGATGAACTTGAGGATCGACGTGGTCTCGAGCCGGGTGCCGTCGACGTAACCCCGCCTCGCGTAGGGGCTGACAAGCAGGGCCGGCACCCGAAATCCGTATTCCGCGCCGTCGACCCTTGGGGGCCGAACGTGGTCGAACCAGCCGCCCCAGTCGTCGTACGTCCACATGAACGCGGAGCTGTCCCACGCCTCGCTGCGGGACAAGGCGGTGATCAGCGCCCTGACGAGCTTCTCCCCTGCCTGGACCCGCCCCGGTGGATGCTCGCTCGCGCCGGAGGGCACGATGTACGCCACGTGAGGAAGTCGACCGCTCTCGAGATCCTCGTAGTACTCCTCGAGGTCCACGATGTGGCTGAAGAGCCTCCGATCGCGGACATAGCGGGGATAGTTCAGAAGCGGCGCTCGCACCGCCTGCGCGCTGAGGTTTGCCTTTCCCTTGGCTCTGAAGCTGAGTCGCGGGTCGTAGTCCTCGACGTAGAACTTCCACGAGATCCCGCGCTGCTCGAGCCGGTCGAAGATCGTGGGGAGATCGCCGAAGCCGTCAGCCGGGATGCGCGAGCCGCGTTGGGTACCGGTCAGCCAGAGCAGGTGGTTGGCCACGCTCCCGTCGGCCGCCGAGGCGAAGAACCGGTCGAAGAGCACGTGTTCAGCAGCGACCTTCCAATAGAACGGCAGGTCGCGCCTGTCGTAGTAGCCCATCACCGACCGCTGTGCGGTCTGGCGGTCGATCGTGGCCGCCCTGACGAAGCCGTCCATGCGGCCGCCGGCGTACTGGATCCGATGGGTCCGACCGTTGCCGCCGAGGTCGGGGACTGCGCGACCCCCCAGGTGAAACGGTCGCACGCAAGCCCCCTCCCCCGGCGACGACCGTCCCGCCGGCATGCAGGTGCCGTGCGGGATGCCGTCGGCCCCCGGATAGGTGCCGAAGTAGTTGTCGAACGAGTGGTTCTCCTGCATCAGCACGACGAAGTGCTCGATCGGCGTCCTCGATTGGGACGCGGCGCCGGATTCCGCCGCGGCGGCCGAGCCGGCCCCTGCCAGAGTCGCCACCAGGGTCACCGCGAGTGCCACCCGGCTCATCACGGGCGTACCTCGTAGACGGCGATCGCCGGCCTGAGTGCCTTCTTCCCTCGAACGGTCGCGGCCGGCAACGCTTCGGTGTGGACCAGCCGGCCATTGAAGCGATCCACGTAGCCGCGGAGCTTCTCGGAGAAGCTCGGAGATCGCGCTGCAGAGAAGGCGTCCCAGACGACGTACTGCAGCTCGCCTTCGCGAATCGCTCGGTCGGGGTTGGAAACCGGCTCGTACGAAGGGTTCCGATTCAGCGGGTTCGGGCTGACGGAGAGCCCGTAAGCCTTCCGGTGGCCGTAGTACTGGATCAGGTTCGCCATCGACGGCCCGATCGTCATGAATGTCGCTCCCGCCGGGACCCCCCCTTCGATCCACTCGCCGGCCTCGCGCCCACCCGGGACGCCTCCCGTTCCGGCGAGGAAGGTGTCGGGCCGCTGGGCGGGTTCGACCCGTTCCCACGTGGGAATGAGGAGGCTCACCGCGACGATCGCGACGGCCGCCAGACCCAACCTACGGTCCCGGCGAGGTTTGAGAACGGCCTTGCCATCCGGCGAGGGCCAGAGGCGGCCGAGCGCTCGGCCGGCCAGCACGGCGAGCGGGGGAGCGACGGGAAGCAGATACTGGAATCCCTTGACCGGCCACAGCAGGAAGAAGACGACCGGCACTGCGATCCAGCACAGGAGAAGCGTCTCCTTCCAGGAGCCCTCGCGCCGGAGGAGCCAGAGGCCCACGGCGGCGGCGAGCAGCACCAGGGGACCGATCGCCTCGGGCACCGTGGCCGGGTAGAACAGCCAGTCGTGGTTGGGGCGTCGAAACAGCTGCCAGGTGAGGTAGCTCTCCCCGGTCCCTGTTGGCGCCGCAAGCATCAGGCTGACCGGCCACGGCGCGATCACGAGCGCCATGACTCCGATCGAGGCCGCGAGGTCGCGAAGGCGGACTCGAAGCTCGGGCGTCAACGCCAGAAACGCGAAGATCGCACCGAGCAGGAGGGTGCTGGTCTCCTTGCAGAGCACTGTGAGGCCCATCGCGGCGCCGGCTGCCAGCAGCCACGCCCGCCGACGACTCATCACAAAGCGGACCAGGAGGTACAGGGTGAGCGTGGCGAAGAGCGTCATCGGTCCATCGAGCAGGACCTGACGGGTGACCACGACGTGATAGGGCATCAGCGCCATGACAAGAGCGGCGAGCAGCCCGGCCCTCCGGCCGTAGAGCAGCCTGCCGACCTCGTAGACGAGGTAGACGGTCGCCACCCCCACGAGGGCGGCGGTCAGCCGCTGGAAGCTCTCGCCGAGGTGGACCCGATACCCGAGCGACAGCACGGTCTGGAAGAGAAGAGGGTGCGCACGAAAGATCGGGAACAGCTCTTGGAGATCCGGCTGGTGCGCGATCGACCCGGCCTGCCCCGCGTAGACGGCCTCGTCGCTGTTGAAGCCGACCCTGTCGAGTTGCCAGACCCGGAGCAGCGCCGCGATCGCGAGGATGAGAGGAAGCCCCGCGCGGCGAAGCTCGGTCAGCGGCGCCGCGCTAAGCCTTGTCGGCCGACCCACCCTCAGCCCGGCCGTCGTTCCCTCCCACAAGGGCATGTGGACCCCCCGAGAGCCCTCCGTTCGAGCGCGCCTCCGACTTCCAGCCGTACATGAGGTCCGGCAGCCGGCGCCACCAGTCCATGGTCTCGCTCCGCAGCACGGTGGCGGGGACGCCACTGAACGCGCTGGCCACGATCGCGCGCTCGACCTGCCCCAGATCGCGTCCTTCCCGGCTCCGCAGGAAGCCCTCGATCGCCGGGTATGGCGGGAAGCCGTAGGCGTCCTCGCAGTTGCACATCAGGACCTCGAGCGCCTCGCGCTCGTCCAGCGCCTCCTGCCCGTGGCCGCCCCGCTCGATCACCACCATCCCTGCCAGGCGAGCCTCAGGGGCGACCTCGACGCCGGGGACGAGACGCTCGATGTGGTATTTCGGCGGCGGGACCAGCAGCTGGACCAGCGCGTTGATCGTCGCCGCCGGGAGATGAGTGCGGGCGAGGATCAGCGCCAGCCGGCGACCGGAGCGGGAGTGCAGCCGGCTTTGGACGATCAGCGCGATGCGCTCACGCCTCGAGAGCAGCGGCTTCTTGACCGCCTTGAGCGTGTGTCGGCTGATGGTGAGTGGCTTCGGATACGTGAGAACCCGTCCATCCGGGCTGACTAGCGTGAGATCGTCGGAGAGGAACGAGCACGGCTGGCTGTCGAGGAGCCGAAGGCTGGTGGTCGTCTTCCCGGTATCGGTCTTGGCGGTCACCAGGAACGCTTCCTCTCCGGCTGAGACGCAGGCGGCGTGCACGAGCGCGTACCCACGCTCGGCGAAGGTCCAGCGAAGAATTGGCTCCACCACGTTCGTGTAGAGGACGTGGGGGGACCACCTGAGCAGCCGCGACGCCTTTACCTCGATCTGGTCGCCGCGCGCGATGGTGAGCCCGAATCCGAGCCCCCCGGGCCCCTCTCGGTAGCTGATGACGGGCGCTGTGGGCGCCTGGCCGTTCAGCGACTGCCCGCCGAGGGCGGACCCGTTCAGCCAGTGTCCGCTGGGGTGGGGTCCGTTCATGCGGTGCGGATCGGCGTTCGAGGTGAGCCTGCCCAGACGCACCCGGACATTGGGGGGACCGATCAGCTCGCCGATCCGGAATCGCTCGAGCTCCGGCAGTCGCGCGTCCGACTTCACGGTGACGATTCCGTGGATGTCGTAGCTGTAGGGACCGGGCTCGACCTTGGGCGGGCTGGCCTTTGCCCAGATCCACGTATCCGCGAGCGCGAATCGGACGAGCGTGAGGCCCACCAGGGAGAGCACGTTCGAGACGACGTAGTGAATCCCGAGCCCCGAGGTGAGAAGGACGAGCAACGGCCCCCTGACGGCCAGGGCGGCGTTGTTCATCAGGAAGAACAACCCCATCCGGCTCGCCCAACGGCGCTTGTGCTCGCGATCGCCGAAGACCCACAGCTCGGTGAGGGTGTAGTTCCAGAGGGTCGATCCTTGCGTCGCAATCACCGCGGACACGACGTAGAAGAGCCCCACGACGTCCGTCAGGGCGGCGAGGAGGAGCGTGTTGACCACGAGGCCCGATGCGCCGACGGCCCCGAAGCGGGCAAAGCGGAGCCGCGCGAGGAGCGAGAGATAGCGCAGCCCTTCCCGAATGGTGGCCTTGCTCTTGCCCGCGTGGCGCTCACCAAACGTGAAGGACACCTCGGCGGTCCGCAGGGCCGGGTTTCGGATCAGGATCTCGAGCAGGATCTTGAAGCCGCGCGGCCTCAGCCTGGCCAAGTCGACGGCGTCGCGGCGCACGAGGAAGAATCCGCTCATCGGATCGGTGACGTTCCGAAGGCGGTGGGGGAACAGCAGCCGTGCGGCGCCGGTGGTGGAACGAGATGCCATGGCCCGCGCCTTCCCCAAGCCTTCGGCGTCGCCCCGTTTGCAGTACCTGCTTGCCACAACGAGGTCAAGCTCGCCCGATTCGGCCTCTTCCAACAGCTCGGCGATCAGCTCGGGAGGGTGCTGAAGGTCCGCGTCCATCACACAGGCCCAGGGAGCCCGCGCGGCGCGCAGCCCGTGCACCACCGCTCCGCCGAGGCCGCTCATCTGCCGCTCGCGTGGTTGCCGAAGGAGCACGATGTCGCGTTCGGGTCGCCCATTCAGGGCTCCGATCGCGTCCGCGGTGCCGTCGGTGCTGTCGTCGACGAAGATGACCTCCATGGCCACCGTGGGGAGGACCGCCTCGAGGCGCTTGACCAACCGCGCCACGTTCCCGCGCTCGTTCTTCGTGGGCACTATGACCGATAGCAGCGGTCGTTCTCCGGGCCGCCCGTCCGCTGGCGACCCTGCCCGAGCGGGGCGCAGTCGCTCGCTTCCAACCGTCGTCGGATTAGGTTTCAAGCCGATCCCTCCGTCGGTCCAAGCAGGCGGAAGCGCCTCTGGACGACAGTCCACCCTGGCACGGGGTGGGAGCGGTCGCGTCGTGCCAATGGGCGATCTTTCTCCCCTCTACGGGGCATTTCCCTCCTCCCATCTCCTGCTTATGCGGCGCGCATGCGGTAGTAGCGGGAGACCGCCTGCGAGCGGTTCTGCACTCCGAGCTTCCGCAGGATGTGCTTGACGTGGGTCTTGACCGTGCCCTCGGAGACCACCAGCTGCTGCGCGATGCCGACGTTCGTCGCGCCCTCAGCGAGCATGTCGAGTACCTCGAGCTCACGCGGGGTCAGCAGGTCATGTAGGTCCCGGTCCAGCACCCTCCGGCTCCCGCGCGACGGGAGCTCCCACCGGAGCGCGTTCGATGACGACGCAGCCTGAGCGGACGAAAGCCCGATCTCGGGTCTGCCGAGCTCAGTGACGCTCACCTCGGTCGAGCGAACGAGAGCGAGAATGCGCTCCGATTCCACTCGCAGGCGCTCGACCAGCAGCTCGCGCTCGACGGCATAGCCGAATCCCTCCACGAAGGCCGAAAGCGTGTCGCGGTCGAGCTCGGTCACCGCTTGCCCGGTCACTCCACGGTCGGCCTGAAGCAGGCCCAGGGCCTTCTCCTGGCAGATGATCGGGGCCTCCACATAGGAGCGGGCGCCGGGAAGCCTTGCGAGGGCGCGCGAGTCGCTGGCCGCGTCCGTCACCAGCAGTGACCTGCGGCGGCGCAACACCTCCGACTCGTGCAGCCGGGGTCCCAACTGGAGCGGCGCCAGGCGAAGGTCTGCGAGGAGGCGCTCGCCCGCGCCCGCTGCGCCGCGCACGTGTGCGCTCTCGGCCACCAGGGTTTGGCCCCGAAGGCTGAACAGCACCGCTCGCTCGAACCCGATGCTCTCGCAGATCTCGTGGGTTGCGCGGCTGAAGAGGGCCGGCAACGAGGCCGCCGGGCGCAAGCCCCTGAGCGCCTGGCCGACGCCTGCGAGCGGCGCTGCAGGGCCTGAACCGGCCGGCGGGCGGACGGCGCGTCTCCGCGCGATGGCCGACTTGGATCCGGCCACGGTAGGCGAGAGCTCCCTGTGGGCCGACGCGGTCAGCGGAGCCTCAACTCCTCTCCGGGCATTATCAAGTCGGGGTCACCTGACCCGATGCGATCGTCGAGGTTCAGAGCGGCAAGCCGGGCAACTCCCCCGCTGACCTCCCGGTTGGAGGCCCGCTGCGCAAGCTGCCTGTCCGCGATCGCCCACAGCGAATCCCCCGCCCGCACCGTGTAGATCGCGGAGGCCGTACGCTTGACATCGACGCGCCCGCGTGTCTCGGTCGCCGTACGCTTGGGAGTGGCCCGGCGGCGTGTCCGGGCGGGGCCCGTGGAACGTGGCCGCTCTACGACCTCGGCGCCACGTATGCGGGCAACCCCGGTTGCCGTCTCGGCGCGGCCAGAGGGTGCCGACTGGCTGGCGAAGACCGCCCCACCGGCTGCACCCACGACGAAGACGCCGAGCAGGATGGCGGACGCCAACCCGAGATTCCGCGCGGTGTCGACCTGTTTGGTTGGTCGAGGGCTCGGGCGCGGCCGATCCCGGTGCCGTCTCCTCACCGCCCACAATACGGTCCCCAGAAGGCCGGCCGCGATCGCCCCAAGAAACGCCGCGTACGCCTCCGAACCACCAGCAGACGAGTCCGGCTCTGCGGTTGGGCCGGGACTGCTCGCTCGATCCGGCGTGGCGGGTAACCGGCGCTTCCCGTCACGACTCCCCCTCGGAGGGGTCGCGTCTGGCGGGGGAACCCGCTGGGCACGCTCGGTGATGAGCCGCCCCCTGGTCTGCGGGCCGACCACACCGTCGGCGGGAAGGCCTTGCGCTCGCTGGAAGCGCTGGACGGCCGCTTCGGTCCGCATGCCGTAGAGACCGTCGATCGGACCGGGCTGGTAGCTGAGCCTCCTCAGGCCGACCTGCAGCGCGCGTACGGCTCTCGAGCCGTCTCGGGCTTCATAACCCACGCCGCGGCGGAGCAGGTCGGCCGCTGAGCCGAGCCCGCCCGTCCGCGTCGACATGGCGTGGGGCGCCTCCAGCCTCGGGATCTCGGCGTCCAGCCTGGGCTCATTCGCTTGCGCCGGTAGCGCGGCGCACGCGCAGAGGAACCCGGCGAGCGTCACGGTCACGAGCCGTGCCGAGACGGTGGTCTGCCGGTTGCTCCGAGGGGTGGAGGTAAGTAACAAGTCGGGCTACGTCGTCCGTTTGGGGTAAAAAGCGTGTGAACGGACTCATGTCTTCAAGTACCCCCGCAGACCGCGTTCGGTCGCCGAAAAGCCCCGCATCTGGTCTGATACCGAGTGCGGTGATGCCAGTATCACGACCCCGCACGCGGTGGTGAGCTCCACGGCCGAGCGCGGACATAGCGAACGAGACACGGCCACCGGCCGCCTGCTGCGTGCATACCAAGAGGCGGGCGATACAAGGGCGCGCGACCGCCTCGTAGACCTTTACCTGCCGCTGGTGGAGACCTTCGCGCACCGCTACGAACGCCCCGGCGCGGAGCACGATGACCTCGTGCAGGCCGGATCGGTCGGGCTTCTGAACGCCATTGAGCGCTATGACCGCCGCCGCGGTGAGGTATTCACGGCTTTCGCCGTACCGACGATCATCGGCGAGATCAAGCGCCACGTCCGCGACCGGACCGCGACTGTCAAGCTTCCACGGCCGCTCCAGGAAGCCGGCGCCCGGCTGCCCCGGGCGCGCTCCGAGCTGACCGCGCGATTCCAACGACCCCCAACCGAAGCCGAGCTCGCCGCCGAGCTCGGCATCCCCCGCGAGGACCTGGCCCGTCTCGAGGAGGCAGGACGTGCACAGGGCCTTGCAGACGGATCTGGTGGAGACCTATCCAACCCGGAAAGCGACCGCGAGTTCGACCTGAGCGACGACCGTTTGGAGCTCGCGGGCGCCTTCCACGTGCTCGACCCGACCGAGCGGGCGATCGTCAACCTGCGCTTCGTCAAGGATTTGAGTCGCAAGAAGACGGCGAACGAGCTGGGGATGTCCGAGGGCCAGCTCTCGCGCCGCACGCAGGCTGCGCTCGCCAAGTTGCGGACCGAGCTCGAGCGCGGCGCCTCCGGCCAGTTCGCCCCGGCACGGAAAGCGGTGGAGAAGCGGGCGCCCGAGAGCCCGTCCACTGCGCCGCCCGAGACGAAGGTGAAGGAAGGGCACAGCGGGCGGCTCCTGCTGCGGATGCCGCAGTCGCTACATGCAGAACTCGCGAGCGCGGCCGAGCGCGAGGAGGTCAGCCTGAACCAGTTCATCACCAACACCCTCTCCGCCGCCATGAAATGGCGGCAGACGGACGATCAGGACGACCGCGGCCCCGACTCCCTGCGACCCTCCCCCCGCTGGCTGCCCGCGGCGATCGTCACCAACATGGTGCTGGTCGCCATAGCCGGCATCGTGGCGGTGGTCCTGCTGCTGGTGGCGTGGCAGCAGGGCTGGTAGCCCGAGTCAGCGTACGACTATGAAGTCGCTCTTCCCGAGCCGGCGTCCGTATCTGTTCGCCGAGCGCCTGCCGTAGCCGGGCCAGACGTACCAGCGATAGCGCCCGGGCGAGAGGTGCCGCCGCTTGCCGCCGTAGCGCCAGCTCGTCGTGAGTCTCAGCCTGGTGCGCCGCGGCCAGCGGCTGAGCACCTTGCTCGTACGGGCGATCTGAACGCGGCTGGCCGAGCCCCGGCCAGTCACCCGGTACAGCTGGACGTTGTAGTAGGTGGCGCGACGAACCCGCTTCCACTTGAGCAGCGGCGGCCTGCGCACCCGCGCCCCCTGCGGGGGATTGAGCAGCTTGGACGCAGTTGGAACGGCGGTCAGGTTGCTTCCAGCCCGATTCCCGGCGCGGTCCGTTACCAGGAGCGAATAGTGGTACCTGCGCCTGTTCTTGAGCCGGCGATCCGTGTACCTGCTCCCGCCACCGCTGAAGACGAGCTTCGGCGCAACTCCGGTCCGCCAGCGGGAGACCTGCGCACTCACGGCCCCCGGTGCCGACCACGTGAGCGTCACCCTGCGGTTGCCCGGCGTCGCGTCCACGTGCAGAGGCGACGGCGGTATGCCGTCATAGTTCAGCCGGAAGGAGCCAACAGCGACGTTCCCCGCCACGTCCTGGCAGCTTCCCCGAACGACCACACCGGCCCCGTCAGGCCCCCCATAGGTGCCGCTGCTGCATGACCGGATGCCCGAAGTTGCGTCCTGTCCCTGGAACCGAAAGCCGACCGGTTGGTTGAACCAGCCGTTGTAGTCCGGCGGCCGGCTCGTCCGTGGCGCCAGCGCAGGAGGTGTCCTGTCGATGCCGATCCAGACTGGTGTTTTGACCTCCGTAGTGGGCCAGATGACCTTGCAGGACCGCGCCCTAAGCCCTTCGGTCGTGAACACCTCGTTCTGACAGCCCTCTGCGATCATCCCGCCACCGGGTATGACCTCCCAGGTGAGGGAGACCCAGGGGGTCCTGTACCAACGCCTACAGCTGTCACGGCCGGAGGTCGTGTCGCAGTTTGCGTTCACCTCATTCGCATGCGCGGCGATCGTGCCTACCTGACTCGCGAGGCAGGTCACCGCGAACGTCAGGACAACGGCGAGTCGGGCGCGCGACATCCCGCTAGAGCCTGCGCTCCCCCGCCAGCCGCGTCATCAGTCTCAGGAACGAGCCGCTTGCCAGGGCGAACATCAGCAGGGCCAGGGCCGCCAGCACGCCCGGGCCGGTATGGCTGCTGGAGGCCGTGTCTTGTAGCTCCGAGACCAGCGGGCTCACACCGAGGCTCGAGGGTGCGCGTAATAGCAGCTTTGCCCTCCGTGACCTGTGCTCGGGGCGACGGCGTTCAGTGTCTCTGCGTGCGGGACGGCCGGTCGGCCTGGTCGTGGCCGGGGCGGGGGCCGATACCGGGTGGGTCGGCGGCCTCGCCACGTCCGCGACACGGGCTGGAGCTTGGGACGTGCGGGGCGCGGGCTGCGATGGCGGCGCGGACTGCGATTGTGGCGCGGGCTGCGATGGCGGCGCGGGCTGCGATGGTGATTGGCGGACCGCCGGTGGACTCGATGAGGGCTGCGGGCTCGGTGCCGAGTCAGGCGCGATCCCCGTGGGCGCGGGTGACGGATCCGGAGCCGGGGCAGCCCACCCCAGACTGGGAACTGTGGCCAGCAGCGCAGCGAGCGCAGCGGTCGTCAGAGCGGTGAGGCAGGGAGCTTGCAGATCCCCCTCCGTGGGTCAGCCTTACTCCGTGAAGGTGACAGGAGATCCCGGGATGTGTCAAGTCAGTGAGTAGCCACGGTCCTGGCGGGGGATAGTGTGAAACGGAAGTTTCAAAGGCAGCGCGAACAAATGTCCCCCGTCAGGATCAGCGTGGAGCCGCTCGTGCCGTCATCCGAGCGCCAGGTCGGTCGCGGAGCCCTCCGGGTTGGCCTGATCGCGGATCCGGTTCCCCTCGAAGCTGAGACGCCCGACCTGATCGAGCCGATCGTGGGCTTTCGGAGTTGGCGGATCTTCCGCGACGGGCCGGCGCAGGGCGAGCTCAGCTCGCCGAACTTCCCGGTCTCCTGGTCCGAGCCCGTGCTGCGGGCAGAGTGCCGCAGGTTCCGCAGCACCGAGGACCTCCTCAGGGAGCCCCACAGGGCACCCGAGGCGGCATGTGGCTGCGGCATCTGCGCGCGCCACGCCCCCACCACCGACTTCTCGAAGGTCGACTTCCGCGGCGTCTCCGGGATCGTCACGGTCTGGGGGCGGATCGACGTCGACAGCGACGGCCTGCGGGCCGAGTACGCGAGGGTCGAGGCCCTGGGCCTGTACTCACGGTGGACCCCCCATCAGACGCAGGCGGTGAGTGAGGTCGCGGGCGAGCTCGGGGTGGACCTCGTCGACCTGCACGAGCTCGGCGTGGTCGCCAGGAGCTACGGCGAGGTACTGCCGGCCTCGCTCCTCTCGGATGAGCGGCCAAGAAGCGTGCGTGACCGCTTCGCGGCGCTCTTCAAATCGCGCGTCGGCGAGTGAGCATCCGGGGCTAGCCGACGCGCTCCCGCGCCGCCTCGAGAAGCTCCTCGAACGAGCAGAGCTTTACGCGCGGGCGGCCGTGCGGCTCGCCCGCCTCGCGCTCGCGCCGGTCGATCGCCTCCCAGCCGGCGTAGGTCACGTGCTCCGGCGCGCGCTCGTGAAGCAGCTCCTCGAGCGAGTCGCGGTCGGGATCCTCGGGAACGGGCAGGCGGCCGGCGTCGAGGTCGTCGAAGACCACGTCGACTGACTCCTGGGCGTCCTTCTTGTTCGTGCCGATGATTCCTGTGGGCCCGCGCTTGATCCAGCCAACCACGTACACGCCGGGTAGCGGCCGGCCATCCACCAGCACTCTCCCGCCCTGGTTCGGGATCACGCCGCGCCGCTCGTCGAAGGGAAGCCCGGGCAGCGGCACGCCTCGGTAGCCGATCGAGCGGAAGACTAGACCGCAGGGGATCTCCTCCGTCTCCTCGGTGGGCCGCGGGCGCAGCGAGCCGTCCCTCTCGGGGTGGAGCTCGTTGCGGACGATTCGGATCGCCTCCACCTTGCCGTCCCCGAGGATCTCCACCGGGGAGACCAGGAAGCGGAGCACGATCCGCCGGTCGCCGCCCACCGGCGGCTTGGCGGAGTAGTCGCGCAGGATCTCGACGTTCTTGCGCGCGGTGAGGTGTCCCTCGCCCTCGATCGACTTGGCGCTCAGCGGGTCCAGCTCGCAGTCCTCGGACGCCACCTGCACGTCGGCGCCGGTCATCTCGCCGAGCTCCAGGAGCTCCGGATTCGTGAACGCGGCCTGGGCCGGTCCGCGGCGCCCGAGCACCACCACTTCCTTGACGCCCGACTCGCGCAGCACCTCGAGCGCGTGGTCGGCCACGTCGGTCTTGGCGAGATCCTCCGGGTCGGTCGCCAGCATGCGGGTCACGTCCATCGCGACGTTGCCGTTCCCGATGACCACGGCCCGCTCGGAAGAGAGGTCGAACTCGAGATCCCGGTAGTCGGGGTGGGCGTTGTACCAGGCAACGAACTCGGTGGCTGCCCAGTTTCCGGGCAGCTCCTCGCCGGGTATGCCCATCTGCTTGTCGGTCTGCGCGCCCACCGCGTAGACGATCGCGTGATAGCGGCGCGCCATCTCGTCGTGGTCCAGGTCCCTGCCGAACTCGACATTGCCGTAGAAACGGAACTCGGGATGGGCCGCCGTCTTCTCGTACACGCGGCTGACCGCCTTGATGTTGGGGTGGTCGGGTGCGACGCCAGCGCGCACGAGGCCCCACGGCGTGGGAAGCCGGTCGAACATGTCCACCTGCACCACCCGGTCTTTCGGCTTGAGCAGGTGGCCGGCCGCGTAGAAGCCCGCCGGCCCGGAGCCGACAATGGCGACGCGCAGGGGGTTGTCCTCTGTTCCGATGCTCATGGCTGAGGCTCCGCGCGGCCGCCCGCCGGCGCGGGTCCCTCTCAAGGGTAGGCGGCGAGCGCGGCATGTTAGCCGCGGGCCTGCGGGCATCTAGACTCGCCCTCCTGGCAACCGGAGCGCAAAAGATTCACGAGCTCGTCGCCGCGCGGGCGCTTCTGATGCCGGGCGTGTACGACGCGCTCACCGCGCGCATCGCCGCCCGGGTGGGCTTCGAGATCGTGTTCATCTCTGGCTACTCGGTGAGCGCCTCTCGACTGGGCGAGCCCGACTTCGGCTTCCTGACCCAGAGCGAGATGGCGGAGGCGGCCCGGTCGGTGTGCCGGGTGTCGCGGTCGCCGGTGATCGTCGACGCCGATACCGGATACGGCAACGCGCTCAACGTGATGAGAGCGATGCGCGATCTGCAGGAGCTGGGGGCCTCGGGAGTATTCCTCGAGGACCAGGTGTGGCCGAAGAAATGCGGCCACATGCGCGGAAAGCGCGTGATCGAGACGGAGGAGCACGCCGCCAAGCTGCGGGCCGCCCGCGATGCCTCCGACCTCTTCATCGTCGCCCGGACCGACGCCCGGCAGCCGCTCGGCCTGGAGGCCGCAATCGAGCGCTGCCTGGTCTACAAGGAGGCGGGCGCGGACGCCCTCTTCGTCGAGGCGCCGGAGTCCATGGACGAGCTCGAGCGGATAGCCGAGGTCCTGCCGGGCCCGCTTGTGGCGAACATGATCGAGCGCGGCGTGACGCCGCACCTGACCCGGACGGAGCTGGAGAAGCTCGGCTTCAACCTGATCGTCTGCCCGCTGGCCGGCCTGTTCGCCGCGGCGAAGGCGGTAACGGACGTGCTCACCGAGCTACGCGACAGCGAGACCACCGCGGGCGCGGTCGACCGCATGCTCGCCTTCGACGACTTCAACGAGCTGCTCGAGCTCGAGGCGCGCTACGCGGACGAGGCCCGCTACGCCTGAGCTGAATGGGCCAGCCGGCGCTGTCGAGTCACCTCACCCGCCGTCCCCGCCGGGTGCGAACATGTGTTCGTGCCCACCGAGGCCACGATCCTCCACGCCGACCTCGATGCCTTCTATGCGTCCGTCGAGCAGCGTGATGACCCTCGTCTGCGGGCGCGCCCGGTCATCGTCGGTGCCGGGGTCGTGCTCGCGGCCAGCTACGAGGCCAAGGCGTACGGCGTCCGCACCGCGATGGGTGGGGCGGAGGCCCAGCGGCTCTGTCCGGACGCGGTCGTGGTCGGGCCCCGGATGTCGGCCTACTCCGAGGCGAGCAAGGCCGTGTACGAGGTGTTCGAGCAGACCACGCCTCTGGTCGAGGGGCTGTCGATCGACGAGGCGTTCCTTGACGTTCGCGGCCTGAGGCGGATCTCCGGCCGGCCCGCGGACATCGCCGTCCGGCTGCGGCGTGAGGTCCGCGAGCGCATCGGCTTGCCCATCACGGTGGGGGTGGCCAGGACCAAGTTCCTGGCCAAGGTCGCCAGCGGCGTGGCGAAGCCCGACGGCCTCCTCGTGGTGCCGCCCGACGGGGAGCTGGCCTTCCTCCAGCCCCTCCCGGTCGAACGACTCTGGGGAGTCGGCTCGGTCACCGGCAAGAAGCTCCGCGCGCGGGGACTCACGACGGTCGGCCAGGTGGCCCAGCTCGACGAGGGGGCGCTCGTCTCGCTCCTCGGGCGAGCGTCAGGTCGGCACCTCCACGCCCTGGCTCGGGGCAGCGATCCCCGGCCGGTGCGTGCTCGCCGCCGCCGACGCTCCATGGGGGCGCAGCGCGCACTCGGCCGCCGACCGAGGTCTTGGGACGCCATCGACGCGGTCCTCGTGGCGCTCGTCGACCGCCTCGGCCACCGGCTGCGAGCCGCACGGCGAGTCTGCCGCACGGTCACGCTCCGCCTGCGCTTCGACGACTTCACGCGAGCGACTCGCTCGCACACGCTGTTCGAGGCGACCGCACAGACCCCGACGATCCTCGCCACGGCGAGAGGGCTTCTCACGACGGCCATGCCGATGATCGAGCGGCAGGGGCTCACCCTCATCGGGGTGACCCTCGCCAACCTCGAGGACGACGACGCCATCCAGCTCGCGCTCCCATTCGACCGCCCGCGCGCCGGCGTTCTAGACGCCACTATCGACGACGTGCGCGACAAGTTCGGCTCTGCGGCCATCACCCGAGCCGTCCTGCTGGGCCGCGACCAGGGCCTGTCGGTGCCGCTGCTCCCCGACTGAGGTCGTGTCAGGCGATCCGGGTCTCGAGCACCCCCAGCTGGGGCGAGGAGACCACGATCTCGTCGCCGCTCTTCAGCCACACATGGGGCTCGCGGAGGCTGCCGACACCCGCCGGGGTGCCCGTGGCGACCACGTCGCCGGGCTCGAGCGTCATCAGCTTGGAGAGGTGGGAGACGAGCGCCGGAACGGAGTGCACGAGGTCGGCGGTCGACGCTTTCTGCATCAGCTCGCCGTTCAGGCGCAGCTCGATCTCGATTGCGTCGTGGGGCCCCGCCTCGTCTGGCGTGACGAGCGATGGCCCGCACGGCGCGGCGCCGTCGAAGACCTTGCCCGGCATCCACTGCGGCGTCTTGAACTGATAGTCCCGAGCCGAGAGGTCGTTGAAGAGCATGTAGCCCGCGACCTGCTCCAGCGCCTTCTCCTTGCTCACGTCCTTGCATCGCGAGCCGATCACGAACGCCACCTCGGCCTCGTAGTCGACCTTCTCCGACCAGGTTGGGAGCGCCACGGTGGCTCCCGGCGAGGCAAGGGCATTGACGTACTTGGCGAAGAACGTCGGGGTCTCGGGGGGCTCGGCGCCCTGCTCCTCCACATGCGAGCGGTAGTTGAGCCCGATGCAGACGATCTTGCTCGGGCGGGCGATCGGGGGAAGCAGGGGAACCCCCTCCACCGGGACCCCTTCGTCCTCCACCGGCGCGACCTCGTCGACCTCGCCGCCCTGTAGGAGGGCGTAGACGGTGCAGTCGTCGTGCCGGATGTACGCGGCGGCCTCGCCCCAGATGTCGTAGACGCGACCGTCTCGAAGCAGCGCCGCCCGTGACCCCGCGCCGGTGTCGAAGCTCACCAGCCGCATGCGGCGCAATCCTAAGTGACCGCGTAGCCTCAAGGCCATGCCCCGTCCCAGCGCCGGGAGCCGGACCCACCCGCTCGCCTCGGAGCCTGCCGCGCTCGACGGCCTCCGTGGGGCGGACCCTGTGATCGCCCGGCTGATCGACGTGTACGGCGGCCCCGACGGGGTCTTGGCGCGCCGGGGCCGCCCTCCCGGCGACGCCTACGGCGCGCTGCTGCGGTCGATCGTGGGCCAGCAGCTGTCGACCAAGGCGGCGCGCACGATCTACGAGCGGCTCACCGGGCTGTTCGACCACCGGGCCCCCACGCCTCGCGAGCTCCTGGAGGTCGACCCCGAGCGGCTCCGCGAGGCCGGCCTGTCCCGAGCCAAGGTGACCTATCTGCGCGACCTGGCCGAACACGTGGAGGACGGTGAGCTCGACCTGGAGCATCTGGCCGAGCTTCCGGCCGAAGAGGTCGCTGCCCAGCTCACGGCGATCAAGGGGCTCGGCCCCTGGAGCGTCGACATGTTCCTGATCTTCCACCTGGGCCGGCCGGACATCCTCCCGGTCGGGGACCTCGGGATCCGCCGTGCGGTCCAGACCGCGTACGGCCTCGACGAGTTGCCGAGCCCGGCCGAGCTCGAGCGAATCGCCCAGCCGTGGCGCCCCTGGCGCTCCCTGGCCTGCCTCTACCTCTGGCGCTCGCTGGACGCCACGCCCGCCTAATCCGGAGTCATCAGTCCGCAGTCCGCAGTCCTCAGGAACTCGTGGTGCGCAGCCCTGAGGATTGAGGACTGGCGACTGAGAAGTGGCGACTTAGACCGTTGCGCCGCAGCTGGGCTCTTCCTCGGCGACGCGGAACGAAGACCCGCAGCCGCACGAGGAGACGACGTTGGGGTTCGAGACGTCGAAGCCCGAGCCCATGAAGCTCTCGGTGTAGTCGACGGTCGAGCCGTTGACGTAGCGCATGCTGGCGGGATCGACCAGGACGCGGATGCCGCTCGTCTCGAAGACGTGGTCGTCATCGCGTCGCTCGTCCAGCGCGAGCGCGTACTGGAAGCCGGAGCAGCCGCCGCCGCGGACGCCGACGCGAAGGCCCACGTCGCCCTGGGCCTGCTGGCCCGAGATGAAGTCCCGCACCTTCTCCGCGGCGATGTCGGTCAGCACGACCATCGCAGTCATTGTATAGGCGCTGGCGTCGGTATCGTGAGGTTCGATGCCGAGCGCAAAGGAGCTCAAGAAGCGGATCGAGTCGGCGCTCCCTGGGGCGGAGGTCACCGTGGAGGACCTCACGGGCGGCGGGGACCATTTCCGCGCCGAAGTCGTGTCGGACCGCTTCGACGGCCTCTCACGTATCCAACAGCACAAGCTCGTCTACGGCGTCTTCGGCGACGAGGTCGGCGGGCCCATCCACGCGCTCTCGATCAAGACAGCCACACCCCCCGACGGCCGGGGAGCCGACCATTCGGCCGAGCCCCCGTCATCCTGACTGCGAAGGACGGATCAACATGACCAACGCCGAGATACGCGACTTCATTGAGAACGCCATCGAGGAGAACAGCGTGATGCTGTTCATGAAGGGCACGCCGAATCAGCCCGCGTGCGGGTTCTCGGCTCGCACCAGCGCCTGCCTCAACGCGCTGGGCGTCAAGTACGCGGCGCTCGACATCCTTCCAGACCCCCGCATCCGCGAGGAGCTCTCGAACCTCTCCGGATGGCCGACGATCCCGCAGCTGTTCATTAACAGCGAGCTGGTCGGGGGCTGCGACATCGTCACGGAGATGTACGAGACCGGCGAGCTGGCCGAGAAGCTCGGCGTCGAGCAGCCAGGGGCCGAGCCCGAGCCCGAGCCCGAGGCGCCCCAGACCCAGCGCGCCCCGCTCGGAATCGAGAATCGGCTCGACTAGCGCCGGCGCCGGCGGCGCCTCTTCTCGATCGCCTTGCGGCCCTGCTCCGCGTAGCCACGCGCTTGCTTGAGGTATTGCTCTCGCCGCTCGGGCGGCAGCGCCTGCCAGCGCTCCCAGGCCATCAGGATGAGCGGCCAGGCCCGTCGAGCCGCCGGCCCTACCCGCGCTAGGCGACCTTTTCGCTCTCGAGCCATTCCAGGTACTGGAGGATGCGGTGGGAATCGTGGACGACCTCGTCGCCGTGCACCAGCACCGGCACCCAGCGCTGGCCTGTGAGCTCCTCGACCTCGGGCCTGTCCCGCTTGAGGAAGGGCACGCGGACCTCCTCGTACTCGATCCCCATCCGGCGCAGCCTGCGGGCCACCTTGCCACAACGGCAGACGACGTCGGTGGGGGCCTTGCAGCGGTAGAGAACGGTCACTCGAACCCAGGTTAGCCGCGAGCGGCGCCAGGGCGCGGCACGGCACCGAGGAGCTGGCCGGCGAGGCCCGCGGCGCCTTCCATCGCCCCTATCGCCGCGCCCGCGACGCGGTACTGCAGCTGCTGCGAGCGCCGGGTCCTGGCGATGCGGTCGTGTTCGCGATCGAGATGCCAGGCGACCGTTGACTCGATTGTCTCCTCGTGCGGGCGGGGCCGCCAGCCGAGCTCGCGCTTGGCCTTGGTCGACCGATACGTCCACCAGTGCCCCGCGGCCTGAACCTCGTCGGGGGAGAGCGGGCCCGTCCCCACGCCGAGCGTTCCGGCCACCAGCCTGGCCAGAGCGACCGGGACCTTGATGGGAGGCTCGACGCCCGACAGCCGCCCGAGGTCCGCGAACAGCCGGTCGAAGGTGAAGTTCCGCCCACCCAGGATGTAGCGCTCGGCCACCTTTCCGCGCTCGTCGGCAAGCAGGTGGCCCTCGGCCGCGTCGCGGACGTCCACGATGCAGATCGCGCCGTCCGTGTAGAGGGGGATGCGCCCCAGGAGAAAGCTCCGCACCAAGCGCGTCGAGGCAAGACGCAGGTCGCCCGCCCCGAAGCAGATGGCTGGGTTGACGCACACGACAGGGAGGCCCCGGGCGGCCATCCTCATCGCCTCGACCTCCGCCTCGTGAACGGAGTTGACATAGGGGATGCCGAGGCTCCCGGCGGTGAACAACTGGTCCTCGTCGGCGGTGCGGCCCGGCTCCGCGTGCCCCAGCGCCGCGGCGCTCGACGTGTAGACGACGCGCTCGACTCCCGCGCGCAGGCATTCCTCGAGCACGGTCTTCGTCCCCCCTACATTGACGGCGAAAAGCCGCTCTTCGTCAGACGGCCGCAGGGACCTGATCCCGGCCGCATGAAAGACGCGCTCGACGCCCTTGAGCAGCCGGCGCACCGCGCGACGATCCAGGACGTCGCCGGTGACCCGCTCCACGTCGAGGTGGCGGATCAGCTCGTCGTCGGACCCGTCCTCCACGGCCAGGCGCAGGTCGTCGCCGCGTTCGTGGAGCAGCCCCGCGACGTGTGAGCCGATGAACCCGGTCGCGCCGGTCAGCAGCGTCTTCGCCATCCCGTGGCTCCTACGTGATGCCGATGCGCTGCCGGTTGTGCGCCTCGAAGTGCCGCTGGCAGTCGAGGCAGCGAACCGCCTCCGGCACCGCTTCCAGGCGCCCCGCCGGGATCGGCTGTCCACAGTCGCGGCAGATCCCATAGCTGCCATCGGCCAGCGCGTGCCTGGCCTCGGCGATGCGCCGCTCCTCCTCCTCGAGGAAGATGCGCTCGGTCTCCTCGAGCTCCTCCTCGTAGAGCTCGCTGGCGACATCTGCGGGGTGCTGATCGATGTCGGCGAGCTCCGAGCCGCGCAGACCCTCCCCGGAGCGGAGCATCGCGGCACGGGTGTGCAGGAGTTCGGCCAGCCGTGCGTCGAGCCGTCGCTCGATCCTCTCTCGCTCCTCCGTGGTCAAGTTCTGCCCCCGGCGGCGAGTCTAGATGACGGTTGTGAGCGGCGACCGTTAGGGTGCCCGCGAATGCCGGAGGTCGCGGTCGTCACGGACAGCACGGCCTACCTCACGCCGGAGCTGGTGGAGCGGCATCAGCTGGAGGTGGTGCCCTTGTACATCGTGTTCGGTGGCGACCGGACCGTCCCGGAGACCGAGATCACGGACTACGCGGGGTTCTTCGAGGAACTGCGGCAAGCGGAGTCGCTGCCCACGACCTCCCAGCCGTCCGTCGGCGACTTCCTCGACGTCTACGAGCCGCTTCTGGGGGCGGGCAAGGACGTCGTGTCCATCCACATCTCCGGCGGCCTCTCGGGAACGCCGGAGGCGGCGCGGCAGGCGGCCCAGGCGCTCGAGCGGGACGGCAAGGGAGGAGAGAGGGTGCGTGTCATCGACTCGGGCACCGCGGCGGGGGGGCTCGGGTTGATGGCGCTCGGGGCGGCGACCGCGGCGGCTCAGGGCGGTGACCTGGGCGACGTCGAGCAGCGGGCCGAGGAGGCTCGCCGCGAGCTGAAGATGTGGTTCGCGATCGACACGCTCGAGTTCCTCAAGCGCGGTGGAAGAATCGGTGCGGCCAGCGCCTGGATCGGCTCGACGCTCAAGGTGAAGCCGATCCTCACGGTCGAGAGCGAGATGACTCCCGTCGAGCGCGTGCGCACGAGCGCCCGGATGTTCGAGCGGATGGTGGACTACGCGCGGCAGCGCCACGACTCCGAGGCCGACGGCTGGGCGGTCCAGCACATCAATGCCCCGGAGCAATGCGAGCTCCTGGCGGAGCGCTGCCAGGACATCTTCGAGTGTGAGCCGGTCCTCAAGAGCGAGATCGGGCCAGTCCTGTCCGCGCATACGGGGCCGGGCCTGCTGGGGATAGGTTCGATCCCCAAGCGCTTCCTGGGCTGAGGGCCCATCGCGGCTCGGTGCGGGCCAGTAGGCACCGTCCGCACCGGGCTCCAGAATCGCCGGCGTGACCGAGGCCCCGGCGAGGGCGATCCTGCGCGTCGTGCTGATCATCGTGGGCGTCGTCATCGTCCTCTACCTGCTGTACCTGCTCCGCAAGCCCATCGGCTGGGTCTGCATCGCGGTCTTCCTCGCGGTGGCGCTGTCCCCACCCGTCAACCGGCTCAACCAGCACATGCGCAGGGGGTTCGCCATCGCGATCGTCTACCTGGCGCTGCTTGCGATCCCGCTCATGCTTTCGGCGCTGATCGTCCCGCCGTTCGTGCGCGAGGCGAACAACGCCGCCGACGACGCCCCGAAGTACGCGCGCGACGTGACCGACTACGTGGAGAAGAACAAGACTCTCCGCAAGCTGAACGAGGACTACGACATCACCAGCAAGCTCCAGGAGGAGGCCGGCAAGCTCCCTAGCAAGCTGGGAGGCGCCGCCAAGACCCTTCGCGACGTGGGCGTCGTCATCGTCCTCTACCTGCTGTACCTG
>DATFQM010000016.1:0-22235 GCA_035264265.1 Thermoleophilaceae bacterium
CAGCTCGTGATGGCGCGCGAGCACTGGGGTCGCTGAGGGCCTCCCCACTTGGACGCACCCCGAGGGGGATGGGCCCTAGCTGCCGGCAACCGCGCGGCGCGCTCGCAAGTCGAAGTAGAGGAGAGTCGAGAGCAGGGCCACGAACGGGGTGGTCACCGTCTCGGCGGCCATCTGCCCCACCAGGCTCCACACGGCCCGATCGGTGGAGTGGGCGATCCCCGCGAAGGGACCGATCAGCAGCAGGCCGGGCAGGGTGGCGGCGACGTTGGCGAGGATGACGATCCCGAAGGTCCGCCACCAGAAGCCCTCCACCACCCTGCCGCTGGCGGCGAGAGCTGCCGGGCCGCTGGCGTTCTCCAGCACGACAGCCTGAGGAACGAAGTACCAGCGTACGGCGAGGAAGACGCCCGGAACGATCAGCAGGAGCAGTCCAAGGGCTATTCCCAGGGCCGCCAGAACGACCGCGAAGAAGATCGGCGCGAAGGCGTCGAGGCCGGCGGCGAGCGTGCCTCCCGCCCTCGGCGCGCCGCTCGCGGCGATTTCGCTCAGCGCGTAGATGCAGGTTGCCGTGATCAGCGGCGCCACCACCAGGAAGCCCACAAGGGTGGGAAGGATCGTCTCGGCGAGCGAGGGCGAGTCGTCGTAGGGGCCTGTCAACTGCTCCAAGCCGACGCCGGAGACCGCCAGCTCCGCCGGCACCACGACCGCGGCCGAAACGATCAGAAATGTCCCGGCGTGGCTCCTGTACGCGCGCAGCGCGTCGCCGAACAGGGCATTGATGTCTCGGGGCCGACGGAGCTCCAGCCCGTTCACGCAGCGGCGCCCGCCAGCTCCCGCCAGGCGGAGGCCACGCGCGCCACGGCCTCGCGTATGAGGTCCGGGGCGACGCCGGAGTACGCGATGCGAAGCGAGTTCTCGCCGCCCTCGAGGAGGAAGTCGGCGCCCTTCACGAACGTGACTCCCCGCTGCCGGGAGGCCGCCTCCACCGGCTCTACGTCCGTCCCCTCGGGCAGGTCGACCCACAGGAAGTAGCCCCCCTCCGGCACGACGAAGCTCGCCTCGGGGAGCTCCTCTTGGAGTGCCGCGCAGGTGGCGTCGCGCCGCCCGCGAAGGGCCTTCTTGACGGTCTCGATCGAGCGCTCGATGGCGCCGGACTCGCAGAACTCGGCGACGATCGCCTGCGACACCATGCTCGGGGAGATGTACGTCTGGGTGGCGAGCTTGCGGATCTCGCCGATCAGTCCCTCGCCACCCACCAGGTATCCGACCCGGATCCCGGGGCACACCGTCTTCGAGAACGACGACGCGTAGACGACCCGCCGGCCGCCGTCGTCCAGCGACAGCATCGTGGGCAGCTGCTCGCCCGCGAACCGCAGTTCGACGTAGGGGTCGTCCTCGAAGATGAGGAAGCCGTACTCCTCGGCCAGCTCCAGCAGACGCCGGCGCTTCTCGAGCGACAGGGTGCAGCCGGCGGGGTTCTGGAAGTTCGGGATGATGTGCGCGAGCTTCGGGCGGGCGCCCCCGGCCAGGGCCCGCGAGAGGGCCTCCACGTCGATGCCGTCCGGCTCCAGAGGGATAGCGAGGATCTCGGCCCCGAGCTTGCGGAGCGCGAGCAGCGTCCGGTCGTAGGTGGGCGCCTCCACCGCGACCACGTCGCCAGGCCCCACGAGCTGCTGGAAGAGGAAGGCGTCGGCCTGCATGGAGCCGTTGGTCGCCACCACCTGCTCCGGCGCCACGCCGTGCTTTGCGGCGATCCAGGCGAGCAGGCGCGGGTAGCCGGCGCTCGTGCCGTAGGAGAAGGCACCCGCGGGATCGCGCTCGAAGGCGCGATCGGCCGCGGCGCGCAGCTCGTCGACGGCGACGATGTCCAGCGAAGGGGCCCCGCGAGCGAGAGAGATGTTCTTGAGCTCGGCCACGGCGTCACGATAACGACCCGTGTCGCCGGTTAGGCTCCAGCCGTGGTCGCCGTCCGCATGAAGCAGCTCGGCCAGGCTCTCGCGGGGATCGACGACGAGAGCCGCGAGCTGCTCGACCTCTCCATGCGGCGCGGCATGTCCGACGAGGAGGTCGCCGACGTCCTGCGGGTCGAGCCGGACGAGGTCGAGCAGCGAAGAACGAAGCTCCTGGAGGATCTCGCCTCCGAGCTGGGGCTCGTTGGCCGCGATCAGCGGGACGAGCTGTTCGCCACGCTCCAGGACCTCCCCGACCAGCTCTTGCACAGCGGAAGCGGAAGCGCCGCCGAATAGCCATCCCCATCCCGTCCGCCGTGGCGGCGGTCGTTGAGAAACCGGAGGCGGCGGGATAGCCGCGTTCAGCCCCTTCGAACACCGTTCACCTGGTCGTCACGCCCCCTGGGCGACGTGAGAACCCAGAGGAAGGAGACGACTCATGTCTCAGCTCACGCATCCCCGCGCCCAGATCCTCGACCTGAGCTTCCGGTTCCGGGCCTGGCTGACGGTCGCGGCGGTATTCGTCGTGGTGGCGATCCCGACTGCCCTGGTGATTGCCCTGGACGACGAGCCGGCGCAGAGCCGCAACACGTCGGCCCCCGCCGCGGGGCTCCGCTACGACGGAGGGCCCGATGAGGGCACGAGGGGACTGGTCCCCAAGCCCACTTACTCGCGCTCCTACAGCGAACGGGGCTCGGACACGCTCGCCAGACGCCCGTAGCACTCCACCAGGGCGGGCTCCAACCAAGGGGGGCGGCGGAAGCCGCCCCCCTCTACGTGGTCGCGGTGGTCTGGCCCACCTCGATCAGGTGCCCGTCCGGGTCCCGCAGGTAGCAGCGGGTCTCACGCCCGCGGTCGATCGGCGGGGTCAGGAACTCCGCGCCGCGCTCGCTCCAGTCCTTGTAGACCGCCTGGATGTCCGCGACGCGGATGTTGAGGAAGCTGCTGACCCGGTCGGGGTCGGGGGGCGTCTCGAGCGTGACGGCGGGCTTGTCCTCGGTCGGCCCTCCGCCAGCGTTGATGATGATCCAGCTGTTCGCCAGGGCCACGAAGGTCGGCTGGCCGCCGAGCACCTCCTCGCCGCCCAGCACATCGGTGTAGAAGCGCCGCGAGCGCTCGACGTCGTCGGAGACGATGAAATGGGTCAGCAGGATCCCCTCGGTCGATGCCGGGAACTCCGCCATCTGGGCCTCCTCCGGTTCGGTTCGTCAAAACGATCGTCGCATTTTGCTGCTTACCCTTTGTGACGTCGTGACGCCACGGGCCACCGACTGGGGCCTGGCGTTGCTCGTCGGGTTCCTCTTCGTCACCGGCGTGATGAGCCTGTTCGCCGGACGGCCCGGCGACGCCTGGGTCTTCGCGCTCCACGGGGTGGGCGGCTTTGCCCTCGGCGCCTTCGTTGGGTGGAAGCTACGGCGGGTCTGGCGAAGGGTCCTGCGACGTCTCTGGGACCGCCACACCGGGGCGGGCGCGTCGGCGGCGGCGGTCGTGCTCCTCACGCTCGTGTCGGGCCTGGCCTGATCGAGCGGGCTCGACCTGTCCGTGGCCGGCTACAGCGTCCTGAGCCTGCACTTCGCCCTCGGCACCGTTCTGGCGGTCGTCGTGATCACCCACGCGCTCGCCCGGGCGAAGCCGATTCGGCGCGCGGACCTGGCCGGCCGCCGCCAGTTCCTGGCACTCGGCGCCCTTGCCGCGGGGGCGTATGCGGCCTGGTGGGCACAGCGTCCCCTGACGGCCTTCTTCGGTTTTCGAGGCGCACGGCGGCGCTTCACGGGCTCGTACGAGGCCGCCTCGTTCGAGGGCAACTCATTCCCGACCACCGCGTGGGTGGCCGACATGCCCCGGCCAGTCGATCCGGACGACTACCGGCTCGAGATCTCGGGCCTCGTTCGGAACGAGATGAGGCTCGCCCGTTCCGAGCTCGGCGGCGGAGACAGGCTGGTGGCGACGCTCGACTGCACCGGGGGCTTCTACTCGCGCCAGCTCTGGGAGGGCGTGCGGCTGGCGCGGCTTCTCGAGCGGGCCGGGCCCCTCCAGGGCGCCAGCCACGTCCGGGTGATCTCGCACACGGGCTACCGCTGGAGCTTCGGGCTCGATGAGACGCGGGAACTCCTCCTGGCCACCAATGTCGGCGGCAAGCCCCTCTCCCACGACCACGGCGCGCCCGTGCGGCTCGTGGCGCCGGGCCGCCGCGGGTTCCAGTGGGTGAAGTGGGTGGTGCGGCTCGAGCTGCACGACGGCCCCGACCGAGGCGCGATGGCCGCGACCGTCTGGAGCAGCTTCACCCCGGAGGGGCGGGGAGCCTAGCTAGACCTTCTCCCCCAGCACCTCCGCCGCCACCTCCGCCACCTCGGTGGGGTTGCGGCCCACGCGCACGCCCTTGGCCTCGAGCGCCTCCGCCTTGGCCTGTGCCGTGCCGGATGACCCACTCACGATCGCCCCGGCGTGGCCCATGGTCTTGCCGCGCGGTGCGGTGAAGCCGGCGATGTAGCCCACCACGGGCTTCGACAGGTGCCCGGCTATGTACTCGGCCGTGCGCTCCTCCTCGTCGCCACCGATCTCGCCGCACATCACGACCAGCTCCGTCTGCTCGTCCTCTTCGAACAGCGCGAGCACGTCGATGAAGCTCGAGCCGACCACGGGGTCGCCACCGATCCCGACGATGGTGGAGTTCCCGAAGCCGCGCTGGACCAGCTCGTTGCCGATCTGGTAGGTCAGCGTGCCCGAGCGCGACACGAGCCCCACGTTGCCCGCGGAGAAGAAGTGCGCGGGGATGATCCCCACGTTTGCCTTGCTCGGCGACAGGACGCCGGGGCAGTTGGGGCCCACGAGGCGGGTGCGGTCGGTGCGGCGCAGGTGCGTGTAGACGCGAAGCATGTCGTGAGCGGGGATGCCCTCGGTAATGCAGACCACGAGCTTCACTCCCGCGTCGGCGGCCTCGAGGATGGCGTCGGCAGCGAACCGCGGCGGGACGAAGATCATGCTCGTGTTGGCCCCGGTCTCCTCCACCGCCGCGTGGACGGTGTTGAACACCGGGATCCCCTCTACGTCCTGGCCCGCCTTGCCGGGTGTGACGCCGCCAACCACCGCGGTCCCGTAGCGGCGGTTGTTCAAGCCGTGGAAGCTCCCCTCGCGCCCGGTGAGGCCGGATACCACGACCCGAGTCTCCTTTCCGACCAGGATGCTCATCCGGCCAGGTCCACCACCCTGGCCGCGGCGCCGAGCATGGTCTTCGCCACCTCCACGTTCGGCAGGTCGGCCTCCGCGAGGATACGGCGGCCCTCCTCGTCGTTCGTGCCGTCCAGGCGTACCACGAAGGGCACCCTCACGTCGACTTGCTCGAACGCGCTGACCAGACCGCGCGCAACCTCGTCACAGCGCGTTATGCCGCCGAAGATGTTGAACAGCACGGCCGTGACTTTGGGGTTGGAGAGGATCACCTCCACCGCGTCCACGATCGTCTCGGCCTTCGAGCCCCCGCCCGCGTCGAGGAAGTTCGCGGGCCTGCCGCCGGCCTGCGCGACCACGTCGAGCGTCGACATCACGAGCCCGGCGCCGTTTCCGAGGATGCCCACGTTGCCGTCGAGCTTCACGTAGGTGAGGCCCCGCTGCTTGGCGAGCTGCTCCTGAGCGTCCTCGGCACTGGGGTTGCGGAAGGCCGCCGTGTCCTCGTGGCGGTAGAGGGCGTTCCCGTCCACCGTGATCTTCGCATCGAGCGCCACCACGTCCCGCGAGCCCGTAACCAGCAGCGGGTTGACCTCCACGAGCATCGCGTCCTCCTGGACCAAGACCTCGTAGAGCCTGCCGAGCATCGCGGCGACCGGCCGGACGACATCATCGGCGATACCCGCCTCGAAGGCCAGCCGCCGGCCATGGAAGTCCTCGAAGCCGATCAGCGGGTCGACGTGGAGCTTGACGATCGCCTCCGGGTGCTTCTCGGCGATCTCCTCCACGTCCATGCCGCCCATGCGCGACAGCATGGCCATCGGCTTCTTGGCGCCACGGTCGAGGACGATCGCGGCGTAGTACTCCTCGGCGATCTCGGAGGCCTGCTCCACGTAGAGCTCGTGGACGGTGAGGCCGCGGATGTCCATGCCGAGTATCGCCTCCGCGTGCTGCTCCGCCTCCCGCCTGTCCTTGGCGAGCTTGATGCCCCCGGCCTTGCCGCGACCCCCGATCTGGACCTGGGCCTTTATCACCACCGGGAAGCCGAGCTCCTCGGCGGCCTCCACGGCCTCCTGGACGGTGGCGGCATGCCGCCCGTCGGGCACGGGGACGGCGTGCTTCTTGAACAGCAGCTTGCCCTGATATTCGAGCAGGTCCACCGGTACTCCGTACAATGCGCGGCCGCCGCGCGGCGGCGAGGACCCTATCGAACCCTCATATGGCACTTCCGAAAGACGTCAAGTTCGCCACATTCGACTGCTATGGGACGCTGATCGACTGGGAGACCGGCGTCTATCAGGCCTTCCAGAAAGAGGCCGACAAGGACGGGTTCACCATCGACCGGGACGTCCTGATCCCGCGCTTCATCGAGATCCAGCGGGAGATCCAGCGCGGCTCATACGAGCTCTACGCGGAGGTGCTGCGGCGGACCGCGGTGCGGGTGGCGGAAGAGCTGGAATGGGAACTCGAGCCGGTCCGCTCCAATTTCCTGCCCAACAGCGTGCCCGCCTGGCCGCCGTTCCGGGAGACCAACACCCAGCTCGAGCGCTTCGCCAAGAAGCTCGAGATCGGCGTCCTGTCGAACATCGACGACAAGCTGCTGGGCGCCACGCGCCGCCACTTCCGCGTGGACTTCGACCTCGTGGTGACCGCCCAGCAGGTACGCAGTTACAAGCCGGACCCCGCCCACTTCAAGGAATGCGCCCGCCGGATCGAAGGCAAGAAGAGGAACTGGGTACACATCGCCAGCGGCTACCCCACCGACATCGAGCCCGCGCTCAAGCAGAAGGTGCCGGGCTTGATCTGGGTGAACCGCCGCGGCGAGCGGCTCGAGTCCGGACAGAAGAAGCCGACCGCCGAGGTCAAGACCCTTCGCGAGGCGGCCAAGCTGCTGAAGGCCGTCTAGCAGCGCGGTGCGCGTAGCCGCGGCCCACCGCGACGCGCTCGTCTTCACCAGCAGGCTCTGGCAGACGAACGCGGTGGCGCTGCGGGCCGGCGGGGAGGCGCTCCTCGTGGACTCGCCGTACTTCCCGGACGAGCTAGAGGCGCTGCCCGGACTGCTGGCGCAGGCCGGCTTCGAGGTTGCCGCCCTGGTGGCCACGCACGGCGACTACGACCACCTGCTGGGGCGCCTCGCCTTCCCGGGGCTTGCCCTGGGAGTGGGGGAACCGACCGTGGAGCGCCTGCACCGCGAGCCGGGCGCGGCACAGCGCGAGCTGCGCGACCAAGACGCGCAGCTCTACGTAGAGCGCCTGGCCCCGCTGTCCTTGGGTCAAGTGCAGGCGCTTCCCGTCCCGGGGAAGCTCGAGGTGGGCGACGAGGAGATCGAGCTCCATGTCGCGGAGGGCCATACGGCCGACGGCATGGCCCTGATGGCGCGCTACTGCGGCGTGCTGGTCTGCGGCGACTACCTCTCGAACGTGGAGATCCCGACGATCTCCGCGGGAGGCTCCCTGGCCGACTACCGGGCCACTCTGGCTCGGCTGTCGCCGCTCGTGGAGGCGGCGGAGACGATCGTGCCCGGGCACGGGTCGCCCCAGAGGCGCGACGCGGCGCTGCGGCTGCTCGACGAGGATGTGGCGTACCTGGACGCGTTGGAGGCGGGCGAGGAGTCGCCGCGGCTGCCCGAAGGCCGCTCCGGCCCCGAGCAGCGCCGCCTGCACGCGGAGAGCGTCCGGGTCCTGGGGGCCTGAGCAGATCTGGGCGCCTTTGCCGCGAATAGCGCGGCTTTCGCGCCCGGGACTACTTGATGACGGCGATCGTGTCGCCAGTAGCGATCGAACCGCCCTCGCTGACGCCGAGCTCCTCGATCGTTCCCGCGCTGGGGGCGGTGATCTCGTTCTCCATCTTCATCGCCTCGATCACGCAGATCAGAGCCCCCTCGTCCACCTCCGCGCCCTGCTCCACGGCAACCCTCAGGACCGTGCCCTGGATGGGCGAGACGAGCGCGCCGGGCGCGCCGCCGCCCCCTCCCCCGCCGCGCTGGCGCCGCTGGGGCGCCTTGCGGGCCGCGGCCGGGGCCGCCCCGTCCGGGCTCACCGGCGGCCCGATCACCTTGACGTCGAACTTCCGCCCGGAGACCTCGACCGCGTACTCACGCTCCGCGGTCTCCGGCTCTTCGGCCTCCTCGGCCTCCGGCTGCTTGGGGAAGGCGAGCTGGCCGAGCCACTCCTTGTCCTCGACCAGGTCGCGGCAAGTCTCTCCCCTGGCCCATTGCTCGGTGTCGAGCAGCGCGCGGTGGAAGGGGATCAGCGTCTTGAGACCTTCGATCTCGTACTCGCCCAGGGCGCGAAGCATGCGCCTGGTCGACGCCTGGCGGTCCACGTCCCAGACGATCAGCTTCGCGATCATCGGGTCGTACAGGGGCAGCACCTCGTAGCCCTCCTCCGCGCCCGAGTCGACTCGCACGAAGGGCCCGGCCGGCTCGCGGTAGGAACCGATCTTGCCCGGCGCGGGGGCGAAGCTCTTGCCGGCGTCCTCGGCGTTGATCCTGCACTCGATGGCGTGACCGCGGATGACCACGTCGTCCTGGTCGAAGGACAGTTCCTCGCCCCGAGCGATCTTCAGCTGCTCCCGAACGATGTCGATGCCGGTGACCATCTCGGTCACGCAGTGCTCGACCTGCACGCGGGTGTTCATCTCGAGGAAGTAGTAGTCGCCGTCCTGCAGCAGCCCCTCGACGGTCCCGGCGGAGCGGTAGCCGACCGCCCTGGCGGCGTCGGTGCCGATCTTGCCGATCCGCTCGCGCAGCTCGGGGTCGACGGCCGGGGCCGGGGACTCCTCGATCAGCTTCTGGTGGCGGCGCTGCACGGAGCAGTCGCGCTCGAACAGATGCACCACGTTGCCGTGCGCGTCGGCCAGCACCTGCACCTCGACGTGGCGTGGATCGGGCAGGTAGCGCTCCAGGTAGACGGTCGAATCGGAGAAGAACTTCTCGCCCTCGCGCGAGGCTCCCTCGAACGCCTTCTCGAGCTGGTCCTGGGACTCCGCTACCCGGAAGCCCTTGCCGCCCCCGCCTCCCGCGGCCTTGATCGCCACCGGGTACCCGATCACCTCTTCGATCAGCCGGTTCGCGTCCTCGACGGTCTCCACCGGGTCGGTCGTGCCTGGCACGATCGGAACGCCGGCCCCCTTCATCAGCTCTCTGGCGTGCGTCTTCGAGCCCATCGCCTCAATCGCGTCCGCGGGCGGGCCGATGAACGTCAGGCCGGCCTCGTGGCAGGCGCGGGCAAAGGCGGCGTTCTCGGCCAGGAACCCGTAGCCCGGGTGGATCGCCTCGGCGCCCGACTTCTCCGCGACGTCGAGGATCTTCTCGACCACCAAGTAGCTCTCCGTTGACGGCCCAGGACCGAGCAGGTAGGCCTCCGCGGCGCGCCGGACGTGGGGGCCGTCGCGGTCGGGCTCGGAGTAGACGGCGACGGTGCCGATCCCGAGCTCCTCGAGCGTCCGCATGACGCGGATTGCTATTTCGCCGCGGTTGGCGACGAGGACCTTCTCGAACACGGGGCCGAGAGGTTAGTGCCCGCGGGCCCCGGCTTGGAGCAGAGCCGCGCGGACCGCGGCCTCGAGTTGCTCACGCAGTGTCCGGGGGAGCGGAGATCCGGCGATCAGGTGGCGGCGGACCGCGCCAATCGGCAGGTCGACCACGGCGGTCAACGTGCTCGCGACGCTGTCGTGGGTCGCTCTCCCGAACAGCCTTCCAGCGAGCCCCGTGATCGCGATCTCCAAGGGCCGGTTGAGGTCGGCGAGCACGGAGCGCAGCGCGGGAGCATCCACGCTCTCGACCAGGTCCTCGCGGCGCAGCGAGGCGAGGAGACGGGCGTCGGCGGGCTCCCGCTCGGCGAACTCGTAGATCGAGAGACCGGCCGCGATCGCCGCCTCCATCGCGTCCGGCCGGTCGTGGGCCTCGAGGAACTCCCTCTGCGATCGCCGCACGGCCCGGATCCAGAGCTCCGCCAGAAGGTCGTTCAGGGAAGCGAAACGGTGGTAGATGGAGCCCTTCGGCGCACCGCTGGCCGCCGCGATGGCGTTGAGCGTCGCCGCACGCGCGCCCCCGTCGAGGACGAGTGTGCGAGCCGCATCGAGGATGGCGTCTTCGGAGTGGAGCCGCGGTCGGGCCAACCATTCGCTATTCTAGACCAAACGGTCTAAAACGCGAGGAGGACGACATGAGCAAGGTCGTCGACGTGGTCCTACAGGCGTTTCGCGCCGTCGAGCGACGCGACCGGGAGAGGCTGCTTGCCCTCTACCACCCGGACGTCGAGTTCTGCGACGCGCCGTCGCTCCCGTACGGAGGCACGCTTCGCGGGAAGAAAAGCGTCGCCCAGAACGAGGGCTGGCTCGAGACCTGGGGACCGCTCCAGCCGACCGAGGCGGAGAGGAGCATGGAACCTCGGGTCGTGGCAGCCGGGGACAGGGAGGTCGTGGTGCTCTATCGCCAGCGGGCTGTCGACGCCGCGGGCGATCGCTTCGACGGACCGGTGCTCGGCCTCTACGAGGTCCGCGGGGGCAAGTTCGCTCGAGCGCAGATGTTCCACTTCGACACCGCCGCGATCGTCGAGTACCTCGCCCGGGCGCGGTGCTGACGGGGTGGTGGGCGCCCCGCCGGCCCGGTCATTGCCTGGTTGGTCTGGATCCTGCTGGTGAGCCTAGGCGCGCGGGGCGGCCGGGACCGCCGCCTCGGAGCGCGATGACGCCCGGCGGCCGTTCCGCCGGTCGCGGACCAGCACGGTGATCACGATCGCGGCGACGGCGTCGGGGAACGCGGCGATCACGACGCCTGGGATGCCCAAGCCGGCCTTGGTCAGGAGCGCCAGGCCGGCGCCGATGAGGACGAGACCGAGCGTCGTGCGCAGAACCCCTGCCGGCACCCTGAGCGTCAGGTTGGAGCCCACCCGGACCCCCGGGACGGAGCCAAGCACTAGGATCAGGAGCAGCGTCATCAGCGAGCCGCCGCCGATGCCGGTCATGCCGACGAGCGCCGACGACCCCGAGACCAAACCCGACTATCGCGGGATCCACCGCAAGACCTCCTCGGCGGCCGCCTCCACGGACAGCTCGGGGCCGAGCGTGAGCTCCGGGTCCGAGGGAGGCTCGTACGGGTCGTCTACGCCGGTGAAGCCCGTGATCTGCCCCACGCGCGCCCGCGCCCACAGACCCTTCGGGTCGCGCCGCTCGCACTCCGCCGGCGGCGTCGAGACGTAGACCTCGGCAAAAGGCAGGCCGGCGACCTCGTGGGCCCGGCGGGCCCGTTCGCGATCGACGGCAAACGGCGACACGAGGGACACGAGAGCCACCACGCCGGCGTCCGCGAGCAGCGCCGCGACCTCCCCCGCCCGGCGCACGTTCTCGGCGCGGTCTTCGGCCGAGAAGCCGAGGTCGCCGCTGAGGCCGTGGCGCAGGTTGTCGCCGTCCAGCCGGTATGCGGGACGCCCCGCCGAGACGAGCCGTTCCTCCACTGCGGCGGCGATCGTGGACTTGCCCGACGAGGGCAGTCCCGTGAACCAGATGGTCGCGCCCCGGGAGCCGCGATCCTTCCGGGCAACCCGACCCTCATGCCAGCTGACGTCTGGCGACTGGCGCCTGGCCACTGGCGACTAGTCGCCGTCTGCGTCGAGGATCATCCCGGCGCCGACGGTGTCGTTGCTCGACTCGTCGATCAGGATGAAGCTGCCGGTGGCCGGGTTGCGGCGGTATTCGTCCACGAGCAGGGGGGCCGACAGCCGCAAGCGCAGCCGGCCGATCTCGTTCAGCTCGAGGGTCTCGGCCTGCTCGTCGCGGTGCAGCGTATTGACGTCCATGCGGTACCGCAGCTCGTCGACCTTGGCGAGCGCGGTTCGCGTGGTGTGCTTGATGCGGTAGCGGCCCGCGGGCTTGAGGGGGCGCTCCGACAGCCAGCAGACCATCGCCTCGAGCTCGCGGGTAGGGATGGGGTGGTTGTGCGCCCTGCAGATCATGTCTCCCCGCGAGACGTCGACATCGTCCTCGAGTCGGACCGTCACCGACAGCGGCGGGTAGGCCTCCTCGAGTGGGCCGTCCAAGGTCTCGAGCGCCGCAACCCGCGTGATGACACCGGAGGGCTGCACGGTCACCTCGTCGCCGACCTTGATCACGCCGCTCGCCATCTGGCCCGCGTAGCCGCGGTAGTCGTGGTGCTGGTCCGACATCGGGCGGATGACCCACTGCACAGGGAAGCGGCAGTCGATCAGGTTGCGGTCCGAGGCGACGTGGACGTGCTCCAGGTAGTAGAGGAGCGACGGCCCCTCGTACCACAGCATGTTCGCCGAGCGCTCCACGACGTTGTCGCCGTGGAGCGCCGAGATCGGGATGAAGGTGATATCGGTGACGTCGAGCTTGGCTGCCCAGGCGGTGAATTCGTCCCCGATGCGCTCGTAGACGCGCTCGTCCCAGTCGACCAGGTCCATCTTGTTCACGCAGACGAGCAGGTGGGGGATCCGCAGCAGAGAGGCGATGAACGCGTGTCGGCGGGACTGCTCCAGCACCCCCTTGCGGGCGTCCACCAGAATCAGCGCGATCTCCGCCGTGGAGGCCCCGGTGACCATGTTGCGGGTGTACTGTTCGTGGCCGGGAGTGTCGGCGATGATGAACTTCCGCTTGGGGGTATGGAAGGAGCGGTAGGCGACGTCGATCGTGATGCCCTGCTCGCGCTCGGCCCGCAGGCCGTCGGTCAGGAGCGCCAGGTCCACGTAGCCATCGCCGCGCGCCAGGCTTGCCTGCTCGACGTGCTCCAGCTGGTCCTGGAAGATCTGCCTCGTGTCGTAGAGCAGCCTCCCGATCAGGGTCGATTTGCCGTCGTCCACGGAGCCCGCCGTGGCGAAGCGGACCAGCTCGGAGGGCCTCCCGTCCACCGGCTTCCCGTTGCTGGCCGCGCCGGTCATGGCGAGATGGTCACGTCCAAGGGTTCGGGGGTGGCCATCTCCTAGAAGTAGCCCTCCTTCTTGCGGTCCTCCATGGCGGCCTCGGTGATGCGGTCATCGGCGCGCGTCTCGCCGCGCTCGGTTATCCGGGTGGTGGCGATCTCCGCCATCACTTCATCGAGCGTGGCGGCCATGGAGCGAACCGCGCCCGTGCAGCTCATGTCTCCAACGGTGCGGAACCGCACCGACTCCTCGAACGGCTTCTCGTCGGGCATCAGCTCGACGTAGGGGGAGGTCGCGTAGAGCATGCCGTCGCGCTCGAACACCTCGCGGCGGTGGGCGAAGTAGATCGAAGGCAGTTCGAGCCCCTCCTCGCGCACGTACTGCCAGACGTCCAGCTCCGTCCAGTTGGAGAGCGGGAAGACGCGCACGTGCTCGCCGGGCTTGATCTGGCCGTTGTAGAGGCTCCACAGCTCCGGTCGCTGGTGCTTGGGATCCCAATGGCCGAAGTCGTCGCGGAAGGAGAAGACCCGCTCCTTGGCCCGCGAGCGCTCCTCGTCACGCCGGGCGCCGCCGAAGGCGGCCTTGAAGCCGTGCTCGTCGATCGCGTCCAGCAGGGTCACGGACTGGAGCCGGTTGCGCGAGGCCCGCGGCCCCGTCTCCTCGACCACGCGGCCATTGTCGATGGACTCCTGCACCGAGGCCACGATCAGACGCGCCCCGAGCTCCTCGATCCGGCGGTCGCGGAACTCGATCGCCTCGGGGAAGTTCTGGCCCGTGTCCACGTGCATCACCGGGAAGGGGAACCTGGCCGGCCAGAACGCCTTCTCCGCCAGCCGCAGCAGGACCGCGGAGTCCTTGCCGCCGGAGAACAGCAGGACCGCACGCTCGAGCTCGGCTGCCACCTCGCGCATGACGTGGACGGCCTCGGACTCGAGTGCCCGCAGGTGTGCGACCTCGTAGCTCATTCCGCTCTTGCGAGCCTCCCGCTCGCGGCTTTCGAGCGAGGCGGTCAAGGATACCCCCGGCGGCCTTAATGCAGGCCGCACTCGACCTTGTCGGTCTGCGACCAGCGACCCTCGCGGGCGGCGGCCGGCCGGGTGCAGTGGGTGCAGCCGATCGAGGCGTAGCCGCGATCGTGGAGCTCGTTGTAGGGGACGTCGTTGTCGACGATGTAGCTCCAGACGTCCTTCTCCGACCAGTCCGCCAGCGGATTGGCCTTCCACAGCTCGTTCTTCTTGTCCCACTGAAGCTTGGGGGCGCTCGCGCGCATCGGCGACTGCTCGCGCCGCAGGCCGGAGATCCAGCCCTCCATCCCCGACAGCGCCCGCTTGAGCGGCTCCACCTTGCGGATGCCGCAGCAGGCGTCCTGGTCGCGGGTCCAGAGCTCGTCGCCGTGCAGCTCGGCCTGTCGGGCGAGGCTCATCCCCTGGTAAACGTCGACCCTTACCCCGTAGCGCCCCTCGATCTCGCGCCAGGTCGCATAGGTCTCGGGGAAGAAGAGACCGGTGTCGAGCGTGAAGAAGCGCGCCTCGGGCTCGATCCGCAGCAGCATGTCCATGATCACCGAGGCCTCCTTCTGAAACGAGCAGGCCACGTACAGCCGTGGGTGGAAGCGCTCGGCCATGTAGGCGAGCACCTCCTCGGCGCTCATGTGCTCGAGATCGGGTGTGACGGCCACGGCGGCCATCAGGTCTACTTCCGCGGGGCCTCCTGCCCCCCGGTGTGATGGAAAGCTTCCGACCTCCGGTCTCCAGTCATACCGCGCACTCGCCCTCGCCGCGGATGACCTGGAACGGCTCGTGGCGGTTCCAGTCGATGAACTGGTTCAGTGTCTCGAGGTTGAACTCCGCCGGGAGGGCGAGCTCCTTGACCTCGTTCACGAACCGCTCCTCGCCGACCCGCGCCGCGAACGCGTTGAACTCCTCGCCCGCCTGACGCTCGTCCTCGTACATGCGCAGCCAGCGTTCCACCGCCTCGGGGACGCGCTTGGCCGGCAGCCGGACCTTGAGCCGGGCGCCGTAGGCCACCTCACCGCCCTCGTACTGACCGCCGATGTGGGCGATGTAGGCGGGGATAGTCTTGCCGCCAGCCTTGATCGACGCGCCGTAGAAACCGATGTTGGCGATGTGGTGCTGGGCGCAGCCGTTCGGGCAGCCGCTCATCTTGATGTGGACCCGCTTGGTCAGCGGATCCCGGATCTCCATCGCCTCGATCCGCTCCTGAACCGCTTGGTTGAGCCCCATCGAGCTCGTGATGCCGAGCTTGCACGAGTCGGTGCCCGGGCAGCTCACCACGTCGCTTATCTCGTCCGCGCCGGCGTCGCCGAGCCCTTGCTCGAGCAGCCGCTCCCAGACGTCGTAGATCGACTCGTCGCGCACCCAGCGCAGCACCAGGTTCTGCTCCACGCTGGTGCGCGCGTAGCCGCCCGTGAAGTCGCGCATGATTTGCGCCAGGCCCCGGAACTGCTCGGGGCTCAGGTCGCCACGTGGGATCTTCACCTGGACGGTCGAGAAGCCCGCTTGGCGCTGCGGGCGGACGTTCGCGGCCACGAACCTGTCGAACTCGCTCGTGTCGCCGTTCGGGCGGCCGTAGCCGACCGGCGGCGCCGGAACGTTCTCCTCCTCGTCGTGCTCGAACAGCTCGGGCGTGTAGTCGCGCTCGGCGACCCAGTCGCCCCTCAGCTCCACCTCGACCTGACGCCGGAGCTCGTCGATGCCGAACTTGTCCACGAAGACCTTGATCCGGGCCCGGGCGCGGTTCTCGCGCAGCCAGTCCTGGCGATCGAAGATCCGCAGCACCGCCTCCGTGACCTTGATGTACTCGCCGTCGTCGGCGCCCACGAACTCGTACAGGGTGGGTGCAATGCGGGGCATGATCGAGGTGCCGCCGCCCACCCGGAGCGTGAAGCCGCGCTTGCCGTCCTTGATCCTCGGGATGTAGCCGATGTCGTGGATCCCGGTGATCGCCCGGTCCTCGTCCGTCGCGGTGAATGCCGTCTTGACCTTGCGTGGCATCGACTGGGTGGTCGGATGGCGCACGAAGTAGCGCACGTACGCGCCCGCATAGGGGGTGGGGTCGAAGAGCTCGCCCTCGGTCACCCCGGCCCAGGGGTCGCCGGTCACGTTGCGGATCGTGTTGCCGCAACCCTCGCGGGTCGAGAGGTTCGCGTCGCCCAGCTCGCGGATCGCCTTGGCGGCGTCGTCGAGCGGCACGTGGTGCATCTGGATGTTCTGCCGGGTGGTGATGTGGCCCTTGACGAGCGGTGCGTACTTCTCGACCACGTCCGCGAAGGCCTCCATCTGCTCCGGAGTGACGCCCCCGAAGGGGAGCTTCGTGCGGATCATCTGAACGTCCGCCTGGCGCTGGCCGTAGACGCCCTGCCTGAGGCGGAATGGGATGAACGTGTCCTCTCCCTGCCGCCCGCGGAGGAACTTGCCCGCCTCGGTGTCGAAGTCGTCGAACTCCCGCTCCAGGATCGGGATCACGTGACCCGGCACGTTCTCCAGGACCTCCGGGTTCTCGAGCGAGCCCTTCCTGCCCTTGGGCTTGCCGGGTGCGGCCGTCGGTTCCATGGCGGGGCGCCTCTCTGCCTGGTCCGGGTGAGCTCGGGCCAATGTAGCAAAACCCGATCGAGTTTGGGCAATTATGCCCCCGCAGGTTGTCGGCTAGCCGAGCTCGGGCGGCCGCCGGTCCGCCCATGGACGGGCGGGCTCGATCTGCGAGGCGAGCGAGAGCAGGGTGGTCTCGGCATCAGGGCAAGCATCCCCGCGGTGTCGAGCACCGTGTGGGTGATCGCGGGAGCACAGACAACCCGTGCCAGTGATGGGCGGCCGGCATCAACGAAATCCGCCCTCGCTGCGGCTTCAGGCCGAAGAGGCCGCAGGCGCGAGCGGGGACGCGGATCGAGGCGCCGCCGTCCGACCCGACGGCCCCCGCGGCAGCCCTGCCGCCACTGCGGCGGCGCTCCCGCCGCTGGAGCCGCCCGGCGAGCGCTCGCTGTTCCAGGGATTCCGGGTCGTCCCCCAGGTGACGGTGTCCGTGAAGTGGCCGCATTGCGCTAGCTCGGGGAGGGCGGTCTTTCCGACGATCACGGCGCCGGCCGCACGCAGGCGCCGGACGACCTCCGAGTCAGCTTCGGCCGGCCCGCCGGCGGCGCCTGTGCCGTGCGATGTCAGCTCACCGGCGACGTCGACGTTGTCGATCGGGACCCCGAGCAGCGGCGACCGCCGCCCCGCCTCGAGCACCCGCTGGGCGCGCGGCCTCGGCGCGGGAGCCGGCAGGACCTTGGTGAAGGCGCCGATGCGCCCGTCCAGCTCCTCGATCCGGCTCACCAGCTCGCCAGCGGAGACCTCACGTGCGGCGAGCAGGTCGACCTGGCGGGCGACTCCGGCGAACGCGAGATCCGCCTCGTTCATCGTGGGGAGCGAGACCCCCAGGGTTCGGGATCGCCCCAGGGCTCCGGGGCGCGGGGATCGAGCCCGGTTCCCTCGAACAGCCCCGCTCGCGCCCAGGGGCTGATCACCGGGCCCGCCGCGGCGGGCGGCGGCGCCGTGTCGCGCAGGAACTGCTCGATCGCCGCCGCGATCGCCGCCCCCTCCTCGGGCGAGGCGCTCGCCTGGCGCAGCTCGATCCGCGGGCGCGCCGGCCGCCGCTTGCCGTTGCCGGCCATGGGAGCGGAGAGCGTATCGTCCGCCCGCGTGCCCGAGATCCCGGCCTTCGACCATGACGCCGTGCTGTCCGCGGTGAGCCCGAAGGAAGCCACAGATCGCGTACGGGACGGCTTTGTCGAGTACGCAGCCGGCGAATGGGCCATGCCGGCCAAGGTCTACCTCGACGCCTCGCCGAACGGCGACTTCAGGGCGATGCCGGCGAGGGGGGCGGGCCTCGCGATGCTCAAGTGGGTGACCTCCTTCCCCGGCAATCCGCAGGCGGGCCTGCCGGTCGTGATGGGCGTGATCTGCGTCTCCTCGAGCGTCACCGGCAAGCCGCTCGCGCTCGTAGACGTGCGCTCGGTCACTGCGCTTCGCACAGGCGCCGTGGTTGCCGTAGCGACGCAGGAGCTGGCTCCTGAGGACGCCATCACGGTCGGCATCGTGGGCTGCGGACTGCACGGCGCGTGGGCGGCGCGCTGTCTGGCCGCGGCGGAGTACGGGCCGGGGGTGTGCTTCGACCCGGATCCGGAGGCCGCCGGCGCGCTGGCGGGCGAGCTCGGCTGGGAGGCGGGCTCCCGCGAGGACGCGCTCGCCTGCGAGGTAGTGACCTGCGTGACGCCCGGCGCTTCGCCCGTGGTCGGCCCGGAAGACGTGCGCCCCGGGCTCCACCTCAACATGCTCGGTGCGGACGGGCCGGGCAAGGCGGAGGCCGAGGTCGAGGCCGTAAGCCGCTGCGAGCTCTTCTGCGACGACTGGGAGCAGGCCTCGCACGGAGGCGAGCTGACCGGGGCGGTGGACCAGGGAGCCGTCACTCGCGAACAGGTCCGGGAGCTCGGCGCGGTGCTCACCGGTGAGGTGCCGGGCCGCTCGGGGCCCGACGCGACGACCCTGTTCGACTCCACCGGCCTCGCGATCCAGGACCTCGCGATCTGCATCGCGGTGCTCGAGGCGCATCGGGCCGGCCAGGTGAGCGGCCGCACGGTTCGGCTATGAGGCCGCCCCCGCAGGTCGATGGCGTGGAGCACCGCTACGTCGATTTGGACGGCCTGCGGCTCCACGTGGCGGAGGCCGGTGCCGGCGAGCCGCTCCTGCTGGTCCACGGCTGGCCGCAGCATTGGTTCCAGTGGCGCAGGATGATCCCCGAGTTGGCGGGGCGCTACAGGGTGACCTGCCCGGACCTGCGCGGGTTCGGCTGGAGCGACGCCCCGCCCGGCCGCTACGAGAAAGAGACGCTCGCCGGCGACCTGCTCGCGCTGCTCGACGCCCTCGACCTCGAGCGGGTGCGCCTGGTCGGGCACGACTGGGGCGGCTTCGCCGGGTTCCTTGCTTGCCTGCGCGCCCCCGAGCGGTTCGAGCGCTTGGTGGCGCTCAGCATCGTCTCGCCCTGGTTGCGACTGCCCCTCTCGCCCCGTCCGGTGGTGGCCGCCTGGTACCAGTTCGCGATCATGGCCCCGTTCCTGGGCCAGCGGATAGCGGGGCACCCGGGGTTCACGCGCATGCTCTTCCGGCTCGGCAGCAGGCGCGCCCTCGGCGACGATGACCTCGGGCCGTATGTCGAGCAGTTCCGCGACCCGGCACGGGCCAGGGCGACGGTGGCCCTCTACCGCTCGTTCCAGCTCTTGGAGCTGTGGCCCATGGTCCTCGGCAGGTACGCGGACCGGCGCCTGACCGTCCCGACGCTCGCGATGTACGGGGAGCACGACCCGATCGTCCGTGAAGGGACTTTCGCTACTGCCGAGCGCCATGCAGACTCACTAGTCGTTGAGTGCATCCCGGGTGCCGGCCACTTCCTTCCGGAGGAGGTTCCGGCGGTTCTACTCGGGCGGCTCTCGCCCTTCCTGGCTGGAAGCTGAGCTCGGGCGCTCGGCGGTCTCGGCGGTCTGCCCGAGCACAAGATCCGAGCAGCGTTCGGCAATCATCAGCGTCACCGCCTGCGTATTGGCCGAGACAATCCGCGGCTGCACGCTTGCGTCGGCCACGCGCAGCCCCTCGATGCCGTGCACGCGCAGCTCGGTGTCGACGACTCCTTCCTCCGGCGAACCGATCCGGCAGGTGCAGCTCGGGTGGTACTCGTGCTCGCAGGTCGCCCGAAGCCAGTCGGTCAGCTGCTGAGGGGTGCGAATCCCTGCGCCCGGGTTGAGCTCCTCACCCAGCAGGTCGCGCAGCGGGCGCTGGGAGGCGATTTCGCGGACCATCTCCAGCCCCCGCAGCATTGCGTGGACCTCATCGTCCGAGGTGAGCACTTTGTTGAGTATGCGCGGGTGATCGCCCGGGTCCGCCGAGCGCAGCGTCACCGAGCCGCGGCTCTGGGGCGCGAGATAGGAGGCCCCGATCGTGAAGGCGGGCGCGCCGGTCTTGCGGAAGCCGTGCTCCCAGAAGTAGACGGCCGCCTGTGGGAACTGGAAGTCGGGCGCGCGCAGGGACGAGTCGCTGCGCCAATGGACGACCGCCTCCGCGATGTTCGAGGACAGCTTGCCCTTGCCGCGCAGGAGCCAGGGCAGCAGATGCTTCGGGTGGTCGGCGTCGTCGAGCGTGTCGCCGGCCACGCGCCAGTTGACGAAGGCCATCGGATGCTCCTGCAGGTGCTGGCCCACATTGGCGCTGTCGACCAGAACCTCGAGGCCGTGCTCGCGAAGTTGCTCGGCCGGCCCGACGCCGGAGAGCATCAGCAGCTGCGGTGACCCGTAAGCGCCGGCGGCCAAGATCACCTCGCGAGCCGCCCGCGCGCGGCCTCCCGCGTGCTCCACGCCCATCGCGCGGCCGTTTTCGATGAGGATCCGCCGCACATGGGCGTCCGTTTGGAGGGTCAGGTTGTCGCGCTTGCGGATGGGCTTGAGGAAGGCGTCCGCGGCGCTGTGGCGCCGGCCGTTGCGCATGGTCGCCTGCAGCAGCGCCGCCCCCTCCATCTCGGCGCCGTTGTAGTCGTCGATTCGCGGGACCCCGGCGGCCACCGCCGCAGCGACGAAGGGCTGCCAGTAGCTCGATAGCCAGCGCTTGCGGGTTACGTTGAGCTCGCCGGTCGCGCCGTGGAACTCGTCGTGAATCTCCTCGTTGTGCTCGGAGCGCTTGAAGAGGGGCAGTACGTCTTCGTAGCTCCAACCGCTCGCGCCGTAGTCCTCGACCCAGCGGTCGAAGTCGCTGCGGTGGCCGCGCACGTAGAACATCGCGTTCATCGACGAGGAGCCGCCGATCATGCGCCCGCGCGGCAGATACCAGCGCCGGCCGTGCAGGCCGGGCTCGGGCTCCGAGAGCAGGTTCCAGTCGCGCGGCGTCTGGAACAGCGTCGGGAAGGCCGCGGGGGCCTTGACGGCGAGGAGGCGATCGCTACCGCCCGACTCGAGAACGCACACCCGGGCCCCCGCCGTGCTCAGCCGGTTCGCTAGGACGCATCCGGCGGCCCCCGCCCCGACGATCACGTAGTCGTACTCGGCCACCGCGCCACGCTACCGTCGCGACCGGGCGAGCGCCCAGCGGAGCTCGGGCCCAGCTCCGGGCTCGCGAGAACAAACTCCCTACAGCGGAATATTCCCGTGCTTCCGCTTGGGTCGCTCGACGCGCTTGGTTTGCAGGCGCTCCAACGCGCGGATCAACTTCGGGCGGGTCTCGTGGGGGACGATCACGTCGTCGATGTAGCCGCGCTCGGCCGCCGTATAGGGGTTGGCGAAACGGGCCCTGTAGTCGTCCATCAGCTTCTGCCGGCGCTGGTCGGGCGTGGGCGAGTCCTGGATGTCGCGGCGGTAGATGATGCTGACCGCGCCCTCTGGGCCCATCACGGCGACCTCGGCGGTCGGCCAGGCGAAGTTGAAGTCGGCCAGCATGTGCTTCGAGTTCATGACGTCGTAGGCGCCGCCGTACGCCTTGCGGGTGACGACGGTCAGCTTGGGCACCGTCGCCTCGGTGAACGCATAGAGCAGCTTGGCCCCGTGGCGGATGATCCCTCCCCATTCCTGCGACGTACCTGGCAGGAACCCCGGCACGTCGGTGAAGGTGATCAGCGGGATGTTGAAGGCGTCGCAGAAGCGCACGAAGCGAGCGCCCTTCTCCGAGGAGTCGATGTCGAGCACGCCCGCCAGCTGCGCCGGCTGGTTGCCAACGACCCCCACGGGGCGCCCGTTCAGGCGCGCGTAGCCGACGATTACGTTGCGCGCGAAGTGCTCGTGGACCTCGAAGAACTCGCCGTTGTCGACGATCAGCTGCACGACGTCGCGCATGTCGTAGGGCTTGTTGGGGTTGTCCGGAATGAGCTTGTCGAGGGCCTCGTCCATGCGCTCCGGGTCGTCGCCCGTGTCCATGCGCGGCGGCTGCTCGAGGTTGTTCTGCGGCAGGAACGACATCAGGTAGCGGACGTCCTCCAGGCAGCTCTCCTCGTCGTCCGCGGCGAAGTGAGCGACGCCCGACCTGGTGTTGTGAGTCATCGCGCCGCCCAGCTCCTCGAAGCCGACCTCCTCCCCGGTGACCGTCTTGATCACGTCGGGGCCGGTGATGAACATGTGGGAGGTCTCCTTGACCATGAAGATGAAGTCGGTCATGGCCGGGGAGTAGACGGCGCCGCCCGCGCAGGGGCCCATGATCAGCGAGATCTGCGGGAT
>DATFQM010000017.1:0-4032 GCA_035264265.1 Thermoleophilaceae bacterium
CGCGCCACCGGGCCTCGCGAGCGTTGACCACGAACCAGCCCCTCTCTGACATGACGGACGATCCTGCCAGAAAGGGCCGCGCGCCAGCGTCGCATGCGCACCGCTGAGCGGGTGGCGGTCGCTTCGGCTTCCTGGCCCACGGAACGATCTCGGGGACCTGAGCGCCGCGGCTGCCCGCGATCAAGGACTCGCTCGAGCTGGGGACGGCGAGCTGGGGACGGCGCTGGTCGGGCTGACGGTGGGCTCCTCGCCGGCACCCGGCTTGCGTCTCGAGCCGGCGCCCCTCGGCTCTCTCCGCCGGCACCGAGTGGTGCCCGGAGTGCAACGGCTACGGCTCGTCGCTGATGGGACGACGAAAGGGGTATGGCCGTTGCCTGAGGCACGCATGACCCGCGAGGCGGTCAATGCTGAGGACGATCCCAAGGCGGCCAGCGTTGGCCGCACGGTGAAGGGTGGTGGACCAGCACACGGGCGAGCGAGACACCTACACGCTCGTGGAATCCGGGGAGGCCGACCCCGCCCGCGGGAGGGTCTCGGTGGAGTCCCCGATCGCCCAGGCGCTGGAAGGCCACCGGGAGGGAGAAATCGTCTCCGTGGAGACTCCACGAGCGAGGCGCAGGCTACGGCTCGTGCAGGTAGGGTCGTGAGGCAGTGGGAACATTCGAGTCCGTGGAAGGCGGAGGTGCCGGAGGCGCCTCCCGTCGAGCCGGAGCTGCCGCCGGAGGAGCAGCCCGAGCCCGAGACCCCTGAGCCGCCGGTGCGCGAGCCGGCGGAGCCGGTGCCCACATAGGGCAGCGCGCCCCGCTCGGGCGCACCGCCGCTCCGGTTCCTCACCCGCCGCCGGCGAGCCGCTTAGGGGGCGGTCAGGGCCCCTGCGTGTGGCTGGCGAAGCTTTGGATGGTGCACTTACGGCTCGGGCGATGGAGCGAGGCGCGCCGTAGTCTGACGGGACGATGACCGCAGGCATCTCGGAAGCGCAGGCGCCGGCCACTGCCCCCGATCCCCAGGCTGCGCTGAGGCGGGACATCAGGGAGCTGGGGGTGCTCCTGGGCCGCACCCTAGTGCGACAGGAGGGGCCCGAGCTGCTGGACCTGGTCGAGCGCGTCCGCAACCTGATCCGCACCGATCGGTCGGCCGCCGCGGCGCTGCTCGCGGGGGTCGACCCGGGCGCCGCAATCCGGCTCGTTCGAGCCTTCACCTCCTACTTCCACCTCGCCAACATCGCGGAGCAGGTCCACAGGGGACGGGAGCTGGCCGCCATCCGTGCGCGCCGCGGCACCTGGCTCTCCCAGGCGGTGGACCGGGTGGCGGAGGCGGGTCTCGGCACGGGGGAGCTCCGGGCCGAGGCCGGCCGGCTGGCGGTCCGGCCGGTCTTCACCGCCCATCCCACCGAGGCCGCCCGGCGTACTGTGCTGGCGAAGATCAGGCGCATCGCGGAGCTGCTCGACGAACGGGACCGGGCCGCCGACCCGCTGGCGGAGCGCCGGGCCCGGACCCGCCTGGAGGAGGTCATCGACCTCCTCTGGCAGACGGACGAGTTGCGGGTCGCCCGCCCCGACGTCGTCGACGAGGCCCGCAACGTCGTCTACTACTTCGACGAGCTGCACCGGGACGCGGTGCCGCACGTGCTCGACGCGCTCGCGGAGCAGCTCCAGCGGCTCGGGCTCGACCTCCCGCTGAACGCCCGTCCGCTCAGCTTCGGAAGCTGGATCGGCGGCGACAGAGACGGCAACCCGAACGTCGGTCCCGAGTACACGCTGGAGGTTCTGGACCTCCAGCACGAGCACGCCCTCCGGGACGCGCTAAGGGTCATCGATGAGCTACGAGTCGAGCTGTCGTCATCGGTGCGCATCGCGGGCGCCACGCCCGAGCTCGAGGCGTCCCTGGCCGGCGACCTGAAGCGGCTGCCTGAGCTCGATCCCCGCTACCGCCGCCTCAACGCCGAGGAGCCCTACCGGTTGAAGCTCACCTGCGTGCGGGAGAAGCTGCTGAACACGAGGCGCCGGCTCGCCGAGGACCGGCCGCATGAGCCGGGCCGGGACTACTTCGGCGCCCGTGAGCTCCTCGCGGACCTGCTGCTGGTACACGACTCGTTGCTGGCCCATCGCGGTGAGCTGATCGCGCGCGGTCGGCTCGAGCGGGGCATCCGCACCCTGGCGGCTTTCGGGCTGCACCTCGCTACGCTCGACGTGCGGGAGCACGCCGACGCCCACCACCGTGCGCTGGCCCAGCTCTTCGACCGGCTGGAGCACGCCGGGCGCGGCTACGGCCAGCTCTCGCGGGAGGAGCGGCGCGCCCTGCTGGCCCGCGAGCTGCGCTCCAGGCGGCCGCTAGCGGCGAGCCCGCCGCCGCTCGACGAGCACGGCGAGCGGACCTTCGGGGCCTTTACGGCGATCCGCCGGGCGCACGAGCGCTACGGCGAGGACGTGATCGAGTCATACATCGTCTCTATGTCCCGCGGCGCCGACGACATCTTCGCGGCGGTGATCCTCGCGCGCGAGGCGGGCCTGGTGGACGTCCACGGCGGCTGGGCCAGGATCGGGTTCGTTCCGCTGCTCGAGAGCGTCGAGGAGCTGCGCCGCGCCGACGCCGTACTCGCGCAGCTGCTCGAGGACCCTAGCTACCGCCGCATCGTCGCGGCGCGCGGCGACGTGCAGGAGGTAATGCTCGGCTACTCGGACTCGAACAAGGCGGCGGGGATCGCGACCAGCCAGTGGGAGATCCACCGCGCCCAACAGCGGCTGCGTAAGATGGCCCGCCGCCACGGCGTCCACCTACGGCACTTCCACGGCCGCGGCGGCACGGTGGGGCGCGGAGGCGGCCCCACCCACGAGGCGATCCTTGCCCAGCCGTGGGGCACCCTCGACGGCGACATCAAGCTGACCGAGCAGGGAGAGGTGATCTCCGACAAGTACCTGCTGCCGAGCCTGGCGCGCGAGAACCTGGAGCTCACCCTGGCCGCGGCGATGGAGGCGAGCGCGCTCCACCGCAGCCCACGCCAGCCTGAGGGGACGCTCGCGCGCTGGACGGAGGCGATGGACACCCTCTCCGAGGCCGCCTTTCGCCGCTACCGCTCGCTGCTCGATGACCCAGCGCTCGCGGACTACTACTTCGCCTCCACCCCGGTCGAGCTCTTGGCCGAGCTCCGCCTCGGCTCGCGGCCCCCCCACCGGCCCGAGGCTGGCGCCGGCCTCGACGCGCTGCGGGCCATCCCGTGGGTTTTCGGCTGGACCCAGTCCCGTCAGATCGTGCCCGGCTGGTTCGGCGTCGGGACAGGCCTCGCCGCCGCCCGCGATGCCGGCCTCGGCGAGCCCCTCGTCGAGATGCAGGCGGAGTGGCGGTTCTTCAGGAACTTCCTCTCGAACGTTGCGATGACGCTCGTCAAAAGCGACATGGAGCTGGCCGGTCACTACGTCCGCAGCCTCGCTCCCACCTCGCTCCACCGCCTCTACGAGACAATCCGCGCCGAGCACGACCTGACCGTGCGAGAGGTGCTCCGGGTAACGGGTGAGGACGAGCTGCTCGGCCCCAACCCGGTCCTGCAGCGAACGCTGCGTGTGCGCGACGCCTACCTGGCCCCGCTCCACTACCTGCAGGTGGCCTTGATGAGCCGCTGGCGCGCCGAGCGCCAGGCGGGCGCCGACCCGCACCCGGACGTGGCCCGCGCGTTGCTGCTGACCGTGAACGGGATAGCGGCGGGCCTGCGGAACACCGGCTGAGAACCGAGGACGCGCCTCTCGCGGGGTGCCCCCCTACGCTCCGGCGCGTGGGGTGGTTGCAGCGCGGCGGCTCGTCGGGAGCCGCGGTCGCCTTCTGCTCGCCGATCCGCGAGCTGCGCGACCTGACCCGCTACCGCAAGGCACTCACCTGGGAGCGTGGCCGCGAGGCCAACCGGCTGCAGAAGCTGCTCGAGGACGCCAACATCAAGCTCGCCTCGGTGGCGAGCCGTCCGCTCGGCGCCTCGGGAAAGGCGATGCTGCGGGCCCTCTGCGAGGGCGAGTCTGACCCGCAGGCACTGGCCGACCTCGCCAG
>DATFQM010000018.1:0-5229 GCA_035264265.1 Thermoleophilaceae bacterium
GAGCGCGGGATCGAGGGCAAGATCGCCGCGGCCAGGATCGCCCGCGAGCAGAAGATCCCGTTCCTGGGTGTCTGCCTGGGCATGCAGATGGCCGTGTCCGAGTTCGCGCGCCACGTCGTCGGCATGGACGGCGCGAACTCCACCGAGTTCGATCCCGAGACGCCGTATCCGGTCATCGACCTCCTTCCCGAGCAGAAGGAGGTGCGCGACATGGGCGGCACCATGCGGCTCGGCGCCGATCCGGTCAAGCTCCACGACGGCACGCGCGCCCGCGAGATCTACGGCGAAGCCGTGATCTACGAGCGCCACCGCCACCGCTACGAGGTAAACAACCACCTCCGCAAGCGGCTCGAGCACGCCGGCCTCGTCTTCTCGGGCACCTCGCCGGACGACCGCCTGGTCGAGATCCTCGAGCTTCCGGACCACCCGTTCTTCGTGGCGTCGCAGTTCCACCCGGAGTTCAAGTCGCGGCCACTGCGGCCCCAGCCGCTGTTCCGCGAGTTCGTGGGTGCGGCGCTCGAGCGCGCCGGGGTGCCCGTGCTCGAGGGCGAGCCCGAGCTCCGGGCCGCCCAGCCGACCGAGTAGATGCAGCCCGCGTCGTTTACCGTCGCGCTCGGCGGCGTCTGGATGCACGGGAAGCACTAGATGCCACTCCGTGCCTCTCCGGAGGAGCGCCGGCGGCTCCTCGACGACTTCGTCCGGCTGTGCGAGATCGAGAGCCCCTCGACGCGTGAGCGGGCGATGGCCGATGCCGTGGCCGCGGAGCTGCGGGGCCTCGAACTCCAGGTGGAGGAAGACTCGAGCGGAGCCGAGACGGGCTCGGACGCCGGCAACCTGCTCGCGCGGATCCGGGGGCCGGCGGGCGCTCGGACCGTGCTGCTCTGCGCGCACCTCGACACCGTGCCCCTCGACGCCCCGGTCGAAGTGGTGCGCGAGGACGGCGTCCTTCGCAACCGCAACGAGGCAATCCTCGGGGCCGACAACAAGGCTGCGGTGGCCACCATCATCGGCGCGGTCAGGCGCCTCCTCGTCGACCGCCCGCCGGTGGGCCTGGAGCTGCTCTTCACCACCTGCGAGGAGCGCGCCCTGCGAGGAGCCAAGGCCTTCGACCGCGCGCGCCTCGGCTCGGAGTTCGGCTTCGTGTTCGACCACGCCTCGCCGATCGGCGAGCTGATCCTGGCCGCGCCCACCTATTACCGGATCGAGGCGCGGTTCCGCGGCACCGCGGCGCACGCTGGAATCAGGCCCGAGCAGGGGCGCAACGCCATCGCGGCAGCGGCCCGCGCGATCGCCGCGATGCCCATGGGCCGCCTCGATTCGGAGACGACGGTCAACGTGGGAAGGATCGAGGGCGGCACCGCTGCGAACGTGGTCGCGGAGCGCTGCCGGGTGGAGCTGGAGGCCCGCAGCCTCGACGACAGCCGGGCGGGGGATCTGGTGCGGGGGCTCGTGGATGCGGCGTCGGAGGCCGCGAGCGATGCCGACTGCGATCTGGAGACCTCAGTCGAGCGCCTCTTCCGCGCCTACCGGCTGCCCCGTACCGGGCCTCCGGTGGAAGCCGCCTCGACCGCCCTGGGCGCCTTGGGGATCGAGCCCATGTGCCGCAGCACCGGCGGCGGCAGCGACGCCAGCGCCCTTGTTGCCGCCGGCCTACCGGTGCTGAACGTGGCAAACGGGACCGAGCACAACCATCAGCCGGATGAGTCGGTGACCGTGGAGGCGCTCGAGACGATGCTGGACGTGACCCTTGGAATCGTGGAAGCATCGGCACAGGCATGAGCTTCGAGCGGATCGGCGGCGAGATCGCCTGGGAGGGCCGCATCGCAAGGGTGCGAGTAGATCGCTTCCGCTACGACGACGGCGAGGAGGCCGAACGCGAGATCGTCGAGCACCCAGGCGCCGTGGCGATCCTCGCCCACGACGGCGAGCGAATCTACATGGTGCGCCAGCCGCGCGAGGCGGTGAACGAGCAGGCGCTGCTGGAGCTGCCCGCCGGCAAGCTCGACGAGGAGGGTGAGGACGTTCGCGTCACCGCGGAGCGCGAGCTGGCCGAGGAGATCGGGAAGGGGGCCCGGAGCTGGGAGAAGCTGACGAGCTTCTACACGACGCCCGGCTTCGCCGACGAGGAGATGCATCTGTATCTCGCGACCGACCTCTATGACCGCACGGCCGAGACCGACGAGAACGAGCGGATCGAGGTTGTCGAGGTGCCCCTGGAGCGGCTGGACGACGCGATCGCCGAGTGCCAGGACGCGAAGAGCGTCGTGGGGCTGCTCTGGTTCCGGGCCTACCGCTCTGGGGGGTAACCCGTCCGGCCGGAGCCCTCGAGGCTGACGGCCGGCTTGCACCGTCAAGGGATGCGGGCGGGGCGCCCGAAGCCTTCCCTGGATGTCCACCGTCGCAGCGCCTGTCGCCTCGAAGCGCTTCGAGCAGCTCCTCCTCGACTTCCTCGCCTACCTCGAGTTCGAGCGGGGACTGTCACGCAACACGCTGGACGCGTATCGCACCGATCTGCTCCAGTTCGGGCGCTTCCTCCAGGGACGGGACGTGTCGGCGATCGAGGCGTCGGCCGCGGACGTGTCCGACTTCCTCACCGGCCTGGCGGGCGGTAACGGCCGGGGTGCCTCGCCCGCCACCATCCACAGGAAGGCGGCTTGCCTGCGCTCCTTCTACCGCCATCTCCGGCGCGAGGGACTGCGGGAGTCGGATCCCACCGCGACCCTCAGCGCGCCGCGGCGCGGCAGGAAGCTGCCGCAGGTCCTGACCCGCGGAGAGGTCGAACGCCTGCTGGCTCAGCCCCGCGGCGGGAAGCCCACCGTGCTGCGGGACCGAGCCCTGCTAGAGCTCATGTACGCCTGCGGCCTGCGGGCCTCGGAGGCCATCGGTCTCGACGTCTCCGACATCGACCTCGAGGACGGGGTACTGCGGGCGCGGGGCAAGGGCTCCAAGGAGCGGCTGGTGCCCATCGGCCAGACCGCACTGGGCGCGCTGCGTGCCTACCTGGAGCGAGGGCGGCCACAGCTCGTCAAGCGACGGCCCGAGTCGCGCCTGTTCGTCAACTTCCGCGGCGGTCAGCTGACCCGGCAGGGCCTTTACAAGATCGTGCGCCGCCACGCGCAGAGCGCCGGTCTGGCCGACCGCATGAGCCCCCACACGCTGCGGCACACCTTCGCCACGCACCTGCTCGCCGGCGGCTGCGACCTCCGCTCCGTGCAGGAGATGCTGGGTCACGCGGACGTTGCGACCACCCAGCTCTACACCCACCTGTCGAGCGAGCGGCTGAAGGACGTCTACTTTCGAGCGCATCCGCGCGCCACCGTTCGGTGATCGGCGCCTGCTAGAACCGAAGGGGCCGATGCCCGAGCTGCCCGAGGTCGAGACGATCCGTCGCCAGCTGGCCCCCCACCTGGAGGGCCGGGTGCTCGAGCGACTGAAGGTGCTCGACCCGCGCTGGTGCGAGCCGGCGGAGCCCGCAGCGCTGGAAGATGCCGTGCGGGCCCGGCGGATCGAGCGGGTGGGACGGCGGGGCAAGTACCTGGTCCTCGAGCTGGAGGGCGACGTCCACCTCGCGATGCACCTGCGAATGACCGGGACCCTGCTCCTCGTGCCGGAGAGCGATGATGCTCCGGACCGCCCGCACCTGCGCGCCCGACTCGCACTGGAAAGCGGCAAGCGCCTCCTGTTCTGCGACGTTCGGCGTTTCGGCACCGGGGTCGTGCTGCTCGGCTCCGAGGCGCGCGACGCCTATTTCGACGCGCGGCTAGGGGTGGAGCCGCTCGAGGCGGACTTCACGGCGGAGTCGCTTCGCGCCCTGGCTCGGGGGCGGCGCGCCCCGGTCAAGTCGTTCCTGCTCACCCAGGAGCGGATCGCGGGATTGGGCAACATCTACGCCGACGAGGCCCTCTTCCGGGCGCGCATCCACCCGCTGCGCCCGGTGGGCACCCTGCGCCGCCCGCAGCTCGCGGCGCTCCGTGATGCGGTGATCGGGACCCTGGAGGCGGGGATCGACGCCAAGGGCGCGTCGATCGACGACTTCCGCCACACCGACGGGGCGGAGGGCTCGTTCCAGGACCGGTTCCTCGTCTACGGCCGGGAGAGCGAACCCTGCCCGCGCTGTGGACGGCCGATCCAGAAGCTGCGGGTAGGCGGGCGCGGTACTTACTTCTGCAGCTATTGCCAGCGGGCGCCGCGCTCGAGTCGCCAGTGGCCAGTGGCCAGTCGCCAGGCTTAACGCCGAGTCCCAGTCCTCAGTCCCCAGGGCTTGAGGCCGAGTTCCTGGCGAGTGACGACCGGGCGTCTACGGCCCTCCGCCCCGAGCGACCGGCGACCAGTTGCCTCCGGATGACCCCTCCGTGGGCGGACGACCCAATCCGATCGAGCTCCTGCTCCACCGTCCTGACTTTTGGGGCCACTGGCCCGGTAAAGCAGCAATGTCCCGAGTATTCGCCCCCGGCCGGCCTGGCGACTGGCGACTGGCGACTGGCGACTCAGGACTGAGGACTACGCCGCGAGCAGATCCTCCAGAACCCCTTCCTGATCTGCCTCCAGCAACTCCCGGAAACCACCAATCGAGCGCTTGCCGACGAGGATCTGAGGAAAGGTCATCTGCCCGGTGAGCGCAACCAGGTCCGCCCGGCCTCTCGGGTCCTTGGCCAGGTTCACCTCGCGAAAGGAGACGCCGCGGCTCTCGAGCAGCGCCTTCGCCTGGCTGCAGAAACCGCACGGCTCGGTCGTGTAGAGGGTGACCCAGTTCTTGTCCGACATCGATTTCAAAGTGTATTTGTGGCCGGTCCGTTCAAGACCGAGGCGGTGGTGCTGCGCTCGATCCGCTATGGCGAGGCGGATCGCGTGCTGCATCTCTATACACCGGATCGCGGCCGGATTGGCGCCATGGCCAAGGGCGTGCGGCGGGTGCGCTCGCGGCTGGGCGGCAGGCTCGAGCTGCTGATGCGGGTGCGTCTGGTGCTCCACGAGGGCCGCGGCGAGCTCTGCACGGTCAGCCAGGCCGATACCGTGCACGCCCACGCGGCCCTCCGGGAGCGCCGCGGCTCCCTGGAGCGGGCCGTCCAGGCCTGCGACGCGGTGCTTCGCCTGCTCGACTCGGGGGAGTCCAACCGTCCCGCCTACAACCTGCTCTGCCACGAGCTGGCCCTGCTCGACGCGGATCCTGCTGCAGCCACGCGCGCCCAGGCATTGGCCTTCCGCGCCAAGCTGCTGCTGGCGGCCGGC
>DATFQM010000019.1:0-12190 GCA_035264265.1 Thermoleophilaceae bacterium
CGCCGGATCGAGCGGGGCTTGTCGGACACGTCGCGCTCGTTGAACGAGCGGGGGCGCGGCAGGCGGGCCTGCGCAAGGAGCCCCCGGTTGCGCGGAGCTGGACGGACGCCCATGTCGGTCAGGGCCTGTTCGAGCCCTCCATGTGGGGCGCCAGGAAGGCGATCGAGAGGAACAGCGGACGATTGGCGTGCGGGCGGCGGCGGATGACGGCGAGCGTCCTGTCCCGCAGCACGTCTGTCTGGTACAGCTCCGGATCGGAGCTGAGGGGGGTGCCATAGGTGTGACGCGTTCCGTTCTCGGTGAGGGTGTAGGCCCACATGCGGTACGAAGAGACGCCGATCGGCGCGTACCACTCGCTTCAGCCCGGCGGCACGACCGCGGGCGTGTCGCTGCCGTACCCGTTGAGGTATCGCCCCACGTGAACGGTGTGGTAGCCGGCGCGGCGCAGCCACACCGGCAGGCTCTCCCGCTTGTCGAAGCGCCGGTAGCCGCCGCTCGGCGGGTAGTTCCCGAGCACGCGGTGATTGTGGCGTAGAGCCCGCTCAAATAGGTGGCACGAGACGGGCAGCAGACGGGGTAGGAGACGTAGATGCGCCTGAAGGTCACCCGCCGCGGGCAAGCAGCCCGCGCGTGAGGCGCATCGACCCCAGGTCGTTCACCGTCTGGTCGTCGGTCATGATCACGACGACGTGGGGGCGGGGGTCGGCGGCGCGGCGGGCGCCGCCGCCGACGCCGCGAGGGCGGCGAGCACGCAGGCGGCGATCAGCGTCGAGCGTCGAGGCAAGGGCGAGCCGGGTTGCGGCACTGCCCGACATCGCCCGAACCGCGACCGTCACCGCTGCGGACCGAGGGCCTGCTCTACGCGCTCGACCGTAAGGTCTTCATCGCCGCGATCACCGGCCATCGCTACACCTCCAGCGCCGTCAAGTCCGTCGTCGAGGGCCGCGTGGCCGCGGGTCGAGCGCTGGCGGTTCAGCGCCGGCGAGCGACGACTCGTTGGTGCCCGATCAGGCCACGAGCGCTCGCTCGTCCGCCAGGGCGTTCACGAACCTCTCGAGCTGCTTCGTGGTCCAGCACTCGAAGACGCCGTCGCAGTACGGCTCGTAGGCGGCCATGACCGAGTCGCCGTAGTTCCAGTAGAGCTGCGGCTCTGGGTTGAGCCAGAAGGTCCGCCCGGCGTGCTCGGAGACCCGCCCGAACACCTGCGCGTGGGGCTCGCGCCCGTTCGTGCGGGCGTCGCCCAGCACGATCACCGTGGAGCGCGGGTCGAGGTCGTCGAGCACCTTGTCGAGGAACTCGAGCCATACGCGCCCGTAGTCGGTGTATCCGGAGACGTCGGCCACGCCGGCGTCGGTGGCGATGGCGCGGGAGACGGCCGCGAAGCTTCGCTCACGCTCGAACACGTCCGTGACCTCCGAGATCCGCTCCACGAACACGAACGAGCGGAGCTTGCGGAACGGGTCGTGTAGGGCGTGCAGCACGGAGAGGAAGAAGACGCTGGCGCTGGTGACGCTGGTGGAGACGTCGCAGAGGACGTACAGCTCCGGCCGCCGCGGCCGCCGTGGACGGTACTTGAGATTGAGCGGCACGCCGCCTGTCTCGAGCGAGGCGCGCAGCGTGCGCCGCACGTCGATCACCCACGAGCGACGCCGGCCGCGATGCTCGCGGCCCTGCGAGGCGAGGCGGCGCTTGAGCTGGGCGACCACCCGGTGCACGGCGCCGAGGTCCTGTGCGGGGCTCGACGGGAGCGCCCTGTCGAACTCTCGCAGGGGCTTCGACGGCGGCAGCGACTCGGTTCGCTCGATCAGCTGCCGCTCGAGCTCCCGGCGGACGTGGCGCTCGAACTCCTGGAGCTGCTCGCGCGGGACCGCGTCGGGGTCGGCCTCGGGCCCGACTCGCTCCGCCCTCAGGCCGAGCGTGCGCCGGATGCGCTGGACGTCGACGCCGATCACGCCCGAGCCCTCCCCCTGGCGACCGAAGGCGGCGATGGCCAGCCTGGCCAGGTCGCGCATCTCGCCGTCCTCCCCGGCGCGGATCGCATCGCGGATGCGCTCGCGAAGGGCGTCGAGGTCGAGGTCCTCGGCGCCCTGGAAGCGCTCCTCCTTCAAACCGCGCTCGACGGCCTCGCGCTCGACGGCCCTGAAGAAGAAGCGGTCGAAGAGCACGTCGAGCACGTGCCTGTCCTCCTGGGACTTGGCAAGCGTGGCGGCGAGCGCCTCGCGGAAGTCCTCCCGAGAGGTCCAGGCGACAGCCTCGAGCGCCTGGAAGGCATCGAGCAGCTCGGAGGTGCCCACCGCGACGCCCTCCTGCCGAAGCTCGTCCGCGAACTCCAACAGGCGCGGGGCCATCCCCGGCGGGCCGCCTCCCTGCGGCATGCCGCCGTAGAGAGCGGGGTTAGCCCGCCTGCCGCCCGGCGAGTCCATCGGTCAGCTTCACCCCGACTCGCTCGGCGACCAGGTCGAGGTCGGTGCGGTGCTTGACGATGATGCTCATGGTCCGCTCCAGGACCGCCTGGTCGACGTCCTCGGCACCGAGCAGCAGCAGGGCACGAGCCCAATCGATCGACTCGGCGATCGAAGGAGGCTTCTTGAGGTCGAGCGAGCGGATCATGTGCACGACCTCGACCAGCTTCCGGGCCATCTGCTCACTCAGCTCGGGCGCGTGCAGGCGCACGATCTCGAGCTCGCGCTCGACCGTGGGATAGTCGAGCCACAGGTAGAGGCAGCGGCGCTTGAGCGCCTCGGTCAGCTCACGGGAGTTGTTCGAGGTCAGCAGCACGAGCGGGCGGGTGCGCGCCTCGACGACGCCGAGCTCCGGTATCGAGATCTGGAAGTCGGACAGGACCTCCAGCAGCATCGCCTCGAACTCCTGGTCGGTCTTGTCGATCTCGTCGATCAGGAGGACCACCGGCTCGTCGACCGAGATCGCCGTCAGGAGCGGCCGCGAGAGGAGGAACTCCTCGCCGAAGATGTCCTCCTTGACCCCCTCCCAGCCGGTGTCCGCGGCCTCGGTCTGGATGCGGAGCAGCTGCTTGCGGTAGTTCCACTCGTAGAGCGCCTTGGCCTCGTCGAGCCCCTCGTAGCACTGGAGCCGGATGAGGCGCCGCCCGCTGGCGCGCGACAGCGCCTTAGCGAGCTCGGTCTTCCCGACTCCCGCCGGTCCCTCCACGAGCACCGGCTTGCCCAGCCGCGTCGCGAGGTACGAGACGAGCGCGGTTGGCTCGTCGGCCAGGTATCCGACTTCCCCGAGCCCGCCGTGCGCCTCCTCTATCGACCGGAACTCGCCGCTCACGCGCTGAAGGATACTTTCGCCCTCTTGACCGCCCTCTGGCCCGTCATCGCTCAGTTCCTCAATCCGGATCAGGGCCCCAAGCAGACGGGCAGCTTCGAGGTCGACCCTTCGTTCTTCTTCGTCCTGCTCGGAGCGGGCTTCCTGATCGGCGTGCTGGGCCACATCTTCCGCTCCCGCACCCTCGTGGCGATCGGGGTGATCCTGATCTTCGCGGCCACCGTGTTCATCCCGATCGCCCTGAACGCGACCCAGTGACGAGGGCGGAGCAGGGGGTTCCGAACGTGGTGGGTCACTGTGACCCACCACGTCCGGAGCCCCCTCCCAACAGGGCCTCGAAGTAGGCGACCGCGCCCGACAGGCGAAGGCGAACTTGCTCGAAGCCGGCGTCCGCCAGCCAGCGCTCCACGTCCGCCGCCGTGCCGCCCGGCCCGAAGACGCCGCGCCGCTCGTAGAGCCGGATCGTGAAGTCGAAGCGGGCGCCGCGGCCGCGGACCGCGGCGTCCCCGATCAGCCGGCCGCCAGGCCGCAGGCAGCGGCCGATCTCGCGAAGGGCAGCGGCCGGGTCGGCGAAGCAATGAAGGCTGTTGAGACAGACGCTGAGGTCGAAACTCGCGTCGTCGAAGGGGAGCGCCTCGACGTCCGCCTCGATCAGCTCGATCTGCCGCAGGCCGCGGCGCTCCGCTTCGCTACGTGCGCGGCGCAGCATGCCGGGCGAGAGGTCGGCGGCGACGTAGCGGACGCCCTGTTCCGGGCGCAGGGCCCGGAAGGCGACACCGCCGCCGCAGGGCACGTCGAGGATCGCCGAGCCGTCGGGCGCCCCGGAGATGGCGGCGAGGGAGCGATAGAGCAGGCGGGCATCCGTGCCCCAGAGCAGCAGGGCGCCCACCCGGGCCAACCGCTCGCGCTCTACGAAGAGGTCGTAGGTAGCGGCGCCGAAGCGGTCGAACCAGGGGCTGCGCCAGACTGCTCTGACGTCCGGGCCATCAGGCGGGGGAGTCGCGGACGCTCATCAGGCGAGGGACTCGCGGAGGCTCATCAGGGGGGAGTCGCGGAAGCTCATCAGGCGAGGGAGTCGCGGAAGCCCTGTCTCCAGCTCGGGTGATTCGGCTCCCAGCCGAGGTCCCGCTTGGCCTTGGCGTTCGAAGCGCCGCGCAGCTCGGTGGCGAAGAGCGCCACGCCCTTACCGGCCACAAGCCGCGCCAGCCACAGGGGAATGCGCCTCGGCTTCTTCGCGCCGACGGCCTCGGCGTACCCCGGCAGCCATTCCCTGAGCGGCGCCGGGTCGTCGTCCACGACGTTGTAGACGCCCGGTGCGCCTCGCTCGACCGCGGCCACGGTGGCGTCCGCCGCATCGTCGACATGGATGAAGGAGAAGGTGCCGGTGCCCTTGCCAACGATCGGCTGCTTGCGCTTGCGCACGTCCTCGGCCGAGGACCCGTCCGAGGCGTAGTAGGTGCCGGGGCCGTAGAAGAAGCCGTAGCGAAGGACGAGGCCCTCGAGGCCCTCGGCGCCCACTACCGCCCGCTCCATCTCCCTGAGCACGCGCGCGCCCTCGCCGAACCCACCTGGGGCGTCCTCGAGCAACGGCGCGTCCTCTTCCTTCACCCGGTTGCCTTGCGGCGCGTAGGCGAAGGCGATGCTCTGCGCCACCATCCGCCGCGCCCCGGCCGCCCGGGCCGACTCGATCAGGATCCGCGTCCCCTCGCCGCGGACCCGGTTGGTGGCGTCGTAGATCGACCGGTCGCGGAAGTCGAGCCGGTCCGGAAGCGAGGTGAGCTGGTGCACGACGACGTCCGGCGATGCCTCCGCCATCACGGAGCGGACGCGATCCTCGTCGAACACGTCGGCGACGATCGCCTTGGCTCCCGCCTCCCGTATCCGCTCGGCGCGCTCCTCGGAGCGGGTCATGCCGGTCGCCTCGTGACCGGCGGCCCGAAGCTTGGGCATGAGCGGCCTGCCTATCGCGCCGCTGGCTCCCGCGACGAACACCCTCACGAGCTCACCTCCTGGCCGCCAGGCCGATCCCGTCGCCCACCGGCAGGACGGTACCCAGCCAACGCTCGCTCGCCACGAGCTCCGCGTTCAGGCGTCGGGCGGAAGCGAGCGAGTCCGCGTTCCAACAGGTTTTGGCGTCCGCAGGCAGCGCCACCTCGCCCGACATCAGCAGGTTGTCGACCAAGAGCAGCGCACGGTCCGAGAGCTTTGCTTCGGCCAGCTCGATGTAGTCGCGGTACTCCGTCTTGGCGGCGTCCACGAACAGCAGGTCGAACGGTCCCTCGAGGGCCGGGATCGTCTCCCGGGCGTCGCCCTCCACGATCTCCACGCGCTCGGACACGCCGGCGCGCGAGAGGAAGTCGCGCGCCTGCGCCGCCCGAGCGGCATCTATCTCCAGTGTCACGACCCGCCCGCGCTCGACCTGCTCTGCCATGTGCAGCCTCGAGTACCCGATCGCGGTGCCCACCTCCAGCACGACGGGGTCGAGCGCCCTGCACAGCGCCGCCAGGAGGCGCCCGGTCTCCCAAGGCACGATCGGCACGCCGTCGCGCTCGGCCACGGCCTCCATCTCGGCCATCACGGCGGAGCGCTCGGGCCGCAGGTCATGCAGGTAGGCCTCCACGTGCTCGAAGAGGATCGGGCTCATGGGTACAGATATTCTCAGCGCATCCGTCCACGACGCGGTAAGGAGGCGATATGGCGGAGCTGCTGGAGGTTCCCTCGGGCCTCGAAGGCGTCGTCGCCTTCAACACCGAAATCGCCGAGCCGGACAAGGAGGGCAGCGCGCTCCGCTACCGTGGCGTCGACATCGAGGACCTGGTCGGGCGGGTCCCGTTCGAGAAGGTCTGGGGCCTGCTGGTGGACGGCACGTACGAGCCCGGCATGCCGCCCGCCGAGCCGCACCCGCTGTCGGTGCGCACGCGCGATCCGCGCGTGGACCTCCAAGCCGCCCTCTCCATGCTCGCCCCCGAGTGGGGGCTGCGCCAGCTGATCGACGTCTCCGACCAGGAGGCCCGCGGCGACCTCGCGCGCGTGTCGGTCATGGCTCTCTCCTTCGTCGCCCAGTCGGCCCGTGTGGGAAAGCCGCCGGTGCCGCAGCGGGAGATCGACACGGCGAAGTCGATTCCCGAGCGCTTCCTGATCCGTTGGCGGGGCGAGGCTGACCCACGCCACGTGAAGGCGATCGACGCCTACTGGATCTCTGCCGCCGAGCACGGCATGAATGCGTCGACCTTCACCGCCCGCGTCGTAGCCTCGACGGGTGCCGACGTCGCCGCGGCGCTCTCCGCGGCCGTCGGAGCGCTGTCGGGGCCGCTCCACGGCGGGGCCCCCTCGCGAGTGCTCCAGATGCTCGACGACGTGGCGGCCCGCGGGGACGCGGCGGCGTACGTCAAGGAGCTGCTCGACCGGGGAGACCGGCTGATGGGGTTCGGCCACCGCGTGTACCGGGCCGAGGACCCCCGCGCTCGGGTGCTGCGCAGGACCGCCAAGGAGATCCGCGCTCCGCGGGTCGAGGTGGCGGAGGCGCTCGAGGAAGCGGCCCTGGCCGAGCTCGCGGAGCGCAAGCCGGACCGGGTGCTCGCCACCAACGTCGAGTTCTGGTCCGCCGTGGTGCTCGACTTCGCGGACGTCCCGCCCGGGCTGTTCACCCCGCTGTTCTCCTGCGCGCGGGTCGCCGGCTGGTCGGCGCACATCATGGAGCAGAAGCGCGAGGGCCGCTTGATTCGGCCGACCGCCAAGTACGTCGGCCCTGGTCCCCGCCGGCCCGAGTCGGTCGACGGCGCCGGCTTCTGATGGAGGCGGCGACCACCACCCAGCAGCCCGCTGAGGAGCAATCGGTCTCGTCGTTCGCGAAGTCCCTCTTCCTCGGCGAGATCCATGAGGAGCTCGTCTTTCCCTTTGCGATGCCGTCGGGCGAGGAACAGGAGAGGGTCCGGGAGCTGACCGCTCGCTGCGCGACTACGCCGACGAGGCCTACGACCCGCGCCGCTTCGAGGAGGACGCCTGGATCCCTGACAGGGTGATCGCGGGCCTGGGGGAGCGCGGGCTGATGGGGCTGTACGTGCCCGAGGAGTACGGCGGGCAGGGCCTGTCGCAGACCGGCTACTGCCGGGTCTCGGAGGTGTTCGGCCAGATCGACGGCACGCTCGCGGTGGTGATGGGCGTGCACCAGTCGATCGGCATGAAGGGCATCCTGCTGTTCGGCAGCGACGAGCAGAAGCAGCGCTTCCTGCCCGACCTCGCCACTGGGCGCAAGATGGCCGCCTTCGCCCTGACCGAGCCGGAGGCGGGCTCCGACGTCCACGGCCTGCGCTCGCGCGCCGTCAAGCAGCCGGACCGCTCCTGGCTCCTGAACGGCGAGAAGCGCTACATCGGCAACGGCAGCCGGGCCGACGTCCTCGAAGGACGGCGCCGGCTACTTGCGCGACGAGCCCTACGAGACGGCCATGCGCGACGTCCGGATCTTCCCGATCTTCGAGGGCGCCAACGACGTCATGCGCGCGTTCATCGCGCTGTCCGGGATGAAGCCGCTTGGCGATGAGCTCAAGGAGGTCGGCGGCCTCGAGCTGAGCGATCCGATGGGCTCGATCGGCGTGCTGGCCGACTACGTGACCTCGCGGGTGAAGCGAGAGGTCATGCCGGACAAGGTGACCATGGCCCACGAGGCGATCTCCAACCTGGCGGAGCCGCTCACGGACCAGGTCAAGCGGTTGCGCGGCGCAACCGAGTCGCTGTTGCGCGAACACCGCGAGAGCATCGTGGAGCGACAGTTCCAGCAGAAGCGTCTCGCCGACGCGGTGGCGGACATCTACGCCCAGATCGCAGTGCTGTCGCGTGTGACCGCACACCTGGCCGAGCACGACGTGGAGGTCTCGGGCCAGGAGCTCTACATCGCGGAGACGTTCTGCACACGGGCAGCCGAGCGCGTGGAGCACCAGCTCCAGCACGTGGAGGAGAACGACGACGACCGCATGGGCTCCATAGCAAGCTCGCGCTGAAGCGCGGTCAATATGGCTATGCGTTCTTCGAGGATTAGCGCTTGACGGCGCAGCGCAAACGGGCCGACAGCTGGTGGGGGGCTTCGCGCAGTTACCCTGCAACTGGCAGCGGGAGCGGGTCGCGGCCGGGGGCCGCTAGCCGCGCGTCTCGGCGGGCGGCGCCGGCGGCTCCGCCTGCCCGGACGGCTCCGTGGACAAAGGCTCGGTGGGAGCGTCCTCCGGGACGTCGTCCGCCGGCCGCTTCGCCCGCTCGGCCGCGCCGGCGATCACGAGGATCCCGGAGCAGACGAGCGCGAGGAGGTTCTGGCCGAGGGGCCTGTCGAAGAGCCTGACCGCAATGAGCAGGGCGGCCCAGACGCCCGCCGTCAGGATCACGGTCCCGTCGCCGAACGGCAGGTGGAAGCGCTTCCCGAGAGCCCGAGTGCGCAGCAGGGTCAGCACGCCGGCGGCGATCAGGACCTCCGCGGCCTCGACGAAGGAGAACGGCCCGAAGGTGCTGACGACGAGGAGCACCGCGCCGATGGCGGCGATGCGCTGCTCGAAGTTCAGGAGGCTCCAGGTGTGGCCGACCCCCCGCAGGGCACGGGTGAACACGGCCTCAGCCATCGACGGGCCGGCGGCCGGCGAATCCGGCGTCCGGCTCGTGCCAGTAGCCGATCTCTGCCTCGCCTTCCTCCCAGCACAGGTAGATCTCGCTGCCATCGCGCACCGCCGGGAAGTCCACCAGGCCGCGGTCGAGGTCACGCAGCACCACCTCGCGCTCCTGGAGCTCCAGCAGCCCGTCGCGTATCTCGAGGAACCCCTGAGAGATCGTGCGGCCGGCCTCGCCGCCGCCGTTGGTCGGAGCCGCCTCCGCGAGCGCCGCGCGTGCCTCGCGGTCGCCGAGGCGGTCGCGGGCGGCCCTGAGCCGGTCGATCAGCTCCGACACCTCGGGCAGGGCGGCGTTCGCCTCCTCGAGCGTGTAGTGGCGCTCGTGCCTCACGCCGCCGCGGTGGCGCCGGCCGCCTCCCGGATGCGGCGCTCGAGCAGCCTGGAGTCGGCGCTCGAGACCGTCCGAAGCTGTCCCTGGAACGCGAGCCGCCAGTGCTCGGCGGGCCACTTGCGCACATGCTCCAGCTCTCCCGCGAGCTCCTTTGCGGGCACGAATCGATCCTCGTCGAGCGTTATGACGGGCTCGGTCTCGAAGCGCCAGGGATAGGGATCGGGCTTGCCCGGCTTTCCCGGCCACAGGGGGGTGCGGTCCTCGAACAGCTCTCCGGTCACGCGCACGATCCCGCCGAACGCCTGTACCCCGGTCACGTACAAGACGATCAGGTCGCCCGGCTCGATCTGCTCGGCGAGGCGGCGGCGACCCTCCTTGGCCCCGATCACCCGGAAGCCGTGCTCGCGCGTGGCGCGGAGGTTGTCGAGCGACCCCGTCAGGACCCAGGTTTGCGGCATGGGCGAAGGGTAGTCTTCCGCCACCATGGCGGACGAGGAGCTTCACCTGATCGGCCCCGAAGAGATCGCCTACCGGCTCGATCTGACCCCGGCCCAGCTGAAGATTACGTGGACGGCCCTCAGGGCGTTCGCCGACGACTTCGGCCACGACGAGCGCGAAGTGCACGCCGCCGTCCGCGAGGTCCTCGACAAGCTTCCGGACGAGCACGCGATCCGGGCCATAGACATCTCGCGCAGGCGCTAGTCGGGTCTTCCGCAGCCGGGCGACCGCGTCCGCGGCATTCCGATCGGGCGGGAACAGGGCAGTTCGTGATATTCCGCCGTCACTTTCCCGAGTCTGACGGAGGGCGGAGGATGAAGTTCGGCATCGCCATGTTCCCTACCGACTACGCCGTCGATCCGGCCACCCTCGCACGGCTGGTCGAGGGGCGCGGGTTCGAGTCTCTGTGGTTCCCCGAGCACACACATATCCCGGTCAGCCGCAAGACGCCCTATCCCCGCGGCGGTGAGCTGCCGCGCGCATACGTACGACCCGTTCGTGGCCCTCACGGCGGCAGCGGGAGCGACCGAGCGGATCAAGCTGGCCACGGGCATTTGCCTCGTCATCCAGCGCGACCCGATCACAATGGCCCGGGACGTGGCGTCGCTCGACCAGCTCTCGGGCGGGCGCTTCCTCTTCGGGGTGGGCGCCGGCTGGAACCGCGAGGAGATAGAGAACCACGGCACCGACTTCGCCCGGCGGTTCGGCGTGATGCAGGAGCGCGTCGAGGCGATGAAGGCGATATGGACCCAGGAGGAGGCCGAGTACCACGGCGAGCACGTCGATTTCGACCCGCATCTGGTCCTGGCCCAAGCCGCGCCAGACGCCACCCGCCGGTCGTGGTCGGCGGAAGCGGACCCAAGGTGCTTGACCGGGTGCTCGCCTACGGCGACGAGTGGATGCCCAACCGCGTGCCTCTCTAGGAGTTGCCGGGCCGCATCGAGGAGCTGCAGCGGCGGGCGGGCGAGGCCGGCCGGGACCGCATCCCGGTTGGCTTCTCCGGGGCCAAGCCCGAGCCGGAGACCGTGGAGCAGCTCACTAAGGCGGGCGTCGAGCGGATCATCTTCTACGTCAAGCCCGAGGACGCCGGTGAGGTGGAGCGCCGGCTGGACCGCTACGTGGAGCTGATGGCGGCGGTCCCTTAGTCGATCGGGATGTCCTCGACGCGCGGCTCGCGGGCGGGGCGGTCGAGGCGCTCCAGGTACCAGTCGATCAGCGAACGAAGCGTCAGCAGGAACTCCCGAATCAGCGCGGTGAGGCGGTCCTCCAGCTCTGCCGGCACGACCCGGCGGAGCGAATCGAGCAGGACAAACAGCGCGGAGAGGTCGAACGCGCGCGAACGCGGGGGCGGCACGTCGTGCTCGTAGCGCCGCCCGCGGGGCGGCGGCTCGTCCTCGAGCAGCGGGTCGTAATCAGGCGGTAGTGGAGTCTTGTCCCTCGGGTCCATCGCTCTTCTCGAAGAAGACCTGCAGCGTCCCTGCCTCGAAACGGGCCCCGCTCGTCGAGTAGGCCGCCATCGTGGCGGGCAGGATGATAGTCCGCTTCTGCCCGCCCACCCGGACGATCACCTCGAGCCCGATCTTCTTCAGCTCGATGTCGCCGCGCTCGGCGAACGGGATCGGCAGGCGCAGGGTGGCGCGGCCGTTCTCCCCGGACAGCTCCTGCGACAGCTCGTCGTAGAGCAGCCTGGCCGGATCCTCCTGGCCGAATAGCTCCCCGGCCAGCCGGTCAAGCATCTCGTCCCCCACGACCTCGCGGTCGAGCCAGGGCGCGACCAGGATCGGGACCGGCGAGAATGCCGACCCCACGAGCTCCATGTGACGCTGCTGGACCTCCCGCCAGGCGGAGAAGTAGCCCTCCGCGGCGGCTTCCGGGAGCACCCTGTTGACGATCACGGCGTCGGTCAGGTACCCGTAGAGATTCAGGTAGGTGAAGGTGCGCATCGCCTCCTTGACCACCATCCGGTCGGGGTTCATCACGAGCCGGATCGAGGTGGCGCTGCGGTCACGCAGAATGCCGTTCATCGCCACGAGGTTTCGGGCCAGCCGCTCGATGTCGTCGAATACGGCGTCGCCCGGCAGCGGCAGGTCGACCAGCCCGCGGGCGAGGGGCCGGGCGGCCGACACGATCCGCCGCTCCCAGGGGAAGACCTTCTCCAGCCACCAGGTGGCCACGTCGGGGAACGAGAGCAGCCTCAACGTCTCGCCCGTGGGGGCGCAGTCGACGATGACGCAGTCGAACCGGCCGTCCTCGTGGTGGCGCTTGATCTGAAGGAGCGAGAAGAGCTCGTCCATCCCGGGCGGCACCGTCAGCTCCTCGGCGGAGAGGGCGTCCACCCCCCGGTCCGCCAGGAGATTGCCCAGCCAGTCCTGGACCGCATCCCAGTTGCGCTCCATCTCCTCCTGGGCTTGGACCTCCTGTCCGA
>DATFQM010000020.1:0-3006 GCA_035264265.1 Thermoleophilaceae bacterium
TCACGGGCCAAGATGAACGAGCTCACCTCCCCGCTTCTCGAGCGGGTGGTCTCACCGGTGCAGCAGGCCCTCTCCGACTCCGGCGCGGACATCGACCACGTCGTCCTGGTCGGCGGCATGACCCGCATGCCCGCCGTGCAGGAGAAGGTCAAGGAGCTCACGGGCAAGGAGCCGCACCGCGGCGTCAACCCCGACGAGGTCGTGGCCGTCGGCGCCGCCATCCAGGCCGGCGTGCTGGCCGGGGACGTCAAGGACGTCCTGCTGCTCGACGTGACCCCGCTCTCCCTGGGCATCGAGACCAAGGGCGGCGTGTTCACGAAGCTGATCGAGCGCAATACGACGATCCCGACCCGCAAGTCGGAGATCTTCTCGACCGCCGACGACAACCAGCCATCGGTCGAGGTCCATGTCCTGCAAGGCGAGCGCGAGATGGCCGCCTACAACAAGTCCCTTGGCAAGTTCCAGCTCACGGGAATCCCGCCTGCTCCGCGCGGCATGCCGCAGATCGACGTCACCTTCGACATCGACGCCGACGGCATCCTCAACGTCTCGGCCAAGGATCTCGGCACGAGCAAGGAGCAGAAGATCGAGATCAAGGGCGGTTCCGGCCTCTCCGAGCAGGAGGTCGAGCAGATGATCCACGATGCCGAGGCGCACGCCGAGGAGGACCGTCGCCAGCGGGAGCTGGCGGAGGCGCGGAACCTCGCGGAGAACGCCGCCTACCAGGCGGAGAGGCAGCTCGGCGAGATGGGCGATCAGATCGACTCCTCGGCTAAGGAGGAGATCGAGAAGGCAATCGCCGACGTCAAGGGCGTGCTGGAGTCCAACGACGCGGACGAGATCAGGGCGAAGACCGATGCCCTGCAGGCCGCCTTCCACAAGGTCTCCGAGCAGATCTATCAGGCCGCGGCGCAGCAGCAGGCAGAGGCAGCGGGTCAGCCCGGCGACGCGGCCGGCTCTTCCGGCGACGGCGCCTCGGCGGAGGCCGAGGAGGAAGTCGTCGACGCGGAGGTCGTCGACGAGGACCGTTCCTAGTTCCTCGTTGCTTGTTCCTCGGAAGGAACCACCGGTGACTGATCGAGATCAGGGCAAGCGACCGGCTGGAGCTCCAGCCGCGGAGCCGCGTCCGGCGGGGGCCCCCACGCCCCCTGCCGGGCCGGCGGGCGCGCCGAAGGACGAGCACCAAGGAACGAGGAACGAGGAAGGTAACGCCGATCAGGCCGCCGCGATTGAGCATGACTTCGATGCCCTCGTGGCCGACGTCAAGCGGGAGCGGGACGAGTACCTGGAGCTAGCTCAGCGCGCGCGAGCCGACTTCGAGAACTACCGGCGGCGGGCGGCCCGCGAAGCCCACGACGCGGAGCGCCGCGGGAAGACGACGATCGCCCGAGAGCTCGTCCCGGCTCTCGACAACCTGGAGCGCGCGCTGCGTTCGGCCGGCATCGATCCCGGGGGCGCGCAGATGCCGGAGGCTGGCGAGGACTCGGGCGAGCCGCAAAGCGAGGAGGTCTCTGCCCACGAGGCATTGGCGCGAGGCGTCGCCCTCGTATATGGGGAACTGCGCGCCGCATTGGAGCGCGCCGGCGTGGAGAGCTACGACCCGACGGGCGAGAAGTTCGATCCGACGCTCTGCGAAGCACTCTCCACCCGCAGCGGCGAGGACGGCGTCGATCCGGGAACGGTCGTCGAGACCTTGGAGAAGGGATATCGACTCGACGGCCAAGTTCTGAGGGTGGCGCGAGTCGTCGTGAGCGAGTAGGAGGGAACCGTGGCGTCGAGCGACTTCTACTCGGTGCTGGGAGTCTCGCGGAGCGCGAGCGGCGATGAGATAAAGAAGGCCTACCGCAAGCTCGCCCGCCAGTATCACCCCGACCGCAATCCCGGGGATGCGCAAGCGGAGGAGCGCTTCAAGGAGATCCAGCAGGCATACGACACGCTGTCCGATCCCGAGAAGCGCCGCCAATACGACGCAGGCGGCATGTTCGCCGGCTTCGGCGCAGGCAGGGGGCCGAGTGGCGGCTTCGGCTTCAGCTCCGACCTCGGCGACATCTTCTCGACCGTCTTCGGACGCCGTCGCGGTGACCGGCAGGCCTCTGCGCTCGGCCGAGACCTCGAAACCGAGGTGCGGCTCTCCTTCGAGCAGGCGATGGAGGGCGCCGAGGTCTCCGTCACCGTCCCCAAGCGGGCGACCTGCAGTATCTGCAAGGGGAGCGGCGCGAAGCCCGGCACGGCGCCGACCGTCTGCCCGCGCTGCGGCGGACGGGGACTCGACTCCGAGAGTCAGGGCTTCTTCTCGATCAGCCAGCCTTGCCCGCGCTGTGGCGGTCGAGGTGAGGTGATCGAGCACCCTTGCGAAGAATGTGGTGGTTCGGGGCTGACGATGCAGCGCAAGCGCTATCGCGTCAACGTCCCGCCCGGCGTGCGCGACGGCACCAGGATCCGCGTGGCGGGCAAGGGAGAGGACGGCCCTCGGGGCGGCCCACCCGGGGACCTGTACGTGGTGACGCGGGTCACGCCCTCCCCGGTCTTTCAGCAGCGCCCGGACGGCAACCTCGAGGTGGAGGTACCGATCACGATCACCGAGGCGGTCCAGGGCGCAACCGTGGAGGTTCCGACGCTCCGGGGGACGAAGCGGATCCGCATTCCCGCCGGGACCCAGCACGGCACCGTGCAGCGCCTGCGCGGCGAGGGTCCACCGAAGGCCTCAAGGCGCGGTCGTGGCGACATCCTCTACAGGCTCGCTATCGAGATCCCGCGCGACCTGACACGGAAGCAGAAGGCTGCCCTGCGCGAGTTAACGGAGGCCTTGAACGACCACGATCCGCGTGAGCGGCTGCTGCGTGAGGCGCGACTGGGATCGAGCCGCGCGCGGGCGCGCGCTGGTTAGGCGCGCCGAGCGAGCCGTCAAGGTAGGCAGAGATGAAGAGCCGAAGGCGCAAGAGCAAGAGCCAGAGGAAGGGCGAGGAGAGGAGCCCTCAGATCGACGAGCAGCAAGGGGTGTTCATG
>DATFQM010000021.1:0-18379 GCA_035264265.1 Thermoleophilaceae bacterium
GCTTCTCATGGGCCCTCTACGGGGCCAGCTGCGCGGCAGGCATCAGCCCCGGAACCTGCGCTTTAGCTCGGGGTCGACCCGCGCCCAGGGGAACTGTTGCAGAGGAGGTTGCAGAGCGACGAGAAGGGGTTGACTTTCATCTCTAGAGACGAGGAGCGGGAGTCCGGGCTGGCGCCACCCCGAGAGCGAGGCGCCCGGGGATCGACCTGGCACCGGTCTACCTAAGGCCTTGGTTTGGGTAAAGGTTGGCCCCCTCACGGGGCGACCGACGGCCCGCCAGATCCGAATGGCGGCTGACCCCGCGACGCACAACCTGCTCAAGCTCTGGATGCACACCACCGCGCCGCTGGCGCCTGAAGGGCCGCGAGCGCCGCCGCCAACGCTGCCCGCGGTCCGCTCCCGCACCAGCTTGTCCACCGAGTCCTGTGAAGATGCTGCACCGTCGGCTGTTCTGCAACAACCACCGCGACAACGAGAAGGCTACATTCGTAGGGTCGCGGAGGAACGGATTTGAAGCCTCCTAGGACCCGATACGCCCACAGCGGTGACTTTTCGGTGGCCTACCAGGTCGTTGGCGAGGCCTCCCTGGACCTCGTCTATATCCCCGGAGCGATCTCACACCTAGACCTGGCCTGGGAACACCCGGGGTACGTGCGTTTCATGCGGCGGTTGAGCTCGTTTGCCCGGGTGATCGTCTTCGACCGGCGCGGATTCGGTCTTTCCGACCCTGTTGACGCGCCGCCTTCGATCGAGGAGCGGATCGACGACATCCGCGCGGTGATGGACGCCGTTGGAAGCGAGCGCGCCGCGCTTGTCGGGGCCTCGGAGGGGACCTGCCTGGCCTGCTACTTCGCAGCAACATATCCCGACCGTGTTTCGGCGACGCTCCTGTATGGGTCGCTTGCCCGCGTTCTTCCGACGGAGGACTACCCGTGGACTCTCCTCGACGAGGACCTGTTCGATGAGTGGACCGAGGCCGTTCGCACGGCGTGGGGAGAGGGCCTCATTCTGACTCCGCTCGCGCCGAGCAAGCTCTCGGACGAGCGCGAGCGCGAGTGGTGGGGCCGCTACGAGCGAGCCTGCGTCAGCCCCTTGATGCAGCTGCGCCTGATGCAGGCAAACCGGGACATCGACATCCGCGGCATCCTTGGCTTGGTGCAGGCACCAACGCTGCTCCTGCACCGCACGGGCGACATGATCCCGATCGAGGGCGCGCGCTACATGGCCGAGCGCATTCCAGGCGCCAAGATGATCGAGCTCGAGGGTGAGGACCACTGGCCCTGGATCGATGACCCCGATGAGGTCTGCGACCGCATCGAGGAGTTCCTCACCGGCGCCAGGCACGAGCCGGAGACCGACCGGGTGCTGGCGACCGTGGTGTTCACGGACATCGTTGGCTCGACCGAGCACGTTGCCCAGTTGGGCGACCGGCGCTGGAAGCAACTGCTCGAGGCCCACGGGGACGTGGTTCGCAAGGAGCTGGATCGTCACAGCGGCCAGGAGGTGAAGACGACTGGAGATGGGTTCCTGGCTACCTTCGACGGCCCGGCACGGGCCATCCGCTGCGCCAAGGCGGCCTCGGACCAGATGCATCGACTCGGGCTCGAGATTCGCGCCGGCTTGCACACCGGCGAGTGCGAGCTGCAAAACGGCGACGTGGGCGGGATCGCGGTCCACATCGGCGCCCGGGTGATGGCCGCGGCCGAGCCCGGAGAGGTGCTCGTTTCAAGCACGGTCAAGGACCTCACCGTCGGCTCCGACATCGAGTTTGACGACCGCGGCACCCGTGAGCTCAGGGGCGTGCCGGGGACTTGGCGGCTTTACGCGGTCGTCTCCTGAGGCTCTGACATATAGGCCCCGCGATGCTGAGAAGAACACGGCGCGCGAACAGTCCCCGGCGAGAGCTGTCGGTTCCGCGTGAGGCTCTCGCGCAACCCCGCGCCCCGATCGCACTTGATGCCATACAGGGCGGGCCTCCCGCCGCTCCGGTGCCCGAGGCGCTATGCCAGCGGGCGCAATCTGAAGTCCGGGACGAAGGAGGCCCTGATGGCGAATTGTTCCTGGGTCGGCGTCGACCTGCACCGCTCCCGCTCCCAGGTCGCGGTGCTCGATGACGACGGCAGCGAGCTGCTCTCGCGGCGGATCGCGAATGATCCGGCGACGTTCCTCGAGCTGCTGACGGAGATCGACGGCGAGTCCAAGATCGCGCTCGAGGCGACCTACGGCTGGGAGTGGCTCGCCGACCTGCTCCAAGACGCGGGCTACGAGCTGCACCTGGCGCATCCGTTGCGCACCAAGGCGATCGCCTCTGCGCGCGTCAAGAACGACGCCGTCGACGCCCGCATGCTCGCCCACCTGCTGCGCACCGCCTGTTGCCCGAGGCCTACATCGCACCGCGCGAGCTGCGCGAAGCCAGCCCAAAACCGGCCAGACCGACGCTGAACATCCGGCGCCGCCCGTAGAGGTCGGCCACGTTGCCGGTCGACAGCATCAGGCTGGCGAGTACCAGCGCGTACGCGTCCACGACCCACTGGAGCTCGGCCCTGCTGCTCCCAAGCTCCGCCGCGATCCGCGCCAGTGCGACGTTCACGATCGTCACGTCCAGCAGGACGAAGAAGTAGCCCGAGCAGGCCGCGACCAGGCTGAGTCGGCGCGCTGGACGCAACCCTCAGGCCTCGGCGGGGGCGGCGCCTGCAGGCAACCTCAGGCCTCAGCGGGGGCCGCGGCGGGCTCTCGTGCGGCGGAGAAGTCCCGCGCCCTTATCAGCACGAAGGCCGCGAGCGCCCCCAGCAACAGGGTCGCCGCGCCAACCAGGAGGATCTCGTTCAGCCCGGCGATGAAGGCCTGGCGGGCGGCATCCGCCAGGTGAGCGCGAGCACCCGGGGCGTCCGCGTGGGCGATGGCTCGCGTTCCGCCCGATGAGACGGCGTCGGCGAGGCCCGCGGGGGCATTCGGCACGAGCTCGGCCAGCTTCGTTCCGATCCGGTGCTCGAAGATGGCGCCGAGGCCCGCCACTCCTATCGCCACGCCGCCTATGCGACAGGTGTTGCTGAAGCCGGAGGCCATTCCGCTACGGGCCGGCTCGACAACGCCCAGCGCGATCGATCCGATGGCGGGATTCGAGAGCCCGATGCCCACGCCGGCGACCAGGAGGCCCGCGAGCAGCGTGGTCCAGCTGGAATCGGTCCCGATGCCGTGCATCAGGAATAGTCCCAGCGAGACGAGCGCCAGACCGCTACCGAGCATCACCCGCGGCGGGGCGCGCTCCGCGAGGCGCCTGGTTGCCGCAGGGGTGAAGAAGACGAGCAGGGTCAGGGGCAGGAAGCGAAGCCCGGCCTGCAGCGGCGAGTAGCCGAGGATGTCCTGCAGGTACAGCGACAGGTAGAAGAACATCGCGAACATGCCCGCCCCGATGGCGACCGTGCCGAGAGAGACGCCGACGAAGGCCGGTCGCCCGAAGAGAGACAGGTCGAGCATCGGGCGCGGCTGGCGCCGCTCGATCGCCACGAAGACGGCGAACAGCAAGGCGGCGCCGCACAGCGAGGCGAGGATCACGGGGCTCGACCAGCCCTCGGCGTTCCCCCGCAGGAGACCGAAGACCAGCAGGAACAGCGCGGCGGAGGAGGTGACCACTCCTCCGGCGTCCACGCCCCGCGAAGCGGGCTCGCGAAACTCGCGCATCCGCAGCACAGCCAGCGCCAGCGCCACCGCCCCGACCGGCACGTTGACGAAGAAGATCCACTCCCAGCCGAGGCCTTCCGTGAGCGCCCCGCCCACGAGCGGCCCCACCGCGACGGCCGCTCCCACGGTCGACCCCCACGCGGCGATCGCCGTGCCGAACTCGCGGCCTCGGAACTCCTGTGCGATGAGCGCCAGCGACGTCGCGAACATCGCGGCTCCGCCGACGCCCTGGAGCCCGCGGGCCAGGTCGAGCAGCGTCGAGCTAGGAGCGAGACCGCACAGGAGCGAGGCGACGGTGAAGACCAGGACGCCGAGCTCGAAGACGCGCCGACGGCCCAGCCGGTCCGCCAGCGAGCCCGCCGTCAGCATGAGTGCGGACAGCATGAGCGCGTAGGCGTCCACGACCCACTGCAGGCTGGTGAGCCCCGCGTCGAGATCGTGCTGGATGCTGGGCAGCGCGACGTTCACGATCGTGACGTCGACCAGCAGCATGAACGTCGCCACACAGATCGCCAGTAGCGTCCACCACTTGCGTTCCACCGGTGCCTCCTTTCCCCTTTCATCTTTAGCAGCATGGGGTCGTCGGCTTGCGAAGATGAGGTGAGCGATGACCCTTCTCTACGCAGCCACCGGTGACGCGATCGCTCGTCTCGGGGAGGCCGACGGCGAGTGGGCGGCCGCGCTGACTCTCCGCGGCAGCGGCGCCCAGTGCCTCTCCACCGATCCGGCCGACCCCGAGATCGTCTATGCCGGTTTGCGCGAAGGCGGTGTGCGGCGGACCGCCGACGGCGGGAGAACGTGGATCGACTGCGCGCTCCCGGAGGCGGGGGTGTTCTCGCTCGCGGTGAGCCCCGCGGACGGGGCCGTTTACGCCGGAACGGAGCCGAGCGCGCTCTACCGCAGCGACGATGGCGGCCAGACGTGGCGCGAGCTGCAGGGACTGCTCGAGCTCCCCTCACGCCCGACCTGGAGCTACCCGCCCCGGCCGTGGACCTCGCACGTTCGCTGGATCGCGCCGAGCCCGTACGACGAGGGCCTGTTGCTCGTCGGCATCGAGTTGGGCGGGCTGATGCGGTCGACGGACGGGGGTGAGAGCTTCGAGGACCACCGTCCCGGTGCCCAACCCGACGTCCACTCCCTGGCCTGGCACCCCCGGGTCAAGGGCCGCGCGTACGAGGCGGGAGGCGGCGGAGCCGCATGGAGCGAGAACGGCGGCGAGACCTGGAGGGCAGCCGACCAGGGACGCGACCGCCACTACACGTGGTCTGTGGCGGTCGACCCCGACGATCCGGAGCGCTGGTACGTGTCAGCGAGCACCGGACCCTTCGCGGCGCACGGCCGAGGCGATCCCCAAGCCCGCATCTACTCACGGGAGAACGGCGCCTGGCGGACCCTCGCGGGCGGCCTGCCCGATCCCTTCCCCGCGATGCCGTATGCGCTGGTCACGCTGGGCAGCCGGATCTTCGCCGGGCTCGCCGACGGCCAGCTATGGGAGAGCGCTGATCGCGGCGAGAGCTGGCGACGGTGCGTGATGGCGGGAGACCCGCTCGACCGCTTGCAGGCGCTCGCCTGGGCCCGCTAGAGCCCGTGGTGCGGCCACTCCGCCCGCTCGCCGCGCTTGAACGCCGAGGCGCCGATCGTGTGCGAGTCGCGGCGCATGAACATGGAGATGATCAGCTCCGTCTCGATCCGCAGCCGCTCCTCGAGGGTGCGGCCGACGCCGAGCACGAGGCTCTCCTTGTCCGAACGCAGGGCGCCCTGGGGAAGCGCGGCGATCTCGTGCGCCAGCTCCCGGGCGCGCTCGAGCGCGCGGCCCCGCGGCACCACCTCGTTGGCCAGCCCGATCCGCTCGGCCTCGCGGGCGTCCACGCGCCGGCCGGTGATGATCAGCTCGAGCGCTCGCGACCAGCCGACCACGAGCGGCAGCCGAGCGGTCATGCCGTCGCCGGCCACGATGTTCCAGCGCCGCTCGAGGGCGCCGAACTCGGCGTTCTCCGCGGCGATCCGGATGTCGGCCAGCAGGGCGGTCTCGAGCCCGGCGGCGAACGCGTACCCGTTCACCGCGGCGATCACTGGCTTGAAGACGTCGACCCGCCGTGTGTAGCCGCATGCGCCCGCCGAGTTCCAGACCTCCCGGCGCCAGCTCTCCCAATCTGGCGGCTCCGTCAGCTCCGAGGCGTCCTGGAGGTCCCAGCCCGCCGAGAAGGTGGTGTCGCCGGCGCCGGTGATCACGAGAACGAAGGCCGAGTCGTCGTCGCGAAAGCGTTGCCACGCGTCCTGCAGCTCTTCGTTCATGCGCCGATTGATCGCGTTGTGCTGGTCCGGCCGGTTGTAGGTGAGCGTCACTACGTGCTCGTCCTGCTCATAGACGACTGTCTCGTACTCCAAGGTGATCTCCTCTCCTGGACCGGGTAGCGGGAAGCACATCACGCAGATGCAGGCCGAGCCCAATGACGCTTCCCCGTTCCTGCCCGAGCGCCGGACGCTCAAGGCGCTGCGGGAAGCGGCCGCCGGCTGCCGCGGCTGTCACCTGTGGCGCGGCACGACCCAGACCGTCTTCGGCGAGGGGCTCAAGCGCTCGAACGTGGTCTTCGTCGGCGAGCAGCCGGGGGACCGCGAGGACCGCGCCGGCCGCCCCTTCGTCGGTCCCGCCGGCCGTGAGCTCGACAAGGCCCTCGAAGTCGTCGGCATCTCCCGCGACGACGTCTACATCACGAACGTCGTCAAGCACTTCAAGTTCGAGGAGAGGGGCAGGCGGCGCATCCACCAGACGCCGAAGCGCTTCGAGATCGAGGCCTGCAGGCCCTGGTTGGAGGAGGAGTTGAGGGTGATCGGGCCCCAGGCCGTTGTCCTCCTCGGGGCGACCGCCGCCAAGGCCCTGCTGGGCTCGTCGTTCCGCCTGACCAAGCACCGCGGCGAGCTGCTCGAGTCCGAGCTAGCACCGGTCGTGACCGCCACCGTCCATCCCTCGGCGATCCTGCGCGCGCCGGACGACCCCTCCCGGTACGCCGAGCGACGTGCGTTCACCGAGGACCTCGGCTTGGTGGCCCGGGCCCTAGCCGGCTCGTAGAGCGCGGGAGCGCTCGGCCACGGGCTGGAGGAAGTCGGGCAGCGGCCGCACGAGGCCGCGGCCCGTCTCCCGCTCCCAGATCTGCTCGAGCTGGGCCAAGTGCTCGTCCATCACGTCGTCGATAAGCTCGAAGTCGGCCGCGCGGATGGCGGCTAGCGTGCGCTCGTGGATGTCGATCACCCAGTCCGGCACGAGCGGCGCGTGCACGGCCATGTCGCGCGCGATCTCGAGCCGCTTGAAGAGGTGACGCATCAGCTGCACGACGGTCGAGTTGCGGCTGGCGCGCGCCATTGCGAGATGGAACTTGAGGTCGAGCTGGAGGAAGAGGTCCTCGTGCTTGAGGAAGTCGCCCGCGCCCGCGAGCTCGCGCTGGCGCTCGATCGTGGCCTGCATCGCGGCGAAGTCCTCCTCCCCGGCGTGAACCGCGGCGAGCTGCGCCACCCGCGGCTCCAGCAGGCGGCGCGCCTCCAGCACGCCGGCCACCTCGCTGACCCGAATCTCGGTGGTGGTCCGCAGGAGCTCGCGGGGGATCAGCTCGCTGGCCACGAAGGTGCCGCCGCTTTGCCCGCGGCGCACCTCGAGCACCCCGGCCTCGGCGAGGACCTTGACCGCTTCCCTGAGCGTCGGGCGGCTGATCCGCATCTGGGCCGCAAGCTCGCGCTCAGAGGGGAGACGCTGGCCGACCGCCAGATCTCCCGACTTGACCTTCTCGGCGATCTGCTCGACCGCCTCCTCGAAGGTGCGGCGGGTGGCAAGGGGCTCGAAGGAACTCTCCAAACCGGCCCGAGTATAGGTGGGGGCCGGAGGAGCGGCCGATGGGCTCACGGGCGCACGCGTGCGGCCTCGACGCGCTCCAGCGCCTGTCGCTCCGCGACCTCGAGGGGCGTCGAGTCCTCGTGCTCGGCGTCCGCGATGGCCCGCTCGAGCCGCTCCATCGCACGCGCGACAAGCTCCCGCTCCCGAGGCCCGTCTTCCCCGTACCACTCGGTCGAGACGTGGATGAGGCCGCCGCAGTTGGCAAGGAAGTCGGGCACGAACAGAATCCCTCGGCGCTGAAGGAGCCGGGCCGCCCGCCGGCCGGTCAGCGGATTGTTGGCGGCCCCCGCGATGACATTGCATTCGATCGAGCGCGCGATGGCCTCATCGATCAGGCCGCCGGCGGCGCAGGGGGCCAGCACGTCCAGTTCCGCCGCGAGGAGTGCCTCGGCCGAAGGCGCGACCACCCCCCCGTGCTCTTCGGCAAAGCGTTCCGCGCACTCGGGACGCAGGTCGCACGCCAGCACCTCGGCACCCGACTCGGCCAGCGTGCCCGCCAGGAGGAAGCCGACCTTGCCCAGACCGATCACCCCGATGCGGCGTCCTTCCAGCTCGTCCGTGCCCATGGCCGTTGCCAGACCGCGGCGCATCGCTTCGAAGACCGTCTCTGCGGTGATCGGGGAGGGATCCCCGCCGCCACCGTTCTCGCGGGAGCGCCCCACCACGAAGCGGGTGTGCTCCGCGATCAGGTCCATGTCGGCCGTGGTCGTGCCGATGTCTTCGGCCGTGATGTAGGCGCCGCCGAGCTCGTCGATCGCCTCGGCCGCGGCGACCAGTCGCGGCTTCCTGAGCCCGTCGTTGCCGTCGTCGAGCATCACGGCCTTCCCGCCGCCCAGGTCGAGCCCGGCCGCCGACGCCTTCAGCGTCATCGTGCGCGCCAGCGCAAGCACGTCCTCGAGGCCCTCTCGAAGCCCGCCGGGGTAGCGCCGCAGGCGCAGCCCGCCGAGGGCGGGACCGAGCACGGTGGAGTGGACGGCGACGATCAGCCGGAGTCCGGTGTCCCGGTCCTGGCGGATCACGACCCGCTCGTGGTCGTCATCCGCCGGCACCTGGGTGGTTGGCTCGGTGTCCGCCTGCGTAGTAATGGTCACAGGCATTGACCTTATACCCCGCATCTGGCTGATTCAAGCGGCCGGCTCGGTGGCCGAGATGTGGAATCCGTTTTCCGCTGGTGGTAAGGTGAGTTTCCCAATGGCGGCCCGGAGGAGAGCTGCGTGACGATCACGGCTCCACGCCGTCGGCCTTCGGGTCCCCCCCGCCGCCGCGACTCGCTCCGCCGTCACCCACACGGCCCTGCCCGCCGCGAGGTCTCGCTCGAGGACAAGTACCTGCTCGAGGACGGCCGGGTCCTCCTGACCGGAGTCCAGGCCCTCGTGCGGCTGCCGCTCGACCAGCACCGGGCCGACCGTCGCCGCGGGTTGCACACGGGCACGATGGTCTCGGGCTACCAGGGCTCGCCGCTGGGTGGGCTGGACCAGGAGCTCCAGCGGAACGCGCGCATCTGCGCCGATCACCACGTCTTCCACGTCCCCGGTCTGAACGAGGAGCTCGGCGCCACGTCCGCGTGGGGCAGCCAGCTGGCCGCGCAGCTTCCGGGCGCCGCCTACGACGGCGCGATCGGCATCTGGTACGGCAAGGCGCCGGGACTCGACCGCGCGATGGATTCGCTGCGCCACGGAAACTACGTCGGCGTGTCCCGCACCGGCGGGGGGCTGGCGGTCGTCGGTGACGACCCGAGCTGCAAGTCCTCGACGCTGCCTAGCGGGTCCGAGACCCTGTTCCAGAGCCTCCACATGCCGATCTTCTTCCCCGGCGACGTGCAGGAGGTCCTCGACCTCGGGCTCCACGCTCTCGGCTGTTCGCGCGCCTCGGGGCTCTGGGCCGGCTTCAAGATCGTCACCAACGTCGCCGACGCCGTGGGCACCGCGGCAGTCGCTCCCGGCAGGGTCGAGGTGAGGCTGCCGGAGTCGGACTACGAGCACGTCCCGAACGGCAATCTGCTCGCGCCCGCGTCGCTCGACATGGAGCGCAGCATGCTCGGACCTCGCACCGGGCTGGCCCTCGCCTACGCCCGCGAGAACGGCGTCAACCGGATCGAGGGGGCGCGCGAGGCGTGGCTGGGTGTCGTCTGCGCCGGCAAGAGCTACTACGACCTGCGCCAGGCGCTGCGGGACATGGGCCTCGGCGACGAGAGGGCCCTGGAGCGGGCCGGCGTCCGCATCCTCAAGCTGGGCATGCTCTGGCCACTCGAGCCGGAGGTGCTGGGCGAGTTCGCCCGCGGTCTCGCGGAGATCGTGGTGGTCGAGGAGAAGCGCGCCTTCCTCGAGCCGCTGGTAAAGGAGGCGCTCTACGGCGCGGCCCATGCTCCTCGCGTGCTGGGCAAGGAGCTGCTGCCGGCCGAAGGCGATCTCGACGCGGACCTGATCGCGTGGGCGGTGGGCGGGCGGCTGTCTCGGCGCGTGCCGCTCGACTCCGTGGAGGCCCGGCTGAACGCGCTCGACGAGGTGGCCCGCCGGCGGACCGAGCTGCCGCTGGCGGCCCGCACCCCGTTCTTCTGCTCCGGCTGCCCGCACAACACCTCTATCAAGGCGCCCGACGGCACGCTCGTCGGCGCCGGCATCGGCTGCCACACCATGGTGCTGCTCAACCCCGAGGGTAAGGGCGAGATCACCGGCATCACGCAGATGGGAGGCGAAGGCGCGCAGTGGATCGGCATGGCGCCCTTCACCGAGGACTCCCACCTGGTCCAGAACCTCGGCGACGGCACCTTCGCGCATTCCGGCTCCCTCGCGATCCGAGCCGCCGTGGCCGCCGGCGCCAACATCACCTACAAGCTGCTCTACAACGGGCACGTGGCGATGACGGGTGGCCAGCCCGTCGAGGGCGGGCTCTCGGTGCCGGACCTCACCCGGCTGCTCGAGCTCGAGGGCGTCAAGCGGATCATCGTCACCAGCGAGGAGCCCGGCCGCTACAAGGGCGTCGATCTGGCGCCGATCGCGGAGCTGCGCGACCGCAAGGAGCTACTGGCCGCCCAGGAGGAGCTCTCGCAGGTGGAGGGGGTCACCGTGCTGATCCACGACCAGGAGTGCGCGGCGGAGCTGCGCCGGATGCGCAAGCGCGGCAAGGCGACGGAGCCGGCCGAGCGTGTCTGGATCAACGAGCGGGTCTGCGAGGGGTGCGGCGACTGCGGCGAGAAGTCGAGCTGCCTGTCGGTGGTGCCGGTCGAGACCGAGTTCGGCCGAAAGACGCAGATCCACCAGGCCTCCTGCAACAAGGACTTCTCCTGCCTAGAGGGTGATTGCCCGTCTTTCGTCACCGTCGTGCCGGGCAACAAGGCGAGGCGCGAGGCGCCCGAGCTTCGCGTGTGGCTTCCGGAGCCCGAGCGGGTCGTATCGGAGGGCGGCTTCAACGTCCGGATGATGGGTATCGGGGGCACCGGCGTCGTGACGGTGAACCAGGTGGTCGGCATGGCCGCCCTGATCGACGGCCTCCACGTCGCGGGTCTGGATCAGACCGGACTCAGCCAGAAGGGCGGCCCGGTGGTCTCCGACCTGCACCTGTCGCGTGAGCCCCTTCCCGCCGCCAGCAAGGCGCCGGCCGGCAGCGTGGACCTGTACCTCGGCTTCGACCTCCTGGGGGCGGCTAGCCCGAAGAACCTCGACACCGCGGGTCGGGACCGCACGATCGCGGTGGTCTCGACGCACGCGGTGCCCACCGGCCGCATGGTGGTCGACGTGGAGGAGCGCTTCCCGGAGCTGCGCGGCCAGCTCGAGCAGATCGACCGGGTGACCCGCAGGGAGCTGAACGTCTATCTCGACGCCCAGGAGCTGTCGGAGCGCCTGTTCGGCGACCACATGCCCGCCAACACGATCGTCCTCGGCGCCGCGTACCAACGCGGCGCGCTACCGGTCTCGGCCGAGGCGATCGAGCAAGCCATCCGGTTGAACGGCGCGGCGGTGGAGAAGAACCTGACCGCGTTCGCCTGGGGGCGCGCGCTCGTGGTGGCGCCTGACGAGGTGGAGCGGCTCACGCGGGCCGCCGACCCGGTTCGGGTGCCGCCCGAGCCTTCCGACGCGGAGCGCGAGCTGATCGACGGGGTCGCGCCGGAGGAGGGCGAGCTGCGGCGGCTGCTCGAGGTCAGGGTTCCCGAGCTGGCCGCCTACCAGGACCTCCGCTACGCGGCGCGCTTCGTGGACTTCCTGCGCAGGGTGCGCGACGCGGAGGGGGAGGGCACCGAGCTGAGCGAGGCGGTGGCGCGCGGGCTGTTCAAGCTGATGGCCTACAAGGACGAGTACGAGGTCGCGCGGCTCCACCTCGACGCCGCCGAGCGCGCGCGCCTGGGGCGCGAGTTCGGCGACGACGTGAAGATCTCGTTCAATCTGCATCCGCCGCTCCTGCGGGCGCTCGGCCTCAAGCGGAAGCTGAAGCTGGGCGGCTGGTTCGTCCCGGCCTTTCGCGTGATGCGGGCGATGAGGCACCTGCGCGGGACCTGGCTCGACCCGGTCGGACAGACGAGGGTGCGGCGCGATGAGCGGCGCCTGATCGGCGAGTACCAGGAGCTGGTGGAAGAGGCACTCGCCCGCCTGTCGCCCGCCACGCGTGCCACCGTGCTCGAGCTCTGTGAGCTACCGGACGTCGTCCGTGGCTACGAGGAGATCAAGCTTCGAAACGTGACGCTCTTCCGCAAGCGGGGGCAGGCGCTGCGGCGGCGACTCAGCCGGTCGGCAGCGACGCCGTCCGTCGCGTCTCCCACTCCGACGGGCTGAACGCGCGGCCCGGCTCGGCGCCCACGGCCACGATCGTCGTCCCGGGGTCCAGCGAGACCGCCTTGCGCCGCAGCGCGGGATCCTCGTAGAGGACGAAGGTGCCGGCCGGCGCCTCCCGGCTCGCTTCGCCGACCGTGAACTCCGCCCGCCCGCGGGCAACGAAGTAGAGCTCCTGGTGCCCCAAGTCGGCCTCGTCGTGTTCCTCGATCACGACCTGTCCCGGGTGGGACGCGGCGTACGCGTTGATCCCGAATGCGTCAATGCCGAGGTGATGGCGTACGGGCAGCCAGGCGGCGTCGATAGGAAGTCCGTGGTCTCCTACCGGAGGGATCGCGTCGAGGTTGGCCATCCGGTACCCGTGCATTGCGGCCTCCTGCGGTCGACGTTGGCGTAACCACCGACAATAGTACGACAGTTACGAAGGGGAGAGCAGCTCGTGGACACCTTCACGCTCGGCGGCGACCTCGAGGTGAGCCGGCTCGGCTTCGGGGCAATGCGGATAACCGGCGACGGCATCTGGGGCCCTCCGGATGACCCGGAGGAGGCCAAGCGGCTGCTCCGGCACGTGGTCGAGCGCGGTGTCAACCTGATCGATACCGCCCAGTCGTACGGGCCCGACGTCTCCGAGCAGCTGATAGCCGAGGCGTTGCATCCCTACCCGAAGGGGCTGGTGATCGCGACCAAGGGCGGCCTCGCGCGCACCGGCCCCGGCGAGTGGCCGCGCGACGCCCGGCCCGAGCGCCTCAAGGAGCGGTGCGAGGGGAGTCTCCAGCGGCTGCGCCTGGAGCGCATCGACCTCTACCAGCTTCACGCACCGGACCCGAAGGTGCCCCTGGAGGAGTCGATGGGGGCCCTGCGCGAGCTGAAGGAGGAGGGCAAGATCCGCCACGTCGGCGTCTCCAACGTATCCGTGGAGGAGCTCGACCGCGCCCGCGCGGTGGCGGGGGTCGTGTCGGTCCAGAACCGCTACAACCTCGTGGATCGCCACTCGGACGACGTGCTCGAGGTCTGCGAGCGCGACGGCCTCGGCTTCCTGCCCTGGTTTCCGCTCGCGACCGGCGACCTGGCCACGCCGAGCGGACCGCTCGCGGAGGCGGCTCGCAGGCACGACGTCACACCGAGTCAAGTGGCGCTGGCCTGGCTGCTCCAGCGCTCGCCGGTGATGCTGCCGATACCCGGCACCTCGTCGATCGAGCACTTCCAGGAGAACCTCGCGGCCGCCGAGCTCACCATCAGTGACCAGGAGATGGAAAGCCTCAGCGGCTAGCGGTGCTGGTCGAGGAGCAGCCGAGCCATCGCTTGGGCTCGCTGTGCCGCCTCGACGTCGCCCTCCGCCGCGGCAATGATCGAGCCCTTCATGAGGATGTGCCACGAGCGTGCGAACGCGGCGGGGTCACGCAGCCCCGCCTGCTCCGCGAGCTGACGCACGACCGAGCGGACGTTCTCCAGATGATCGATGCTGGCCTGACCCGCGGGGTGCTGAGCCCCCATCTCGAGCAACGTGTTGATGAAGGCGCACGCCTCGAAGTCCGCGCGGTGGAACCACTCGTCGAAGAGGTCGAAGATGCCGAGTAGCTGCTCCTCGGGGGTGGTGCCGCGTCGCCGGGCCTCCGCCTCGACCCAGTCCAGCGTCCAGCGCTCTTCGCGGAGCTCGAGAAAGGCGACCACCAGGTCGTCCTTCGAGCCGAAGTTGCGGTAGAGGGTCGCCTTGGCCACTCGGGCGCTCTCGATCACCTCGTCTACGCCAACGTCACGGATGCCCCGGCGCGAGAAGAGCTCATAGGCAGCGTCGAGGACCCGCTCGCGAGCAACTGATTCCCCCCGCATGGGGACTTCGGCCTCGAGACTTCCGGCCATGGCGGTCAGCTTAACAGTAGACAGACCCGTCTGTATATGGTAGAAAGACCAGTCTGTCTTGGGGGAACGATTCGAGGGGGTCAGGGTGGACGACGTGTTCGATGATCGGTTGCTTGACCGGTGGCAGGCTCGGACCCGGGTCGGGCTGATTGGTTACCGGGGATTCGAGGCCAACCCGCCGTCCCTGATCCGTCCTCTGGCCGTAGAGAGCCACGATGACGGGAAGGGTCCAATCACGGTCGTCTTCAGCGGCGAGCTGGACATGGGCACGGCGCCGTCCGCCGAGGAGGAGCTGCGCCGCGTGGAGGCCGAGCACCGACCGATCCTCGTCGATCTCCGCCGGCTGCGGTTCATCGACTCCACCGGCTTGCACATGATCCTGGCGGCGGACCGTCGTGTCCGCGAGGCCGGCGAGCGGCTCGTCCTTGTCCGCGGTCCCCACGTGGTGCAACGGGTGTTCGAGATCACGCGGGCGCACGAGCGGCTGAGCATGATCGACTCCTCTGACTCCGTTACCGCCGCGCTCGATGGAAGCCCTCGACGTGTCTCAACGCCGCCAATCTCATGACCGTGATGGGGGACGGCAACGCACGGAGATTCGGTATTCATCGTCGAGTCTTAGTCGGGGCAGCCCGACCGACCGACCAGGATGAGTGAGATGACCCCGAACAGCCTGGACCACGTCGCCCTCTGGGTGGCCGAGCGCGACCGGCTGGCGTCGTTCCTTTGCCAGCACCTCGGCATGCACGAGATCGAGCGGACCGACGCGTTCACTCTCCTCGGCGTGGATGCCAAGCTCGGCAAGCTGACGCTGTTCGCCGCCGAGGGTCCGCGCGACGCCGGGGTCCTGGAGCTCGTGGTGCTGCGGGTCAGGGACCTCGATGCGGCGGCGAGCCGACTGTCGAGCGAGGCCGGGGCGCGCCGTGAGGACGGGACGGTCCTCCTCGAGGCGCCTGAGGGCCTCCGCCTGGCGCTGGTGGAGGTCCCGGAGTCGGTCGACTATGACCTCGACCACGTCGTGCTGCGCGTGCCGGATCCCGACGCGAGCGCGACCGCGCTCGCCGAGCTCGGTTTCGAGCGCCGCGGCGGTACCCTCGCGGTCGCCGACCGCGAGCTGCGGCTAGCGCCCGGCGGACGTCCCGAGGGCGAGCGCCCGCTCTTGAACCACCTTGCCGTGCTCGTCGACTCGGCCGAGGCCTGGCGGGCGGAGGCGGAACGGCGCGGTGCCGAGATCGCCGACTTCGTGGACGCCCCCAATACCCTCGCGGCCTTCGTGTGGGGCCCGGACCGCATCAAGCTCGAGTACGTGGAGCACAAGCCGGGCTTCTCCCTAACCTGACCGGAAGTGGCGGATCTGGTGGTGGCTGGCGCCGGCATGGCCGGTCTGGTTGCGGCCGCCCGTGCCTGTGAGCTCGGGGCCGAGCCCCTGGTGCTGGAGAAGCTCGATCGAGCCGGGGGCTCGCTGCGGTTGTCGAGCGGAGTGGTCTGGCGCCACCGTGACTTCGATCGCTTCCGCGAGGAGTGTCCCGGAGGAGACGAGCGACTCCAACGACTCGTCTTCGAGCGGCTCGACGACGACCTTCGCTGGCTCGAGTACCTGGGCGCCCCGGTGCTCGAGCGCCAGACCGGCAACTCGCTCACGACAGGCGTCCGCTTCTCCCCGGGAGGGCTGGTCGCCGCGCTCTTCGAGGCGGCCGGAGAGGTGCGCTTCGGCCAGCCGTTGCTAGGGGCTCCGGGAAAGGGGATGCCGCTCGTGTTGGCTACGGGGGGCTTCCAGGGCGATCGCGACTTGCTTCGCAGCCACGTCACTCTCCAGGCGGGGGAAGTCCTGCTGCGGGCGGCGCCGGGCAGCACCGGGGACGGGCTGCGGGTGGGGCTGGCCGCGGGGGCGCGGCTGAGCGAGGGCATGGATCAGTTTTACGGCCGGAACATGCCGGCTCCGCCCGCTCGCGTGCGGGGGCAGGACTTCGTGCGCCTGGGGCAGCTCTACGCCCATCACGCGGAGGTGACCTCTGTGGAGGGCGAGCGCTACGAGTCCCGAAGCTGGTCGGAGGTGGACGTGGTGCAGTGGACCGCCCGGCAGCCCGGCGCTCGCGCCTGGTACCGAGTACGGAAGGAAGACCTCGGCCAGCGGGTGCGCGGCAGGACGGTGGGGGAGATGGTCGAGGCCGCTGCCTCGGCCGGGGCGCCGGTGCGGCGCGAGCGGGGGCAGGTGGCCGTGCAGACCGTCGCGGGGGTCACGGCGACGCTCGGGGGGCTGCGGGTGAACGAGAGGGCCCAGGCGGCACCAGGGGTGTTCGCGTGTGGGGGCGACGTGGGCGGTATCGCCACCGGCGGCTGGGCGAGCGGGCTCGGTGCGGCCCTCGTGCTAGGTCGCTTGGCTGCCGAGTCGGCCCTGGGTGTCTAACGTGGACCACGCCTTCGGCCGAGGCGCACCCTTCACGCTAGGGATCGAGGAGGAGCTCCTGCTGGTGCGCCCGCCGACGTATGGCCTCGTCCATGACGCCGAGCGGGTGCTCGGCGTCATGGAGCGATCGGGGGCTTGGGAGGCCGATCACGAGGCGTTCGCTTGCGAGATCGAGCTGCGCTCGCTGCCTGAGGCGACGCCGGGGGAGGCGGTCGAGGCGCTCGCCGCCGCTCGGTTGGCGGCCGCGGCCGCGGGCGCCACGGTCTTGGGATCGGGACTTCATCCGGCGGCGGAGTTCGGCGAGGTGGAGGTGGTGCGCTCCGAGCGCTACGCGCGGGTCGAGGAGACCATGCGCGGGCTGATCCGGCGCACGCCCGAGTGCGCACTCCACGTACACGTGGGCATCCCCGACAGGGACACCGCGGTGCGGGTCTTCAACGGCTTACGTGCGCGGCTGCCGCTGCTCCAAGCGCTCGCCGCCAACTCGCCGTGGTGGTACGGGCGCGACTCCGGGATGGCGAGCGCCCGGGCGGCCGTCGTGCGCGCCTACCCCGGCCGCGGCGTGCCCCGCGCGCTGCGGGACTACGACGACTACGAGGCCGTCCTTGCGGCGGTCGCCGCGGGCGGCGGACCGAGCGACTACACGCTCCTCTGGTGGGACGTGAGGCTGCATCCGCGGCTCGGGACCGTCGAGGTAAGGGAGCTCGACGCCCAGTCCCGGCTCGAGGACGTGACCGCCCTGGCGGCGCTCGTGCAGGCCCTTGCGCGCCTCGAGGCCAACTCGCCGCGTGACGAGGTGCCGACCGAGGCGATCGCCTGGTCGGCCTTCCGCGCGGCTCGTGACGGTCTCGATGCCGAGGTGATCGCGGGCGGCAGGCTCATGCCGGTCCGCGAAGCCGCCCGCCTGGCGCTGGCGGAGGCGAAGCGACACTCCTCCCAGCCGGAGGCGCTCGACCTGGTCGAGCGCCTCCTGCGGGAGGGGGGAGGAGCGGATCGCCGCCGCGCCGCGCAGCGGCGCGGCGGCATGCGGGCTCAGCTCGAGGAGCTCGTGAGCGAGACGGGGCGGGCGTGCGCTGAGGCTAGGCTGCTTCGCGCAGCGCGCCCAGAGCCTCGTCGCGAGCCAGGCGCTTGAGGGCGCGATCCTCGAGCTGCCGGACGCGCTCGCTCGAGAGTCCGAGCCGGCGACCCGTCTCGCGCAGGGCCACGGGCTCGCGCTCGTCCAAGCCGAAGCGGAGCCGAACGACGTTTCGCTCGGCCTCCGGCAGCGCGTCCACGGCCTCACGGAGCGTCGCGTCCGCCTCCTCCTCGGTGACCTCCTCGTCGACCGCCGGGGCGTCACCAGGAATCAGGTCGCCCAGGGCAGTGTCGCCATCCTCCCCGACGCCCTGGTCGAGGCTTGCCGGCAGACGGTCGGCGTTGCGGATGTCCTCCACCTCGTCGACGGGCAGCTCGACGGCCTTGGCGACCTCCTCGACGGTCGGCTCGCGGCCGAGCTCGGCGGAGAGGCGGCGGGTGGCGTCCGCGATCTTGCGGGCGCGCGCAGTGATGTGCACGGGCAGCCGCACGGTGCGGCTCGAGTTGGCGAGTCCGCGGCCGATGGCCTGGCGGATCCAGAGCGTCCCGTACGTCGAGAACTTGAAGCCCTTGCGCCAGTCGAACTTCTCGACGGCGCGGATCAGGCCGAGCATGCCCTCCTGGATCAGGTCGCCCAGCGGCAGTCCCTGGCCCTGGTACTTGCGCGCCACCGAGATGACCAGGCGCAGGTTCGAATTGATCATCCGC
>DATFQM010000022.1:0-19489 GCA_035264265.1 Thermoleophilaceae bacterium
CCAGGTGATCGAAAGGGTCCAGCGGGAGGTCGAGGCGGGCAACGAGGACCTCGCCCGGGTGGAGCAGATCAAGAAGTTCAAGCTCCTCCCCACGGACTGGGAGCCCGGCGGGGACGAGCTGACTCCCACCATGAAGCTCAAGCGAAAGCCGATCGCCGAGAAGTACGCCGCCGAGATCGAGGAGCTGTACTCGAAGTAGCCGGGGGCAGCTGGGCGCTCGGCGGCCATAGATACCCTTAGGGCTCGTGGCTTCCAAGCGCCAGATCACGGTCGGAGGCGTCCCGATCGGCGGCGGCGCGCCCGTCGCAGTGCAGTCGATGACCAAGACCGAGACCGCGGACGTCGAGGCGACGCTGCGCCAGATCCGGGACATCGCCGAGGCTGGCGGCGACCTCGTGCGCTGTGCCGTCCCGCGCGACGACGACGTGCGTGCGCTCGCCGCGATCGTGGAGGAGTCGCCGATACCGGTGATCGCCGACATCCACTTCAACCACACCCTGGCGCTCAAGGCGATCGACGCCGGCGCCCACTGCATCCGCATCAACCCGGGGAACATCGGCGGCCACGAGAAGACCGGCGAGGTGGTCGACAAGGCCCGGGCAGCCCGCGTGCCGATGCGGGTGGGCGTGAACTCCGGCTCGCTCCCCAAGCACCTGCACGAGCTCGAGAAGGAGAGCCCGGTGGAGGCGCTCGTCCAGGCGGCCGTGGAGTACGTGGAGTTGATGGAGCGGCTCGACTTCCAGGACTTCAAGGTCTCGATCAAGTCCACAAGCGTGCCCAACACGATCGCCTCCAACCGCCTTCTGGCCGAGAAGATCGACTACCCGCTGCACATCGGGATCACCGAATCGGGCACGAAATGGTCCGGCTCGCTGAAGTCGGCCGTGGGGCTCGGGACGCTGCTCGCCGACGGGGTGGGGGACACGATCCGCATCTCGCTCTCCACCTTCCACGCGGAGGAGGAGGTCAAGGTCGCCTGGGAGGTCCTCAAGGCCCTCAAGCTGCGCGAGCGCGGGCCGGTGCTGATCGCCTGCCCGACCTGCGGCCGGCTCCAGTTCGACATGGACACGGTCGTAGCCGAGATCGAGCGGCGGCTGGAGGCCTATGAGCGGCCGATCGAGGTTGCCGTGCTCGGCTGCGCGGTGAACGGGATCGGCGAGGCCTCCCACGCCGACTTCGGCATCACGGGCGCCAAGAACGAGGGTCTCGTCTTCGCCCACGGCAAGCCGCTGCGAAAGGTGCCCCAGGAGAGGCTCGTGGACGAGCTCTTCGCGGAAATCGACAAGTCCCTCGACGTCGGCGACGTACTCGTGGATGACCGGAAGGCGGCGGAGGGCGCCGCCTGGCTCCAGCGGATCGAGGAGGAGAACGCCGGCGAGCTGACACCGGAGCGGATCGCCGCGATGGAAGCCGCGGCCGCTTCCGAGGATGCCCTCGCCGACGGTCAGGCGCTGCCGATGGCGACACCGAAGGCGGAGCGGCGCCGGGTGGAGGGCCGCCGCTTCACGCGGGCGTAGCCACCGTTCCGAGCACTTAGACTCGGGCGCCCCGATGACGCGGCTCTCCGCCTACCTGCTGCCCACGGTCAAGGAGGCACCAGCCGACGCCGAGGCCGTCTCGCACCGGCTGATGGTGCGCGCCGGGCTGATTCGCCAGTTGGGGGCGGGGATGTGGACCTGGCTGCCCGCCGGCTGGCGCGCCCACAGGCGCGCCGAGCAGATCGTGCGGGAGGAGATCGACGCGATAGGTGGCCAGGAGCTGCTGATGCCCGTGCTTCAGCCGGCGGAGCTCTGGCGCCGCAGCGGGCGCTACTGGATCGAGGAGCTGTTCAAGCTGAAGGACCGGCGCGAGGCAGAGCTCGTGCTCGCAATGACGCACGAGGAGCCACTCACCTGGCACTTCGCGCGCGAGGTCCGCTCCTACCGCGACCTGCCGAAGATCCTCTACCACATCCAGGTCAAGGAGCGGGACGAGCCGCGACCTCGCGCCGGGGTGCTCCGCACGCGCGAGTTCATCATGAAGGACTCCTACAGCTTCGACCGCGACGAGGAGGGCCTGGAGCGCTCCTATGGGCTCCACATCCAGGCCTACGACCGCATCTTCGATCGCTGCGGACTCGAGTGGTACCGGGTGGAGTCGGACGTGGGGATGATGGGCGGTCTCGGGGCCCACGAGTACATGGCCCCCTGTCCCGCCGGGGAGAACCAGATCGCGCTCTCCGATGCGGGCTACGCCGCCAACGTCGAGATCGCCAGCGCCTCGGCGGCGCCCGTCGAGGGGCTCCCGGAGTCGCTCGCGGCGCCCGAGCCGGTGGAGACACCCGCCGCTACCACGATCGAGGAGGTGTCGAGCCTGCTCGGCGTGCCTGCCGGGGCGCTGATCAAGGCCGTACCGGTGGAGACAGAGGGCCATGGCCCCGTGCTCGCGGTGGTCCGCGGTGACCATCGCCTGAACGAGATCAAGCTCCAGAACGCGGTGGGCGCCCCCGTCATGCCGGTTGAGCAGGAGGAGGTGCGCGAGGTGTTCGGCGCCGTACCCGGCTTCATCGGCCCGGTCGGCGCCCGCGTCGAGGTGATCGCCGACGAGGCGCTCCGCGGCATGGGCGGGCTCGTGGCGGGCGCCAACGAGCCGGATCTGCATCTCCGGGGTGTCGAGCCCGGCCGCGACTTCGAGCCCACCTGGGCCGACATCCGGACGGTGGAGCCCGGGGACCGCTGCCCGAACGGCGGGACCATCCGGATCGAGCCCGCCATCGAGGTGGGCAACATCTTCAAGCTCGGCACGCGCTACTCCGAGCCGCTCGGGGCGAAGTACCTCGACGAGAATGGCGACGAGCAGCTCGTGGTCATGGGCTCCTATGGGATCGGCCCCGCTCGCATAGTCGCAGCCGCGGTCGAGCAGTTCGCCGACGAGCAGGGGATCTCGTGGCCGCGCGCGCTGGCGCCGTTCGACGCCGAGCTCGTGGGCCTGGGAAAGGAGGGGGAGGAGGCCCGTGAGGTCGCCGAGCGGCTCTACGGCGCGCTCCGGCAGGCCGGCCTCGAGGTCCTCTATGACGACCGCGCGGCGAGTCCGGGGGAGAAGTTTGCGGACGCCGAGCTCGTGGGCTGCCCGCTGCGGCTCACCGTGGGGCGCAAGAGCGTGGAGGCGGGGCAGCTCGACGCCCAGGTCCGCCGCGGCCGGGAGGAGCGCTCGCTTCCGCTCGAGGGCGCGGCCGAGGCCGCCGTCGAGCTCTGGCGGAGCCTGCCCTGAGCCGCCAGCGACTGACCAGGCGGCGCCTTCTGGGGCTCGACCGCTCGGGCCCACCGCCGCCCGAGACGGTCCGCAAGCAGCCGCTTCACCCGTGGACGGTGCCGAACGCGATCGGCTTCGCCCGACTCGCGCTGCTCCCAGTCTTCCTCGTGCTCGCCCTGTCGTCGGGCGACGGGCGCGACCCGCTGGCCACCCTCCTGTTCACAGTAGTCGCCGCCAGCGACTACCTGGACGGCCTGGCCGCGCGGCTCACGGGCCAGTACAGCCGCCTGGGGGCGCTCCTCGACCCGCTAACCGACAGGCTGCTGGTGGTCTCGGGCGTGATCGTGGCCTGGCACTTCGAGCTGCTGCCGCGCTGGGCGCTGGCGGTTCTCGCCGCCCGCGAGGTCCTGATGGTCGGGGTGACCCAGGTGGGGCTTCGCGCCGGCGTCGATCTCAAGGTGAACATGATGGGGCGCTGGGCGGTGTGGCCGACCATGTCGGCGCTCGGTCTCGCGATGATCACGGAGACCTGGCTCTCCGAGGTGCTCCTGTACGTCGGGCTGGCCATGACCCTTGCGGCTACGGTCTTCTACCTGCGAGATGGCTGGGCGCAGCTGAGGCGCCCGGGGTGACGCCCGCGGGTCCCACGCCCACCATCTGGGCGCGCTGGGCGCCCGTTGACCCTCAAGGTCTACTTGACGGCCGCGCCTATACTGGCGTGACTCCCGACGGGAAGTCACCCTGATGGACACGCTCCCAGACCTCGGCGCTCTCTCGGATCAGCAGCTCAAGGAGCTCATCCAAGAGCTCACGGAGGAAGAGCACGAGGTCTCCTACAAGCGGCGCATCCTCCACGGCAAGATCGACACCCTGCGCGCGGAGCTGGTGAACCGCCTGCGGAAGAAGCAGGAGGACGGCGACGCAGTCCTTAGCGGCGCGGACGTTCAGCAGCTGACCGACATCCTCGCCGGGAGAGGCATCCCCGACGCGGACGTCGAGTAGGGCGCCGTGCACTGCCCCGAATGCGGCTTCGTAAATGCGGAGGGCGCCAACTACTGTCAGAAGTGCGGCGCTTTCCTTGCTGAGGCCGCCGAGCGTGAGGGCGACACCACCGAGGTCTACCAGGTGGATGAGGCCGGAGACTTGAAGCCGGTCGATCTCGAAGAGGTCACGGGAGAGGGGGCCACGCTCGTCATCCGGTCCGGGGGCGGGCGCTCCGGCGAAGTGTTCAACGTCAGCGGCGAGCGCCTGACCATCGGCCGCAGCCCCGAAGCCGAGATCTTCCTCGACGACGTGACGGTCTCCCGCAACCACGCGCTGCTCGTACGTCGCCGCGACGGCCTCTACATCGACGATTTGGGCTCGCTCAATGGTACCTACGTGAACCGGCGGCGCATCGAGTCGCACAAGCTCCAGAACGGCGACGAGCTCCAGGTCGGGAAATACAAGCTCACCTACCTGGACAAGTGAGCACGGAAGTACAGGAGAGCCCTCCGCGGCAGAAGGCCCTCACGATCGGGGCCGTCTGCAAGCAGCTCGAGCGCGAGTTCCCCGACATCTCGATCTCGAAGATCCGCTACCTCGAGGACCAGAAGTTGCTGGCGCCCCGCCGGACGGCCGGTGGCTACCGGCTCTACTCGCCGGGCGACGTACAGCGGCTGCGGACGATCCTGCGCCTCCAGCGCGACGAGTTCCTCCCGCTCCGCGTGATCCGACAGGAGCTCGCGGCCGGACGCGCCGATCCCGAGGTGGCGGACAAGGCCACCCCGGAACCACGGGCGCTCCGCCGGTCGAGCGTCGCCGTCCGCGGGCCCGGCGCGCTCTACGGCTTGGACGAGGTGCTGGAGGACACGGGCGCGGACAGGGCCCTAGTCAAGGAGCTCGAGGACTACGGCGTGATCAAGGGCGAGCGGCGGGACGGCGAGGTCTACTACGACGACACCGAGCGGGAGATCATCCGTGCGGTCACCGAGCTCAAGCGGTTCGGGGTGGGCGGCCGCAACTTGCGGGTCTTCCGAACCTCGGCCGACCGCGAGGCGGCTCTGCTCGAGCAGATCCTCGCGCCGGCGCTGCGGTCCCGCAACCCGGAGCGCCGCAAGGAGGCTGTGGAGGCGCTCGAGAACCTCGCCGCGATCGCGTCCCACCTGAAGCACCTTCTCCTGATCCGCGACCTGCGCAAGCTCGCGAGGTAGCCGCGGATCTAAGGGCGTACATCCAGGACATCCCCGACTTCCCGAAGCCGGGGATCGTCTTCAAGGACGTGACGCCGCTCTTCCTCGAACCTCAGGCGCTGGCGCACACGGTCGGCGCCGTGGCCGACTACGCGCGGGGGCGACGGGTCGATTACATCCTCTCGGCAGAGGCGCGTGGCTTCGTGCTCGGCGGGGCGGTGGCGACCGCTGTGGGCGCCGGTTTCGTCCTCGCGCGCAAGCCCGGCAAGCTTCCACGCCAGGTCGCCTCGGTCGAGTACCAGCTCGAGTACGGGGTGGACGCGCTCGAGGTGCACGCCGACGCCATGGCCGGTGGCTCGCGCGTGCTCGTGCACGACGACCTGCTCGCCACGGGTGGAACGGCGGAGGCCCTGTGCGGGCTCGTTGAGCAGGCGGGCGGCGTCGTGGCAGGATGCGCGTTCGTGATCGAGCTTGCGTTCTTGGGTGGCCGCGAGCGTCTGCGCGACTACGACGTCCACAGCCTGGTCGTATACGAGTCGGAGTAGTGCGGTGCCCACCGTGTCCCGGACGCGCAGCGTGCGCGCCGCGCCCAACGAGATCTGGGCGATCTTGAGTCAGCCCCGGCGTCTTCCGGAATGGTGGCCCGGCGTCCAGCGGGTCGAGGACGCCTCGCGGGAGGCCTGGACCACAGTGCTGTCCTCTCCTCGCGGCAAGTCCGTTCGGGCCGATTACACGCTGGTGGAAGTCGAGGAGAACGCTCGCCTCGTGTGGCGCCACGAGGTGGAGGAGTCGCCGTTCGAGCGCATCCTCCGCCAGTCGGTCACGGAGCTGGAGCTCGAGGCCCAGGGCGCGGGACTCACGAAGGTGACCATCACGGCGCGCCAGAGGCCCCGTGGCTTCGCCCGCTTCGGCTTCGTTCAGCTTCGGCGCGCAGCTGTCCGGCAGTTGGACGGGGCGCTGGACGGCCTGGAGCGCCTGCTGCCGGTTGGCGGGTCAGGAGGCTGAGGGTGCGCTGGTGGGGCTGGGGAGAGGACTCGCGGTCACCTCCTTTGCCCCCGACGGCCGTGGACGTCCTGCGCGCCGAGCTGGGCGCTCCCGTCACCCCGAGCCCCCGAGTGGCGCTGGAGGAGGTGCGGCTGCCGCAGCCGGGCCTCCCGGGACGGGTGCGCGAGCGGCTCGTGGAGGCCGTCGGGAGCGAGCACGTGCGTGAGGACCGCGAGAGCCGGGTCTCCCATGCCGTCGGCAAGAGCTACCCGGACCTGGTTCGCGTGCGCTCGGGCGACGGCTCGAGCGCGCCGGACGCGGTAGTGGTCCCGGGGTCGCGCGGCGAGGTGGCGAAGGTACTGCGGGCCTGTTCAGGGGCCGGCGTGGCCGTCGTGCCGTTCGGCGGGGGGACGAGCGTCGTCGGCGGCGTCGAGCCCCTACGGGAAGGCCACCCCGCCGCGGTGTCGCTCGATCTGCGGCGGCTCGACGCCGTCTTGGCCGTTGATCGCGCCTCCCTGACGGCCACGTTCGAGCCTGGCCTGCTGGGGCCCGCCCTGGAGGCGCGGCTGGGCGGCCAGGGGCTGACGCTCGGGCATTTCCCTCAGTCGTTCGAGTTCTCCACCGTCGGCGGCTGGGTGGCCACCCGCTCGGCCGGTCAGGCGTCGACGGGCTACGGCCGTATCGACGAGCTCGTGGAGGGCCTCACCTGCCTGGCGCCCACTGGAAGGATCGACGCGCGCGCGCTCCCGGCATCGGCGGCGGGGCCATGCCTCCGCGAGCTGCTGGTCGGCTCCGAGGGGGTGCTCGGCGTGATCTGCTCCGCGACCCTGCGCGTCAGGGTCGCGCCGGAGGTCCGCCGCTACGAGGGCTGGTCCTTCCGCTCGTTCGCCGAGGGGACCGAGGCCTTCCGGGTGATGGAGCAGGCGGACGCCTCGCCCGACGTCACCCGGCTCTCCGACGAGGAGGAAACCCGGCTGGCGGTAATCCTGGCGTCCAGCGGAAGTACGAGCGAGCGGCTGGGACGCACCTACCTGCGCCTTCGTGGCCACGAGGGAGGATGCATCGCGATCGCCGGCTACGAGGGCGAGGAGGAAGACGTGGAGCGCCGCCGGCTCCGGGGGTCGGCCCTGCTGCGAGCCGGGGGCGGGCTCGCCCTCGGTCAGCGGCCGGGCCGGACCTGGCTGCGCAGCCGCTACGCCGCGCCATATCTCCGCGACGAGCTCCTCGATCGTGGCGTGCTGGTGGAGACGCTCGAGACGGCGAGCCCCTGGAGCCGCCTGGAGCGGCTCTACCGCGCCGTGGCCGCAGCGCTGCGCGGCGCGCTCACGGCTCGCGGCACGCCTCCTCTCGTCGTGTGCCACGTCTCCCACGTCTACCGCTCGGGCGCCTCGCTCTACTTCACGTTCTTCGCGCGCCAGGAGCCCGGCGAGGAGCTCGACCAGTGGCGAGCGGCCAAGTCGGCCGCGTCCGACGCCATCGTCGCGAACGGCGCCACGATCACGCACCACCACGCCATCGGCCGGGACCACCGGCCCTGGATGCGGGCCGAGGTGGGCGACAAGGGCCTCGATCTGCTACGCGCGGCCAAGGAGCAACTGGACCCGGCCGGTGTGATGAATCCCGGCAAGCTGCTGCCATAACCGGTACGCGCGGTCGCCGTGCCGCCCGGAGGGCCCGGCGGGGTTCGCCTCGGGGGCGCCGGTCTTGCCTCGGGGACGCCGCAGGAATAGGTCTCCTCGAGAGCTCCCGCTGGCCCCGGACGGGGGGGTCGCTGGTCGTGTATCTGCGCTCGGCGGGCCAAACACAGCAGTTCTGGCGTCACACAGGGAAGCTGGCCGCCCCCACAGGCGGTGACGACGGGCGAGCAGTTCATCAGGGGCTTCACTCCTTCGCGCGACAAGACCGTCGGCTTCACGGACCTCCACTTCTCGGTCCCCGTCGAGGACCTCAAGGAGTCGACGAAGAAGGCGCTGGAGCGCGTTGCGGGCCCGGCGCGTGCGGCAGGGCTGCAGGTCGAGTTCTCGGGCGGCGTCGTCAGCACGAGCGAGAGCGAGAACTCCGCGGGCGAGCAGATCGGCGTCATCGTCGCGTTCTTCGTGCTGCTGATCTCATTCGGGTCGCTGCTCATCGCCGGCGTGCCGTTGGTCACAGCGCTGATCGGCGTCGCGCTCGGGCTGTCGTCGATCTTCGCGCTGACCAGTGTCATCGAGCTCAACTCGACCGCTCCCACCCTGGCGACGATGCTCGGCCTGGCCGTAGGCATCGACTACGCGCTGTTCATCGTGTCGCGCCACCGGCAGCAGCTCGCGGACGGGCTGGAGCCGGCCGAGTCCGCGGCGAGGGCGACAGCCACGGCCGGCAGCGCGGTCGTGTTCGCCGGCATGACGGTGCTCATCGCGCTCGTCGGGCTACTCGTGGTCGGCATCCCCTTCCTCTCCGTGATGGGGCTTGCCGCGGCCGGGACGGTGGCGATCGCCGTGCTGATCGCCCTGACCCTCCTGCCGGAGCTGTTGGGCTTCGCCGGGAAGCGCGCCGGGAGGGGCCGGCGCCCGGCCACGGGCGCCACCGCCGGGTTGCGTTGGGGACTGCTCGTCACGCGGCGGCCGCTGATCGCGATCGGAGGCGTGATACTCGTCCTCGGCGCGGCCGCTCTGCCGATCCTGGACCTCCGCCAGGGCCTGCCCGACGACGGCAGCAAGGCCAAGGACACGACGGAGCGCAAGTCCTACGACCTCCTGACCAAGGCGTTCGGGCCCGGCTTCGCGGGGCCCCTGACGACCGTGGTCGACTTCGGGAACACGAACGACCCCAAGGCGATAGCCGTGGCAGCAAGGGATGAGCTGCGCAAGTTCAAGGGCGTCGCCGCGGTCTCCAATCCGGTCTTCAACAAGAGCGGGCAGGTGGCGATCATCATCGTCATGCCGAGCGGCAGCCCCTCGTCACAGGCGACGAAGGACCTCGTCGCCTCGATGCGGGACGAGGACGCCAGGATCCGGAGCCAGTCCGGCATCAACGCGATGGTGACCGGCCAGACCGCGATCAACATCGACACCTCGGACAAGCTCACCGCCGCGCTGCCGGTGTTCCTGATCCTGGTCGTCGGGTTGGCGCTGCTGCTTCTGACGCTGGTCTTCCGGTCGATCCCCGTCCCGCTCAAGGCGGCAGCCGGGTTCCTGCTCACGATCGCGGCCTCGCTGGGTGCGGTCTGTTGGATCTTCCAGCAGGGCAACCTGGCCGATCTGCTCGCCGTTTCGAGCACGGCGCCGATCGTCAGCTTCCTCCCGATCCTCATGGTCGCCATCCTGTTCGGCCTCGCGATGGACTACGAGGTGTTCCTCGTGTCGCGCATGCGCGAGAGCTACGTCCACACGGGCAAGGCGCACGACGCGATCGTCAGTGGCTTCCAGGCGAGCGCCCGGGTAGTCACCGCGGCCGGGCTGATCATGATCGCCGTCTTCTCCGGCTTCATCATCAGCGACGACGTCGTCATCAAGTCGATCGGCTTCGCGCTCGCATTCGGGGTGCTCGTCGACGCCTTCCTTGTCCGGATGACGCTCGTCCCCGCTGTGCTCGCGCTCCTCGACCGCCGCGCCTGGTGGCTGCCCGCCGGGCTCGGCCAACGGATGCCCAACCTCGACATCGAGGGGGAGAAGCTCGTGCACGAACTCGAGCCGCCCGTGGAGCCCCGGCCGGCGCACCCGGCGACGCCGGTACGGGACTGATGGCCTGGAAGGTGGTGGTGGCGGGAGGCGGCTTCGGCGGCCTCTACGCGGTGCGCGCCCTCGAGCGCAGGCTCCCGCGGCACAGCGCCAAGATCACGATCGTCAGCGAGTCGAACTTCCTCCTCTACTCCCCGCTGCTGCCGGCCGTGGCGGGAGGCGCGGTCAACCCGCGGCACGTGACGCTGCCCATTCGCGAACAGCTCGGGGACGCGCACCTCCTGCTCGGCCGCGTGGGCGATTGCGACCCGGAACGCCGCAGGCTTGGCTTCGTCCCGGTCGAGGGGGGTGCGGTCGAGCTCCCGTACGACCAGCTCATCGTGGCGCTCGGGTCCGTGTCCAGAAACCTGCCGATCCCAGGGCTGGGCGAGCGGACCGTGGGGTTCAAGAGCATCATCGAGGCGCTCCACGTGCGCGACACGCTGCTGCGGAACCTCGAGATGGCCGAGACCGTCGACGACCCGGTCGTCCGCGAGCAGCACCTCACCTTCGTGGTCGCCGGCGGCGGCTACACGGGAGTCGAGGCGATCGCGGAGGTGCAGGATCTGGCGGCGGAGATACTCCACCTGTACCCGCGCTGCGCCGCCCAGGGGACCCGCTGGCTGCTGGTGGAGGCGAACGACCGGATCATGCGCGAGGTACCCGAGGACCTCGCGAGGTTCACGGCCGCCGAGCTCCGGCGGCGCGGCATCGAGGTGCGGACGGGAACGCGGCTGGAGGGGGTCACGGAAACCAGCGTCCAACTCTCCACCGGCGAGGAGGTGCCGACGCGGACCGTCGTTTGGACAGCGGGGGATAGCCCCGGCCCCCGCGGTGGCACAGCTGGGGCTCCCGCTGGACGAGCAGGGCCGGATCAGGGTCGACCAGTGCATGCAGGTCGAGGGACGCGACAACGTCTGGGCGATCGGCAACTGCGCAGCGGTCCCCGACCCGGCCAACCCCGACGGCTGGACCGCCCAGCACGCCATGCGCCAGGGCCACCACGTCGCGGGCAACGTGGCCGCCGCGCTCGGGCAGGGCAAGCGGCGGCCGTTCACCTTCAAGACCCTCGGCCTCGTGGTCGACCTCGGTCGCCACCAGGCGGTGGCGAGGATCCTCGGCGTGAAGCAGCGCGGCTTCGTGGCCTGGTTCTTCGCGCGTACCTACCATCTGATGGCGATGCCGGGGGTCGGCCGACGCATTCGCCTGCTGCTCGACTGGACCGTGGAGATCTTCTTCCCGCGCGACTCGGCGGAATGGATCCCGCCCAGGATGCCGCGGCTGTCGCTTGCTGTGGTTCGGGACCCGGACGCGGTGGAGGTCTCGATGAAGGAGCGGGCCTGAGCCAGGGCGCCGCGCGTCGCGGCCCATCGGCAGCGGCCATCCTGCTCGTCCCCGTCGCGGTGGCGCTCGTGCTGACGTTGTTCGCGTGGCCCAGCGCTCGACTGGAGCCGCGCGACCTGCCGGTCGGCGTTGCCGGCCCGCCCGCCGCCACAAAGGCGATCGAGGGGCGGCTCACCGCCCGCGAAGGGGCCTTCGAGGTACACCATTACCCGGACGAGGCGGCCGCGCGCCGAGCAATCCGGGATCGGGACGTCTATGGGGCCTTCGTGGCCACACGCGCGGGTGCGAAGGTGCTGACCGCCTCGGCGGCCAGCACCGTGGTGGCGCAGCTGCTGGAGCGCGCCGCCAGGGAGAGCCGGGCCCGCACGCAGGACATCGTGTCGGCGACCCCGGCCAGTACCGCCCTCGGCTCCTCCGTGCTGCCACTCGTCCTGGCCGGCATCCTGAGCGGCGCCGCCGCCGCGCACCTCGGGTCCGGCGGGCTCGGCCGGGTCGGGCTGGTCCTGGTCGGCTCTGCCCTCGCCGGCCTCGTGGCCACCGCGATCGTGCAGAGCTGGCTCGACGTCGTGAGGGGCGACTGGCTGGCGAACGCTGCTGCTCTGAGCCTCACCGTTCTGGCAATCGCTTCCGTTGTCGCCGGCCTTTATGCGCTGCTTGGGGCGCCCGGCGCGATCGTGGGCGCGCTGACCATGGTCCTTATCGGCAACCCGTTCTCGGGCGTCGGCTCGGCGCCGGAGCTTCTGCCCCAGCCGGTCGGAGCCATCGGGCAGCTGATGCCGCCCGGGGCCGGCGGGAACCTGCTCCGCAGCACCGGGTTCTTCGACGGCGCCGGGGCGGGGGCACACGTCGCGGTCCTCGTCGCCTGGGCGCTCGCGGGGCTGGCCCTTCTGCTCGTCTCGGGAGCGCGGAACCGGCGCCCGGCGCCGGAGGCGACCCCGGCGTAAGCCGGCCACGCACACCGGAGGCCGCGGACGGCCCCTCCAACACCAGCGAGCGAGAGCGGCGGAGCTAGCCGCGGACCGGCTGCAGCACGACCTGGCCCAGGATCGAGGCCTGGCCCTTGCGGGCGCCCGACGGCCGCTTCAGCTTCGGGATCCTCCCGCGCAGCACCGACTGGCCCGAGTGGGCGCGGTTCCGGTCGATCGGCTCGAGCGAGACGTCTATGTACTTGAACCTGGCGTAGTCGCTCGGGAGCGGCCCGGCGCCCTGGTAGGCACCCTGTGCGTTCGTGACCTGCGCGCCGAGGGACTTGGCGTCGCCCTTGCTGTTGTAGAGCCACACCTCGTAGGCCTGACGCTGGCGGTTCGGCGGCAGCGTGGCCTGAACGATGACCTGACGCTGGCTCCCGCGCTGGGCGATGACCGCGATCCCCGCGGTGCGCCCAGTCGCGGGCCGGGTGGGGGAGGAGGCCTGGCTGCTGCTGTTGTCGCCCTCGTCGCCGCCGGTGAGCAGGCCTATCGGCCACAGCAGAAGCGCAACCAGGAGCAGCGCGGCGAGTGCGCCCCCGCCCGCCAGCAGCCGACGGCGCCGCACCGCGTTCTGGGCCGCCGGGGAGAGGGTGCCGGACGAGCCCGTGGAGAGGGTGCGGGACGAGCCCATGGCGCGTCTCTCCCGCTCCGCGCGGCGGGGTCGGCGCTCGCGCACGGCGCGCTCGCCCGCCGGAACCTGCGGCATGCCGTTCTCATAGAGGGTGTCCAAGGAGTCGAGCAGCGAGCGGGCCCAGGCGCGGGCCGCTTCCGAGCGGCGCAGGTGTCCCTTGGTCGCCGTCGCCTCGGGGCCGGTCTGCTGGCCGAGGACGTAGTCCGCCAGTTGTCCACGCCAGTCCGACTCCACCTGGCCCGCCGTGACCGGGGTTAGCGTGACGAGCGCGTCGCGCGCCAGCTCCCGCACCCGGTCTTCGGGCATGCCGAGCAGCTCGGCCAGCTCGTCGTAGCTCTTCCCACGCTGGAGTAGGAGCTCGACGACCGCTCGCTGGTCCGCCGACAGTTGATCGAAGGTGGCCATGCCGGCCGAACGATAGCCTGCGCCGCATCACGGAACCCCCGCTTCCCCCTCCGGCGCCGCTCGAGCGGACCATGAACGCCGCGATCGGATTCGAGCAGCTCGAGGCGGAAGTGGGCCGCGCGCGAGGTCGGTTCGAGATAACCGACAACGTCAGACAGCCCCACGGGATCGTCCATGGGGGCGCCTACGCCGCCGCGGCCGAGTCGCTGGCCTCGGCGGCGACCTACGAGGCGGTCTCGAAGGAGGGCATGCTCGCCATGGGCCAGTCGAACCACACGAGCTTCTTGCGACCCGTGTTCGAGGGGACGATTCACGCCGAGGGCATCGCCCGTCATCGGGGTCGCACCAGCTGGGTGTGGGAGGTCGAGTTCACCGACGACGGGGGCCGCCTCTGCGCGCTGTCGCGCGTGACGATGGCGGTTCGCTCAGCCGACGGCTCGTAGCCCGGGCGGCCCGGGCTCGGCGCGGCTCTCCCAGCGGTTCGTGATCGGCAGCCGTCGGTCCCGCCCGAAGGCCTTGGTGGAGATGCGAATGCCCGGCGGCGCCTGGCGCCGCTTGTACTCCGCCCGATCGACCATCCGGATCACGCGCTCCACCTCTTCTGCCGGCAGCCCCTGGCTGACGAGCTCGTCAGCGTCCAGATCGTGCTCGACGTAGCCGGCGAGGATCCGGTCGAGCAGCTCGTAGGGCGCCAGCGACTCCTCGTCGCGCTGCTCGTAGCGCAGCTCCGCGGAGGGCGGCCGCTCCAGGACCGTCCCAGGCACCAGCGCGCGCCCCTCCTTCTCGTTGCGCCAGCGCACCAGGCGGTAGACCCACCCCTTGAAGACGTCCTTCAGGACCGCGAAGCCGCCCGCCATGTCCCCGTAGAGCGTCGCGTAGCCCACCGACAGCTCGGACTTGTTTCCCGTCGTCAGCACCAGCCAGCCGAACTTGTTCGAGAGCGCCATCACCACGTTGCCCCGGATACGCGCCTGGACGTTCTCCTCGGCGATGTCCGGCTCGCGGCCCTCGAACGGGCCCTGGAGGAGCTCCTGATAGGCGCGCATGGCGTCCTCGATCGAGAGCTCCAGGAACTCGACCCCGAGGTTCTCGGCGATCGTGCGCGCGTCGGCTCTGGTGCCCTCCGAGGAGTAGCGGGAGGGGAGCGACACGCAGGTCACCCGCTCGGGACCAAGGGCATCGAACGCGATCAGCGCGGTCAGGGCGGAGTCGATCCCCCCGGAGAGGGCCAGCACCACGTGCTCGAAGCGGTTCTTCTCCACGTAGTCGTGCAGGCCCGTGCGGAGCGCTGCGTAGACCTCCTCCTCCGATCCGAGCAGCGGAGCCAGGGCGCCGCCCACCTCGTCGGGCGGCCGCGCGCCGTCAAGCTCGAGGCGCGTGAGGCAGGCCGTGCCGGTGGACTCTCGCCGCTTCGCCGAACGATGGCGGGTGTCGCGCAGGCGCGCCGCTGTCACGGCGCCGGGGTCGATCGCGAGCGTGATCAGGGCCTCCTCGAACTGGGGCGCCCTCGCCAATACCTCGCCGTCCTGGTCGATCGCCACGCTGTGGCCGTCGAACACCAGCTCGTCCTGCCCGCCGATCAGGTTGCAGAACAGAACGGCCACGAGACTGTCGCGCGCCCGCTGGACAAGCATCCGCTCCCGCTCCAGGCCCTTGCCGGCGTGGTAGGGGGACGCGGAGAGGTTCACGATCACCTCGGCTCCCGCGAGCGCCTCCGAGGTCGCCGGCGGGCCCGGCTCCCAGATGTCCTCGCAGATCGTTAGCCCGACGCGCACGCCGTCCAGCTCGAACAGCGCCGGCTCCGAGCCGGCCTGAAAGTAGCGCTGCTCGTCGAACACGCCGTAGTTGGGGAGGTGGATCTTGCGGTATACGCCGGCCACCCGGCCGTCGGCCAGCACCGCCGCTGCGTTGTAGACGTCGTCCGCCCGCTCCGGGAATCCCACCAGGGCGACGATCCCACGGGTCTGGGCCGCGAGCTCCTCCAGCGCCGCGCGGGCGGCGTCGAGGAAGCTGGTCTTCAGCAGCAGGTCCTCGGGCGGATAGCCGGTGAGCGCCAGCTCGGGAAACACAGCGAGGCCCGCGCCCTCGTCGCGAGCACGCGCGATTCCATCGGCGACCTTGCGGGCGTTGCCCGAGATATCGCCGACGGTCGAGTTGAGCTGGGCGAGGGCGACCCTGAGCGGCTGCACGCCTCAATTCTCGCAGGCCCCTGCCCGTCGCCCGACCGATTCGACAGGCCTCGTGGTGCTATTCGCCGGCCGCTCCCCAGGGGGTCTGGCGCTTCCCTGAATATGTCGGGGAAAAGCGCCACCCAACCGCGCGCGGCGTTCCTGCCCGGCCGTTGGCCCGCCGCCTACGAGTCGTAATACAGGGCGAACTCCCACGGGTGGGGCCGCAGCCGCACCTGGTCCGCCTCCTCCTTGCGCTTATAGTCGATCCAGGTCTGGATCAGGTCCTCCGTGAACACGTCGCCCTTGAGCAGGAACTCGTGGTCCTCCTCGAGGGCGTCTAGCGCCTCGTCGAGCGAGTGCGGGACCTGCTCGATGTTCGCCAGCTCCTCCTCCGCCAGCTCGAACAGGTCCTCGTCCACCGGAGCGCCCGGGTCGATCCGCTCCTGGATGCCGTCCAGGCCGGCCATCAGGAGCGCGGAGAAGGCCAAGTAGGGGTTGCAGCTCGGGTCGGGGGACCGGAACTCCACCCGCTTCGTCTTGGCGGCGGCCGAGTACACGGGGATCCGCACCGCGGCCGATCGGTTCCGCTGCGAGTACACCAGGTTGACCGGGGCCTCGTAGCCGGGCACGAGCCGCCGATACGAGTTCGTGGTGGGCGCGCAGAACGCCATCAACGCGCGCCCGTGCCGCAGGAGCCCGCCGATGTAGTTGAGCGCCTCCCGCGACAGGAGCCCGTAGCCGTCGAAGTCGTACATCACGTTCTCGCCGACCTTGGAGAGCGACTGGTGCACGTGCATGCCCGACCCGTTCTCCTCGAAGACCGGCTTGGGCATGTAGGTGACGCTCTTGCCCGCCTGGGCGGCCACGTTCTTGACCACGTACTTCTGGAGCTGGAGCTGATCCGCCATCTTCAGGAGCGGCTGGAAGCGGACGTTGATCTCCGCCTGGCCCGCCGAGCCCACCTCGTGGTGATGGAACTCGCAGCGGATCCCCATCGACTCGAGCGTCGAGACCATGCGGGCGCGCAGGTCGCCATGCGTGTCGCCCGGCGCCGCCGGGAAGTACCCCTGCTGCGAGCGGAGCTTGTGGCCCAGGTTCGGCTGGCCGTTGCGCCTCGCGCCGAAACCGCGGCCCCGGTTCCAGTAGCCCTCGTCCGAGTCCACCTCGTAATAGGCGGTGTTCGCCAGCTGGTCGAACGCCACATGCTCGAAGATGTAGAACTCGGCCTCGGGGCCCATGAAGCAGGTGTCGGCGATGCCGGTCTCGACCATGTGCTGGTGTGCCTTGCGGGCCACGTAGCGCGGATCCCTGGAATACGGCTCTCGCGTGATCGGGTCGATGACGTTGCAGACGACCGACATCGTCTTCTGCTCGTGGAACGGATCGATCAGGGCGCTGCTCGGGTCCGGCAGCAGCACCATGTCCGACTCCGCGATCTCCTGGAAGCCGCGGATGGAGGAGCCGTCGAAGCCCAGCCCCTCCACGAAGTCGTCCTCGCTCAGGGCGTGGATCGACAGCCCCAGGTGCTGCCACGTACCCGGCAGGTCGGTGAACTTGAAGTCCACCATCCGCACGCCGTGTTCCTGAGCGAGGGCGAGGACGTCCCTGGCCTGGGCCGCGCGCCCCTCGAGGTAGCGCTCGATGGTCAGCGGGGTCACTTGATCTCCTCCGCGTCCGCGTCGGCGTCAGCCTCGCCGTTCACGCCGGGTATGCGCTTCGCCAGCTCCTCGAGCTTCATCCCGGTCAGGGCCTCGAGCACCGCCGGCAGCTCCGACATCACCTGGGTGACGTCCTGGGTGATCTTCGAGGCGCCCGGCGAGGAGCCGTTGCCGCCGATCATCACGATCTTGTCGGTCTTCGCGAGCGGCGCGGACACGGCGGACGCGAGCTCGGGCAGGATCTCCAGCACGCGATCGGTGATCGCGGCCTCGTTGTAGCCCTTCCAGCTTTGGGCCTTGGCGGCCATTGCCTCGGCCTCGGCCAGGCCCTTGGCGCGCAGGGCGTCCGCCTCTCCCGCTCCCAGCGCCGCGGCCTGCTCGCGCTGGGCCTCGGCGACCTCGGCGATCTCACGCGCCTTCGCCAGCGCAGGCTCGACGATCTCCGCGGCCAGCTCGCGCCTGCGCCGCTCGACCTCGGCCTGCATCAGGTCGATCGCCTTCTGGCGCTCGACGATCTCGACCCCGAGCTCCTCGGCCCGCACCTGCTGGCGGGTGATCGCCTTCTGCAGGTCGTAGGACAGATCGGCCTCGGCGGCCGCCCGCCGGCCCTCCGACTTGAATTGCGCCCGCTCGATCTCGAAGTCGCGGCGGGACTGCTCGATGGCCCGGTCGGCCTCGTAGCGGGACCCCTTGGCCTCGCGCTCTGCCTCCGCCTCGCCGCGGATCGCGTCGCGCTTGACCTGCGCCGTGCGCGGCCGTCCGAGAGCCTCCAGGTAGCCCTGCTTGTCCGTGATGTTCCGGACCGTCAGCGAGACGACCTCCAGGCCCATCCGGTGCAGGTCCGGCTCCGCGAACTCGCGCACGGCGTGCACCAGCCGCTGGCGCTCGCGGTAGACGTCCTCGATCGAGAGGGCGCCCACGGCGGTCCGCATGTGTCCCTCGACCGCCTGAAGGGCCGTCCGCACGATGTCCTCGCGGCCCCTGGAGAGGAACTGCTCCGCGGCGCGCTCGATGTCCTCGTCGGAGCTGCCGATTTTGACCATGCAGACGCCGTCCACCTGCACCGGCACCCCGTGCGCGGAGTAGGTCTCGGCGGTACGCACGTCGAACTGCATCAGCTCGAGCGACAGCCGCTGCACCCTCTCACGGAAGGGCCGCACGTAGGTACCGCCGCCGCGGACCACGCGGTAGCCGCTGCCCTTGCGCCGCCGGCGACCGGAGATGATCAGCACCTCGTTCGGTCCGACCTTGGTGTACTGGTGCGCCCAGATCGCGAAGGCGATCAGGGCCAGCCCGGCGAGAACGGACCCGCCGATGATGAGCGCTAGCTCCATGCTGCTTGAACCTCCTCTTGGGGGTTGGTGCGGATCGCCTCCGTCTCGAGGCGCTCCGCTCGCGGCGCCTGCACCGCGTGGATCTCGACCTCCTCCGCGAAGCGGAGGAACTCGTCGCCGGCGAGGTGGCGGCCCACCTGCAGGGCTAGGCCGTCCTCGTCCTGCCCGAGAAAGACATTGATTCCCCGGTCCTCGAGGGCGACGGCCAAGTCACCGGCGCCGGTGCGGCGCACGGCGAGCTCTAGCCGCGAGGCCTCGCGGTCCGTCAGGTAGGAGACGAGCCGGGTGCCGGAGTCCTGGGTGCGCTCCTCGGCGGCGCGCCAGATCTCGGGCCGGACATCGGCGGCGTACATGCCCTCGGCTCCGCCGGAACGGGCGCGAGCGAACTCGGTGCGGAGGAACCGCAGGAGCCCGATCACGTCGGGAGCCGCGGGCGCGGTGTCCTCGACGGTCGGCCCGCCTCCCTTGCGGCGCCGCTCGGGGCGACGCAGCTCGGTCGGGCGGCCGACGACGCCGACGACCGGGCCGTCCGGGGAAACGCCCTCGACGGCCGGCAGCCAGAGCTCCGGGTCGGTGTGGGAGCGGAAGACGGCCGCCGGCTCGACCAGCTTGAGATCGCGTGGACGAACCACGCCCACGGTCACCTCCTCGGCATCGCGCACGTAGCCCGCGGAGATCAGGTACCGGCAGACCACGCGCCGGATGCCGGCAAGGTCATGCGCCTTTAGCTTGGGCCCTCCGAGCACCGGAGAGGTGAGCTCACCGCCGCGCTCGTGCACGGGCAGCTCGTAGTCCATCGCGGGCACCCGGAAGTAGCAGAGGGGGAGGGACCGCCCGGGGGCGAGGCTCTCCAGTTGCCGCGCCACCTTCGCCTTGAGCGAGTACATGTTGGCC
>DATFQM010000023.1:0-17432 GCA_035264265.1 Thermoleophilaceae bacterium
GGCGTGCCGCCGGGTCCGGACTTCGGCCGCCTCCAGCGCGGCGAGCCGGTCGGCGCCGTGCGCCCCGAGCAGGTCATGGGAGAGCGGCGCCGTGGGCGAAAAGTGGTGCTCGCCGGCGACACTGCGCCATGCGAAATGACCGAGGCCGTTGCCTTCGAGGCCGACCTGCTCGTCCACGAGGCGACCTTCTCCGACGAACACGCGGAACGCGCCGCCGACACCCGCCACTCCACGGCGCGCCAGGCCGCCGAGCTCGCCGCCGCCGCGCGCGTGGCGATGCTTGCCCTGACGCACGTCTCGCCTCGCTACGGCGGCGGCGAGCTGCGCGACGAGGCGCGCGCGGTCTTCCCCGAGACGATCGTGCCGCGCGACTTCGACCGGGTGGAGATCCCCCTGCCCGAGCGCGGCGGGCCCGTGCACGTGCGTGCCTCCGACCGCCCGCCGGAGCCCGAGGCCGAGCGAGAGCCCGCCGTCCCCTGAGCCGGCTACTTGTGGAGCTGGAGCCTGCCTACCACCCCGGTGGGCCGGATGGCGTTCTCTCGTCCGGATCGTTGCCGGTGACGTACGCCTTCCTCGTCTGGTGCGCGACCGCTGGGATCCGCCGGCGCTCTCCCGCGGATCCGCTTCCGCGGCTGGTAGCCTCCGACATCGGTTCCTTTAACCCGGTCCCGAGAGGCCAGGAAGGAGCGAAGTGAGCGAGAAGACGGTCCTCGACCGCGAGGACGTGCGGCGCACTCTGGTGCGGATCGCACACGAGATCGTCGAGAAGACGGAAGGCAAGGGGGTCGCGGTCGTGGGAATCCACCGTCGTGGCGCCGTGCTGGCCGCGCGCCTGCGCGATCTCGTCGCCCAGCTGCTGGGGGAGCCGGTCCCGCTCGGCGACATCGACATCTCCTTCTATCGCGACGACGTGGCCAAGCGCTCGCCGGACGCGCAGCCCGTGGTGCATGCCTCGCACATCGATTTCCCGGTGGAGGAGGCCACGATCGTGCTGGTGGACGACGTGCTCTACACGGGGCGGACGGTCCGCGCGGCCATCGACGCCGTCTTCGACTACGGTCGGCCGAACCGCCTCCAGCTCGCCGTGCTGGCCGACCGCGGCCACCGCGAGCTGCCGATTCGGCCCGACTACGTCGGCAAGAACCTGCCCACGGCCCGCTCCGAGCGGGTCAACGTCCGGGTCGAGGAGCTCGACGGGGTGGACGAGGTAGCCATTGACCCCCGACCCGTGGAGGCATCGCGGTGAACCGCCATCTGCTGTCGATCGACGACCTCTCCCGCGGGGACATCGAGCGCATCCTCGGGCGCGCCGAGTCCTTCGCCGAGGTGTCCGGCCGCGAGATCAAGAAGGTGCCCACCCTGCGCGGCCGCACGGTCATCAACCTGTTCTACGAGGCCTCCACACGCACGAGCTCGAGCTTCGAGCTCGCCGCCAAGCGGCTGTCGGCCGACCTGGTGAGCGTCAAGGCCCAGGGCTCCGCAGTCGACAAGGGCGAGTCGCTGAAGGACACGGTCCAGACGCTGTCCGCCTACGACCCCGCCGCGATCGTGTTCCGCTCGCCCCACGCGGGCGCCGCGGCACTGGTTGCGCGCTGGACGCGCGCCTCCGTGGTCAACGCCGGGGACGGCAAGCACGAGCATCCGACCCAGGCTCTGCTCGACGTCTACGCCCTGCGTCGCCGGCTCGGGTCGCTGGACGGCGTGAAGCTGTGGATCGTGGGCGACGTGCTCCACAGCCGGGTGGCCCGCTCCGGCATCCTCGCGTTCTCGCGGATGGGCTGCGAGGTCACGGTCTGCGGCCCACCCACGCTGATCCCGCGCGGGATCGAGACGCTGGGCTGCCGGGTCCGCACCACGCTGGACGAGCTCGGTGAGGCGGACGTGGTCTACGCGCTCCGCATGCAGCGCGAGCGCATGAGCGGCTCCTTCGTGCCTTCCCTGCGGGAGTACGCCGCCTGCTACCAGATCGACGGCCGCCGCCTCGGCCCCAACCAGCTCCTGATGCACCCGGGACCGGTCAACCGCGGCGTCGAGCTGGCCGCCGAGGTGATCGACTCGCCCCAGGCGCTGATCACCCGGCAGGTGGAGTCCGGCGTGGTCGTCCGGATGGCGGTCCTCTACGAGCTGCTCGCCGGCCACACCGCGCCCGCGGGAGCGCGGGAGCCCACGGGCGAGGCGACGGAGCCTCAACCCGCGTGACGGTGCTCGAGCACGGGGTCTCGGGTGGGCTGGCAGAGAGGCCCGGCGCCACGCTGCTCGTGCGCGGCGCCCGCCTGCTCGATCCGCGCGCCGGGATCGACGGCACGGCCGACCTGCTGATCCGCGACGGCGAGATCGCCCAGCAGGGCGACGCGCTCGAGCTGCCCAAGGGGGCAGAGCTGGTCGACGCGGCCGGACTGCACGCGTTCCCCGCGTTCGTCGACCCCCACGTGCACCTCCGCACCCCGGGGCGCGAGGACGAGGAGGACATCGACTCGGGCAGCCGCGCCGCCGCCGCGGGCGGCTACTGCGCGATCCTCGCCATGCCCAACACCGACCCCGTGGTGGACACCGCTTCGGTGCTGCGGTCGCTCCGTGAGCGGGCCCGCGCCGAGGCGCGCGTGCCCACTGGCTTCCTGGCCGCGATCACCCGCGGACAGCAGGGAGAGCAGCTCACCGAGATGGCCGAGCTGGGCGAGGCGGGCGCGGCCGCGTTCACCGACGACGGCCTGCCTGTGCGCTCCGCCGGCGTCCTGCGCCAGGCCCTTCAGTACCAACGGCTCTGTGGGGGCGTGCTCGCCCTGCACGAGGAGGACCCGACCCTCTCCGGCGAGGGGGCCATGCACGAGGGGGACATCTCGGCCCGGCTCGGGCTGGCCGGCATCCCGTCGGTCTCCGAGTCGACGATGGTCGCGCGCGACTGCTCGTTGGCCGCGTACGAGGGCGGGCGGATCCACGTCCAGCACGTCTCGGCGCGGGAGACGGTCGAGATCCTGGATCGGGCGCGCCAGGCCGGGGTTCAGGTGACCGCCGAGGCGACCCCCCACCACCTGTTGCTCACCGACGAGGCGGTCCGTTCGCTCGACACCAACTTCAAGATGAACCCGCCGCTGCGCTCGGAGGCCGACCGCCAGGCTCTGATCGAGGGCCTTCGCTCGGGCGTGCTCGACTGCGTGGCGACCGACCACGCCCCGCACGCGCGCGAGGAGAAGGAGCACCCGTTCGAGCTCGCGCCGATGGGCGTGACCGGGCTCGAGACGGCTTTTGCGGCGCTCAACACCGGGCTCGTCCGGCCCGGCGTGATCGACCTCGCGCTGCTGGTCGAGCGGCTGACCGCCGGCGGGGAGCCCTTCGGGGTGCCGGCGCCTTCGCTGGCGCCCGGGTTCGCGGCCAACGTCTGTCTGGTGGACCTCGACTCCGAATGGGAGGCGGGCGAGGCGGGCTGGGAGAGCCGCTCCTCCAATTGCGCGTTCGCCGGCCGCCGGCTGACGGGTCGCGTGCGGATGACGATCGCCGCCGGCGCGGTCGCCTATCGGGAGCGCTCGTTCGCGCTCGAGGCGGTGCGGTGAGTCGGGAGGCGCCAGTCGCCAGTCCCCAGGCTTATCTCCTGTTGGAGGATGGGGCTCGGTTCGACGGGGAGTGGGCCGGCGCCGAGGCGGAGGGTGTCGGCGAGGTGGTCTTCAACACGGCGATGTCCGGCTACCAGGAGGCCGTCACCGACCCGAGCTATGCCGGCCAGATCATCGTCTTCACCTATCCGCTGGTCGGCAACTACGGGGTGAGCTCCGAGGACATGGAGTCGGAGCGGATCCACGCTCGTGGCGTGGTGATGCGCGAGGGAGTGGACCGTGCGGACGCGTCGCACGCGGAGGGGGGCTGGCTCAGCTGGCTCGCGGACTGCGGCGTGCCCGCGCTCTCCGGGGTTGACACGCGAGCGCTGGTGCGGCACATCCGCGACAAGGGGGCCATGCGGGGCGGCCTGTTCCCCGCCGCGCTGACCGAGGCGGAGGCGATGGAGCGGGTGATGGCTGAGCCGGCCATGACCGGCCGGGACCTGGCGCGCGAGGTCATGCCGCCCGAAGCGGTCGCGCTCGACCCCGAGAATCCCGGCCCGCTGGTGGTCGGCATCGACACTGGCATCAAGCGCTCGATCGTGCGCAACCTCCGCCGCCGTGGGGTTCGCCTTGAGCTCCACCCCTGCACCGTCACTGCGGAGGAGGTCCTGGCGCGGGAGCCGGATGCGGTCTTCCTCGCCAACGGCCCTGGCGATCCCGCCGCGCTCGACTACGTGGTGGAGAACGTGCGCGGGCTGGTCGGCCAGGTGCCGGTCTGGGGCATCTGCCTCGGCCACCAGCTGCTCTGCCGTGCCGTCGGTCTCGAGACCTTCAAGCTCCGCTTCGGCCATCGCGGCGCCAACCACCCGGTGAAGGACCTCGAGACGGGTCGCATCGAGATCACCTCGCAGAACCACGGCTTCGCCGTAGTCGGCCCGGGTGGCGAGCACACGATCGATGCCGACGAGCCGGTCCGCTGGGAGACCGACTTCGGCGCAGCGGAGCTCTCGCAGCTGAACCTCTACGACCGAACGGTGGAAGGGCTCGTCCTGAAGGACGTGCCCGCCTCAACGGTGCAGTACCACCCCGAGGCGGGGCCGGGGCCGCACGACGCGCAGCATTTGTTCGATCGGTTCTTGGAGAAGGTTGGATGAGCTGGCAGCTGGCAGCTGGCGGCTGGCAGAGCCTTGGTCAACAGTCTCTGCCAGCTGCAGCCGCCGAAGCCGGCGCACTGCCAGCTGCCAGCCCAAGCGATGCCCCGTAGGGACGACATCCACAAGCTGCTGGTAATCGGCTCCGGGCCAATAGTCATCGGGCAAGCGGCCGAGTTCGACTACTCCGGTGCGCAGGCGTGCAAGGTGCTGCTCGAGGAGGGTTACGACGTGGTGCTCGTCAACTCGAACCCGGCGACGATCATGACCGATCCCGAGTTCGCCACCGCCACCTACATCGAGCCGCTCACACCCTCCTCGGTGACGAGGGTGATCGAGCGCGAGAAGCCCGACGCCCTGCTGCCGACCCTGGGCGGCGGCACGGCGCTGAACCTCGCCCGTGCACTGTCCGAGGACGGCACGCTCGGCCGGCACCGGGTCGAGCTGATCGGCGCGGACTACAACGCCATCCGGCGGGCCGAGGACCGCGACCTGTTCCGGGCCACGATGGAGCGAGCGGGGATGCGGGTGCCGAGCAGCGCGGCCGTCGCCTCGATGCGGGAGGCCGAGCGGGCGCTGTCCGAGGTGGGGCTACCGGCGATCGTGCGCCCAGGCTTCACGATGGGCGGCCAGGGCGGCGGGGTCGCCCGTACCGAGTCCGAGTACCGGCAGGTGGTCGCCGAGGGGCTCGCGGTAAGCCCGATCGGCCAGGTGCTGGTGGAGGAATCCGTCACCGGCTGGGGTGAGTTCGAGCTCGAGGTGATGCGCGATCGCAAGGACAACGTCGTGATCGTCTGCTCGATCGAGAACGTCGACCCGATGGGCGTCCACACAGGAGACTCGGTCACGGTCGCGCCTCAGCAGACGCTCTCGGACGTCCAGTACCAGCGCCTGCGCGACCAGGCGCTCGCGGTGATCCGGGCGGTGGGCGTGGAGACCGGCGGCTCGAACATCCAGTTCGCCGTCAACCCGGAGACGGACGAGATCGTGGTGATCGAGATGAACCCCCGGGTGTCGCGCTCCTCGGCGCTGGCGTCGAAGGCCACGGGCTTTCCCATCGCCAAGATCGCCGCCCGGCTGGCTGTCGGCTACGCCCTCGAGGAGATCGACAACGACATCACCCGGAAGACGCCCGCGAGCTTCGAGCCCACCGTCGACTACGTGGTCGTCAAGTGGCCGCGCTTCGCCTTCGAGAAGTTCCCGGGCGCCGAGGGGACGCTCCACACCTCGATGCAGTCGGTGGGGGAGGCGATGGCGATCGGCCGCACCTTCAAGCAGGCGTTCGTCAAGGCCATGCGCTCCCGCGAGCTCGACGTGGATGGCGAGCCGCCCGAGGACACGGGCGTCCTGCTGACCCAGCTCGAGACCCCCTCCCACGAGCGGTACGAGCTGGTCTTCGAGGCGGTGCGTCGGGGCGTCCCCGAGGGGGAGATCTGCGATCGGACGGGTATCGACCACTGGTTCATGTCCGAGCTCGCCGACCTGGCGCGCGGCGAGGATCCCCAGGCCGGGCTCGAGCGCTGCTTCAAGGCCGTCGACACCTGCGCCGCCGAGTTCGAGGCGGAGACGCCCTACTTCTACTCGGGCTGGGAGCGCCGGGCGGTCCACGAGGTGCCGCGCGGCGAGCGGCCCTCGGTGGTCATCCTCGGCGCGGGGCCCAACCGGATCGGCCAGGGCATCGAGTTCGACTACTGCTGCGTCCACGCCGCCATGACGGTGCGCGGGTCCGGCCGCGACGCGGTGATGGTCAACTGCAACCCGGAGACGGTCTCGACCGACTACGACACCTCCGATCGCCTCTACTTCGAACCGCTGACGCTCGACGACGTGCTCGGGGTGATCGAGCTGGAGAGGCCCGAGGGGGTGATCGTGCAGTTCGGCGGCCAGACCCCGCTCAAGCTGGCCCGTGGCCTGGCAGACGCCGGAGTGCCGCTGCTCGGGACCCCGGTCGACTCGATCCACCTCGCCGAGGACCGGCCGAGCTTCGGCAAGCTGCTGGACGAGCTGGGCCTCCGGAGCCCGCCCTACGCCACCGCCGACTCCCCCGACGAGGCCCTCGCCGCGGCCGGTGGCGTCGGCTACCCGCTGCTCGTTCGGCCGAGCTATGTGCTGGGCGGCCGGGCCATGGAGATCTGCTACTCGCGGGAGGCGCTCGCCGGTTACCTGCGCCGCACGAACGGCCACGAGGCCGAGGGCACCATCTTCCTCGACCGCTTCCTCGAGAACGCGATCGAGATCGACGTCGACGCCCTCTGCGACGGCGTCGAGGCGCGGATCGGGGCGATCATGCAGCACGTCGAGGAGGCCGGGGTGCACTCCGGGGACTCAGCCTGCGTGATCCCGGCGATGTCGCTGGGCCCCGAGATGCTCCATCACGTGGAGGAGGCCACCCGCGCGCTCGCGCTGGGGCTCGGCGTGGTCGGGCTGATCAACATCCAGTTCGCGGTCTACGGCGACGAGGAGCTCTACGTCCTCGAGGCCAACCCGCGGGCCTCCCGCACTGTCCCGTTCGTCTCCAAGGCGATCGGCGTGCCTCTGGCCAAGATCGCCTGCCGGCTGATGCTGGGGGAGCGGCTCGCGGACATGGACCTCGACCTTCCCCGCCAGCCGCGGCACGTCTCCGTCAAGGAGGCGGTGCTGCCGTTCGACCGCTTCCCGCGCGCCGACGCGCTGCTGGGGCCCGAGATGAAGTCCACCGGCGAGGTGATGGGGGTTGCCTCCGACTACCCGGCCGCCTTCGGGAAGGCGCAGGCCGCCGCCGGGGCGGAGCTGCCCGTCTCCGGGACCGTGTTCATCTCCGTAACCGACGGTGACAAGCCCGCCGCCACGCAGCTGGCGGCGGGCTTCCACGACATGGGCTTCAGGGTCCTGGCAACGGGCGGGACCTCCCAGGCGATACGGCGGATGGGGGTGCCGGTGGAACGGATCCGCAAGCTGTCGGAGGGCTCCCCGAACGTGGTCGAGCGGATCGACGCCGGCGAGGTGGACATGGTCATCAACACGCCCACCGGCTCCGGCGCGCGCGCGGACGGCTACGAGATCCGTCGCTCGGCGGTGGCGAAGGCGATCCCCTGCATCACCACGATGAGCGGAGCGAGCGCCGCCCAGCGGGCCATCCGCGCCCGCCGCAGCGGCGAGGTGTCGGTGATCGCCCTCCAGGAGCTGCACGGCGGGGTCGAGCTGCCCCTGGTCGAGCCGGAGCGAACCCCGTGACCCAGGCCGCCACCGCGGCCGAGCCGCGCACGCTGGCGCCGCCCGGCCGCCGGCTGGCGCGCGTCACGGCCAACGACGCCCTTGGGGCCTACCGCCTGATCTCGGCCCACGATCGGGAAGGCCCGCTGGAGCCGCGCCCCGGCCAGTTCTACATGCTGGCCGCGGCCGAGCGCTGGGGTGGGGGAGCGGACGAGCGCCCCTACCTGCCGCGGGCGTTCTCATACGCCCGGGCGCGGCGGGCCGACCGGGGCGCGCTGCTCGAGTTCCTGCTCGAGGCGGTCGGCCCCGGAACGGAGCGCCTGGGCTCGCTCGACCCCGGCGACGAGCTGGCGCTCGTGGGGCCGCTGGGCGTCGGCTTCCGGCAGCCCGAGGTGGGCACGCGGCCGTTGCTGGTGGGCGGCGGCATCGGGACCGCGCCCCTCGTCTGCCTGGCGGACGAGCTCGGCGCCCCGCGGGTCCTGCTCGGCTTCCGCTCCGGGGCCCACGCCGAGGCGGCGCGGCTCTTCGAGCGCCCGTCGCTTGCCACGGACGACGGCTCGGTGGGCCGCCGGGCCCTGGTCACCGAGTTGCTCGCAGAGACGCTTCAGGATGAGGATCTCCCTGCGGAGGGCCTCGCCACCACCGTCTACGCGTGCGGGCCTCCGCCCATGCTGGAGGCGGTCAGGACCATCTGCGCGGAGCGCGGTGTGCCGGCGCAGCTGGCGCTCGAATCGGGGATGGCGTGCGGGTTCGGGGCCTGCTTCGGCTGCGTGGTGGCTACCAGAGATGGCTACGTTCGTCTCTGTCTGGACGGGCCCGTTCTGGAGGCCGATCGATTGCAGGCGGTTCCGGAATGAGCTGGCAGCTGGCAGCTGGCGGCTGGCAGAGTGGCTTCGAGCTCTGCGGCGTTCCGCTTCGGGGCCCCGTTCTCAATGGCTCCGGGACGTTTGATGCCATTGCGGCGCGGCGAGCGTTCGGGGATGCGCTGCTGGAGCAGTTTCCGTTCGATGCTTTCGTCTCGAAGACCATCACCGTCGAGCCACGGGATGGAAACCCGCCGCCCCGGCTGTGGGAGACGCCCGCCGGGATGATCAACTCGATCGGCCTGCCCAACCGGGGCCTGGAGGGCTTCCTCGCCCACGATCTCCCCCAGCTGGTGGAGCTGCCCGTGCCGCTGGTGGTCTCCGTGATGGGCTTCAGCGTGGACGAGCTCGCCAGACTGCTCTCAGGCGTGGGGGAGCGGGCGGAGGTGGCCATGATGGAGCTGAACTTCTCATGCCCGAACGTGGAGACGGGGCTCGTCATGGGGGCCGAGCCCGAGGAGACGGAAGCCGCGGTCGACAGGCTGCGCCCGCTCACGGAGAAGCCGTTGATCGTGAAGCTCACTCCCAATGCCGTCGACCCCGCGGGGGTGGCGGAGGCCGCGGAGCGGGCCGGAGCCGACGCCGTCTCGCTCGTGAACACCCTCAAGGGGATGGCGTTCGACCCAAGGACGGGGCGTGCGTGGCTGGGTGGGGTGACCGGAGGGCTGTCCGGCCCCGCGATCGGGGCGGTCGCGCTCGAGCAGGTGCACGCGGTGGCCGAACGGGTGCGGATCCCGGTGATCGGCATGGGTGGGATCGCCTCGGGGCACGACGCACGGGAGTTCTTGGACGCCGGCGCAGCCTGCGTCGCGGTGGGAACGGAGAATTTCCGCGATCCAGCGGCCGGTCGGAGGGTCGCCTTCGAGCTCGCCGAGCCGCAGGCCCTTCCTGTGCGGGACTGAACCACCTCTTCGGTGGCGCCCCATGCCCAGATGGGTCATGCATCGTTCCGCTTTTCCCGGTGGACGCGCGATTTTGGTGGGGCACGACTCCGGACCCACAGAGGTGTCCAAGAAAAGGCCTGCAAACCGGCCGAAAACGCTCAAGCTACCCAAACCAACCTGAAGCTCAGGTCAAGGTGCAGGGAAATTCGCGAGTTTTTTGCGATTTCGGCCTCGACGCCGGTCCATTCGTGTGTAGTATCGCCGGCCATGCCGGCCGCCTCGCAGTCGCCCGCCAAGACCAAATCGGCGGGCCTGACACCCGAGCGATCCTTGACGCAGAGAATGGAGGCACTGAAGCGGGCGAACGAGATTCGCACGCGCCGAGCACGCCTCAAGCGCGATCTCAAGGCCGGCCGGGTCAAGGTCCACGGCCTGCTGCTCGACCCGCCCGACTACCTCCAGACCGCCAAGGTCTTCGACCTGCTCCTGGCGGTGCCCAAGTACGGGCGCGTGAAGGCAAATCGCATCCTCACCCACTGCCGCATCTCCCCCAGCAAGACGCTCGGCGGGCTCTCGCAGCGGCAGCGCAACGAGCTCGTCTCGTACCTGCGCAGGTAGACACCCCAGTCCTGGTGATCACCGGCCCCTCGGGGGTCGGCAAGGGTACCCTCATCCGCGGGCTGCTCGACCGGGTGCCCGGACTCGAGTTGGCCGTCTCGGCGACCACGCGCCCGTCCCGCCCCGGCGAGGTCGACGGGCGCGACTACTGGTTCCTGTCCCCCGAGGAGTTCGAGCGCAGGGTGGCCCGGGGCGATTTCGTCGAGCACGCGGTCTACTCGGGCCACCGCTACGGCACCCTCCGCTCGGAGCTTCGGCGTCCCGCCCGGTGCGTCGTGCTCGAGATCGACCTGCAGGGGGCCCGCCAGGTGCGCTCGGCTCTGCCGGAGGCGATCCAGGTCTTCATAGAGCCCCCCTCTCTGGAGGACCTGCGCCGGCGGCTCGAGCGGAGGGGTTCCGATTCACCGGAGCAGATCGGTGATCGCCTGGCGGTGGCGCCGGAGGAGCTGGCCGCCAAGGAGGAGTTCTCCTACCGCGTCGTGAACGACGACGTGGAGCGGGCGCTGGGGGAGCTCGTGGAATTGGCCGCTACTATTTGTCCGCCCCGGCCCGGCGAGCAAACGACGCACGAGGCCGAAAGCTCATGATCAAGCCCCGCCTGGACAAGCTTCTGGAGCAGACCGACTCGCACTACGCGTGCGTGCTGGTCGCCGCCAAGCGCGCCCGGCAGATCAACGCCTACTACCACAACCTGGGCGAGGGCACCTTCGACGAGTACCCGCCCCCGATGGTGGAGACGGGCTCGAAGAACTACCTGAAGATCGCGCTCGACGAGATCGCAGCCGGCAAGCTGAAGTACCACTACCGCTAGAGGGGCGGGAGTGGCGCGAGTCCTGCTCGGTGTGTCCGGCGGGATCGCCGCCTACAAGGCCGTGGAGCTCGTTCGGCTCGCGACCGCCGATGGCCACGCCGTCCGCGTGATCCAGACGCCCACGAGCCTCAAGTTCGTCGGCAGCGCGACGTTCGAGGGGGTCACCGGCGCACCGGTCCTGGTCGACGAGTTCGAGCGCGATCCGGCGCGGGGCGCCTTCCCAGGCGAGCGGCCTCCCGATCACGACCCCATCTCGCACCTCGAGTTGGTCCGTCGCTGCGACGTTCTGTGCGTCGCGCCGACCTCGGCGAACACGCTCGCCAAGCTCGCTCACGGGCTTGCCGACAACCTCCTCACCAGCGCGGCGCTTGCGGCGAGCGCGCCGCTCGTGCTCGCTCCCGCGATGAACGACCGCATGTGGGAGAACCCCGCCACGCGCGCCAACCTGGAGACCATGCGGCACCGCGGCGCGTCGATCGTGCAGCCGGGGCGGGGGAGGCTTGCCTCCAAGGGCGAGTGGGGAGTCGGCAGGCTGGCCGACCCGCCCGAGATCCTCACCGCCATCGGGGCGGCCCTCCGTGCCGGCCGGCCGTTCGGGTTCGCGCCCCGCTCGCTGGACGGGCTGCGCGTGCTTGTCACGGGCGGCGGCACCCGCGAGCCGATCGACTCGGTCCGCTACGTGGGCAACCGCTCGTCGGGGCGGATGGGACTCGCGCTGGCGGAGGAGGCGGCGCGCAGGGGGGCGGAGGTCACGCTGATCGCCGCGAACGTATCGCTGCCGCGCCCGCCCCGCGTGCGCTGGGTGGACGTGGAGACCGCGGAGGAGCTCGGGTCTGCGGCCCGCAGCGAGTTCCAGTCGGCGGACGTGCTGCTCATGGCGGCGGCGGTGGCGGACTTCCGGCCCCGCGAGGCCGAGGGGACCAAGATCCCCAAGGCGGGACGGGCGGGGTTTACGCTCGAGCTCGAGCCCACCGCCGACGTCCTGGGCGCGCTCGCGAGTGAGCGCCGGCCGGACCAGACGCTGGTGGGCTTCGCGGCCGAGCACGGGCAGGGGGCCGTCGAGCGCGCCCGCGAGAAGCTGCGGCGTAAGGGGCTCGACGCGGTGGTCGTGAACGACATCTCGCGGTCCGAAATCGGCTTCGACGTGGAGGACAACGAGGTGACGATCATCACCGCGGCCGAGGAGCTGGCGGTCCCGCGCGGCCCGAAGGGCGCCGTTGCGGCGGCCGTGCTGGACGCCGTGGAGGGGCTGAGGGCCGCCGGGGGGGAGCGCAGTACCCTGAAGGCCGGGCGAAGCCCGGCCGGTCAAGGTCGGCGGGACGCCGACGAGAAGCGCGAGAGCGCGGGGCGGAAGACCCCGCGGAGGTAACCGTATGAGCGAGTCGGTCTACGACCTGTTCCAGAAGGGGAGCGCCCTGCTCGAGGCGGGTGATTTCGCCGCTGCCGCGATTCCGCTTGAGCGCGCCCGGGCGCTGGAGCCGGACAAGAGCTCGATCCGCGAGGCCCTGGGCCGGGCCTACTTCCGCTGCTCGCGCTTCGAGCAGGCAGCCCGGGAGTTCGAGGCCGTGGTCGAGCGCCATCCGGTCAACGACTACGCGCACTTCTGCCTCGGACGTGCCCTCGAGAAGACGGGACGCCGGAACGAGGCTAGCCGCCACGCCGTGCTGGCCGCCGGCATGCGCCCGGACCGCGCCGACTATCGGGCTTTCAGGGACCGCCTGAGAGCCGCCTGATAGGGCCAGCCGGCGGCCAAAGGCTGACTGCGGCGGCGCCGATCCTCCCTCAGCAGGCGCCGCCCCGCGCCCGGCTGGCGTAGTCGCGGACGGCGATCGCACCCTCGGCGACGAGCCCCAGGAGCCGGTCGAGCGATCGCTCGTCGACGGCGGTGACCGGCAGGTCGGCGTGCACCCAGATCTCCCGCGAGCGGGTGCAGCCGAAGCGGACGTGCCGCGTCTGGCGGTTCCACCAGAGGAGCATCCAGGGATCGAGGTCGGGGGCCGGGCCGAGGGCGGCCGCCTTCGTGCTGAGCAGGCCGTCGGCGATTCTCAGCCCGACGTCGAGCGCCTCCCCGCCGGCCGCCTCCGGCGGCACGGTGATGCCCCACTCGGCGTGAGCGAGCCGCCGAGCACCGCCCGGCAGCGCGTCCACGTAGGCGTCCACCACGTCGACCGCGGCCATTCGGGCAGAGTACGCGCGGTGCGCGCGCTGGTGCAGCGGGTGAGCGAGGCCTCGGTGCGGGTCGAGGGCGAGGAGCTGGCCCGCATCGGTCCCGGCCTGCTCGTGCTGCTCGGGATCAGGCGCGGCGACGGCGCGGAGGAGGCGGAGCGGGTCGCCCGGAAGCTGCGGGCGCTCCGGATCTTCGAGGACGAGGAGGGGCGGATGAATCGCTCGCTCGACGACGTCGGCGGGGAGGTGTTGTGCGTGAGCCAGTTCACCCTCTATGGCGACGTGCGCAAGGGCAACCGACCGAGCTTCGTGGAGGCAGCCCCGCCCGACGACGCAGAGCCGCTGTACGAGCTGGTTCGCCAGGCGCTCGGCGCCCAGGGCGGCCGCTTCGGGGCGCGGATGTCCGTCACCCTCGTCAACGACGGCCCTGTCACCCTGCTGGTCGAGGCCTGAGCGCCTATACTCGTTTCCGCTAGGACTTTCAGACGATCGCGGCTCGTGGGCCGCGCCTGAAGGTGGGCTTCGCAGCCCACCTTTTTTTCAACCACAGTGCGGATCGAAACAGTTAGGAACGAAATCGAGGAGCGTCTCGCCCGGCTCGAGCCGGACGTCGAGGCGCTTGCCTGCGAGCGCGTCGCCGCCGAGCGCGTTCGCCTCGTGATCGATCACCCGGAGGGGGTCGACCTGGCGCTCTGCGAGCGGGTCACGGGCCACCTGCGCGACATGCTCGTCGACTTCGGTCTCGAGGTGTCCTCGCCGGGTCCGAAGCGGCCGCTCACGAAGCCCGACCACTTCCGCCGCTACCAGGGGCGTCGCGCGCGCGTGCGCACGCGAACTCCCCGTGACGGCCGTGGCAGCTTCACGGGCGAGTTGGTCGGCGCCTCTGACGACGAGGTCACCGTGGCCGCCGAAAGCGGGGTCGTGTCGATCCCCTACTCGGAGATAGGTCGCAGCAATCTGGTGGAGGACCGAGGGGGAAGCGAATGAGCAAGGAGATCCTCGAAGCAGTAACGGTGCTCGAGCGGGAGAAGGGAATCTCCGCCGACAGGCTGATGGCGGCCTTGGAGGACGCCCTGCTGTCCGCGTACAAGAAGACGCCGGGCGCCGCCAAGTACGCGCGCGTCGAGGTCGACGCGCACACGGGGGACTTCAAGGTCTACGAGCTGCTCGTGCCGGCGGACCTCGAGGAGAGGCTCCTCGCGGAGGTAGAGGAGCAGCAGGAGGAGCCCGAGGTCGACCCGGAGACGGGCGAGCTGCGGGAGCCCGAGGAGCCCGAGATCGACCAGGAGACGCTCGCGCAGTACCGCGATCAGATCGACGAGCGCGACGTGACCCCCGAGGACTTCGGCCGTATCGCCGCGCAGACCGCCAAGCAGGTGATCCTCCAGCGGATCCGCGAGGCCGAGCGCGACATGACCTTCGAGGAGTACCAGGACCGCATCGGCGAGCTGATCACCGGCATCGTCCAGCAGTCGGACTCGCGCTACACCCTCGTCCAGCTTCGAGAGCGCGTGGAGGCCCTGCTGCCGCGGTCCGAGCAGGTCCACGGCGAGCGCTACGAGCACGGCGCGCGCGTCAAGGCCGTGATCACCGACGTCTCGTCCCAGGCCAAGGGGCCGAGCATCATCGTCTCCCGGCGCAATCCCGAGCTGATCCGCAAGCTGTTCGAGCTCGAGGTGCCGGAGATCGCGGACGGTCTGGTGGAGATCCAGAACGTGGCGCGCGAGCCGGGCTACCGGTCGAAGATCGCCGTCGTCTCGCACGCGTCCGGCGTTGACCCCGTGGGCGCCTGCGTGGGCCCGCGCGGGTCCCGGGTGCGGATGGTCGTGTCCGAGCTGCGCGGGGAGAAGATCGACATCATCCCCTTCAACGAGGAGCCCGCCCGCTTCGTTGCCAAGGCGCTGTCGCCGGCGCGCGTGCGCGAGGTGCTGGTAGACGACGAGGCCAAGCAGGCCACCGTGATCGTCCCCGACGACCAGCTCTCGCTCGCGATCGGCAAGGACGGCCTGAACGCCCGGCTGGCCGCCCGCCTCACCGGCTGGCGCGTCGACATCCGCTCGGAGACCGAGTTCGCGGAGGAGGAAGCGGAGATGCCGTTCGAGGAGGAAGAGGCCCTGTCGGGTCGCTGCGCGGCCATCCTCGCGAACGGCAAGCGCTGCCCCAACGCCGCGCTGCCTGGTTCCCGCTACTGCGGCCTGCCGGCGCACCAGGAGCTGGAGGGCAAGGACACCGACTATGTGGTGCCGCCGAAGGAGGAGCCTGGACCTGAGCCCGTGGCCGAGCCCGCCGAGCCCGTGGCCGCCGGGGCCGAGCCGGGGCCGGCGGAGCCTGCGGTGGCCGGGGCCGAGCCCGAGCCCCAACCGGCGGAGCCCGTGGCCGCCGGTTCCGAGCCGACCGGGACGGAGGGCGAGCCCGAGCCCGCCCCCGAGGAGGCGCCGGCCGCTCAGCAGTCCGAACCGGCCGTCTCCGCCCGCCCATCCGAGGTGGATGCGCCGGTCGGGGAGGAGGCCGAAGTGGAGCCCGCCGAGGCGGAGTCCGGGCGCGACGGAGCGGAGCCCCTGCCGGAGACCACGGCGGAGAACGAGCTGGAGCGCGATCGCGGCGGCCGGGGCGAGCAGGCGTAGTCCGGCGCGGCGCTGCGTCGGCTGCGGGCGCTCGCTGCCCAAGGAGGGCCTCCTCAGGCTCGTCCGGGGAGCGGGTGGATCCGTGCGGCCCGACCCCGACGGTAGGGCAGAGGGCCGTGGCGCCTACGTCTGCCCCCGGCCGGAGTGCGCGGAGGCCGTGGGCCGCGGGAAGGCGCTCGCGCGCTCGTTCCGGGCCCCTGTGAGACCGCAGCCGGAGCTCATAGACTTGGTAAGGGAATGGCAAAGAAGCGCGTCCACCAGATAGCGAAGGAGCGGGGCATCTCCAGCAAGGAGGTCCTTGCCGTCCTTCAGAAGGCGGGCCTCGACGTGAAGGCAGCCGCCTCCAGCGTCGACGAGGCCGATGTGGCGCGCGCGTTCGGCAACGGCACCGCCGCGGAGGCCCCTGCCGAGCGGCCGAAGGCCGAGCCGGCCGCCGAAGGGGCTTCCACGCCGGAGGCCGAGATCGAGCGCCCGGAGCGGAGAGATGGCGAGCGGGCGGCGCAGCGCCCACCTTCGCGCGGCGAGCGCCCCACCCGCCCGCGTCCCACGCGCGCCGGTAGGGCAGGCGAGCAGGCGCCGGGTGGCGCTGGCCGCCGGCGCCGCGTGGTGATCGATTCCCAGGCCGCCCGCCGCGACCGGCCGCCGCCCCCACCGCAGCAGCCGCCGCGACGCGGTCGCGGCAGGCGCCGCAGGCCGCGCTGGGTGGAGCCGGACCTCGAAGCCGAGGCGGCCGCGCGCGAGGAGCCGCGCGAGGAGCCGGCCACCGAGATCCAATCCGGGGCCACGGTCAAGGAGGTGGCCGAGTCGCTCGGGCTGGGCGCCTCCGAGGTCATCAAGAAGCTCATGGAGCTGGGCGAGATGGCGACCCTCACCCAGACCCTCTCCGACGAGGCCATCCAGGTCGTCGCCGACGCCCTCGACAAGAAGGTCACGATCGTTCACGCGGCCGACGAGGTGGAGGAGGAGCCCCGGTACGAGGACACCGAAGAGGAGCTCCAGGAGCGCCCGCCCGTGATCACGATCATGGGCCATGTCGACCATGGAAAGACCTCGCTGCTCGACGCGATCCGGGAGACCGAGGTGGCGTCCGGCGAGGCAGGCGGCATCACGCAGCACATCGGCGCCTACCAGGTCCGCCACGACGGCGACACGATCACCTTCCTGGACACCCCCGGCCACGAGGCGTTCACCGCCATGCGGGCCCGCGGCGCCCGCGCCACCGACATCGCCGTGATTGTGGTAGCCGCCGACGACGGCGTGATGCCCCAGACGGTCGAGGCGATCGACCATGCCAAGGCTGCCGGAGTGCCGATCATGGTGGCGGTCAACAAGATCGATAAGGAGGGCGCGGATCCGAACCGGGTCCGGGGCGAGCTCGCCCAGCAGGGGCTGACACCCGCTGACTGGGGCGGCGACACCGAGTTCGTCGACGTCTCGGCCAAGACCCAGCAGAACCTCGACGAGCTGCTCGAGACGCTCGTCACCCTCGCCGAGATCCAGGAGCTCAAGGCCAATCCCAACACCGAGGCCTCCGGCGTCGTCATCGAGTCGCGCCTCGATCCCGGCCGCGGGCCGGTGGTGACCCTCCTG
>DATFQM010000024.1:0-13100 GCA_035264265.1 Thermoleophilaceae bacterium
CCAGCTGACCATTGAACGCCTGGAATCGACGGGCGCCGACCAGGTGCTCGCCTTCCTGCGGGCCAGCGCGACCGGGCGAGCCAGCGGCATCCCCGCTGGCGCCGCTAACCCCGCCGCTGCTATCTCCGCCGGCGGGATCCCTACCGCGAACGTCTACGACCTCGTCGACGGCAAGATCAGACGCGTACGCGCCTTCCTCGACCGCGAAGAAGCCCTCGAAGCGGTTGAACTAGGGGAGTAGGGGATGTCGCGGAGAACGTCGACGGGAAGAACTTCGTCTCACGGAAGCGTTCGTCCGGAGAGGACCACCCAGAGCCCGTGCGGATGTCTGTCGCTGGGCGTAGCCTTCTTACATGCCGTGTCGCAAGTGGCGGTGGCTTGTTGTGCGTCGCTTTGCTACTTCTCGCGGGCTGCGGCGGGGCCACACAGAACGCTGGTGAGGCGCCGGGTACGGCAACGCACCCGCGTGCGGAGAGCCCGCCGCCGCCCACGGGCGAGGAGTCGCCGCAAGCCCCGTCGCCGGAGCCGGAATGGGCTGGGCTCGACACGTACAAACGTAGGTGTCAGGAGCTCGACCTACGCGGGGGGCGGGCTCGGGTCTTGTACGAGCCACGGACGGAAATGACACGGGGTGACTCGGAGGCCGTCAGGGCGGCTGTGACGCTCAACCAGTCCACTCCCCCCAACCGCGTCTTGCATCGCACTGGGGCCGCCGAGGAACCGGGCCTTGTCGTGTCGTGCCGTGTCCAGGCGGAATTGACTGCGTCGAAGTATCAGTTCGAGCTGGATGAGACGGGCTGGGTGCAGCGCTCGCTGTATACGGCCGATACGGCGCGCTGGTCGCGGTACGTCACCCCCAAAGTCGGTGGCACGCACACCCTTACGCTCAAGCTTCGCCCAATCGTCAAGGTGCAACGGGAGGACCGCACAACCAAGGCCTCCGTGAGCGCCGAGAACTCGAATGTGCAGGAGTACGAGACGAGTGCCCACGTAATGGTGCCGTTGACGGAGCGACCGCAGGAGACAATGTCGAGGCTGCACCACGTTCAAAGTCGCGGAGAGCCTTGTTACAGCGCTGACGGCTCTAGTGGCAGCCGTGATTGCGCTCGGTGCTGTGCTGGGCATCCGCCGAAAGAAGCGCGCCGCGGCGTAGCTCGCCATCCCTCCGTTTGGCTTGCGCTATCCGGCGGGCTAGCCCCGGAGCACCTCGAGCGGAAGCACCGCCGAGACGAGTGGGTTCGGTAGGTCCACCGCCTGCGAGATGCGCAGCTCCGCGGCCACCGACGCGAGCGCGCAGGCCTGCTCGAAGCCGAAGCCGTGCTCGGCCTGAAGCCAGGCGATCAGCTCGAGCAGGGCGCGGCGCGTCGCGAGGCCGAGGTCGAGCCAGGCGTTCTCCCCCTTGTCGGTCAGCGGGATGCCGGTGGTGGCGAAGGCGGCCCGTGGCGGCCGCGGGGGCGCCTCGTAGGCCGGGAAGCGCGGCGACCACGCGGGCCTTTTGCGCAGCTCGATCCGGAATGTCACCGCGCCGCTCGTCTCGATCGCATAGAGCGACACCTCCCCGTCCCCCTGCGCGAAATGCAGGTCCCCCGCAGACAGGAGCGCGCCCGGCGCATGCACCGGCAGGAGCAGACGGGCGCCGGCGGTGAGGTCGCGCACGTCCAGGTTGCCGCCGTTCTCGCGGGGAGGCATGGTGCGCAGCCCCTCGCGAGCCCCGTCGGGAAACGCCGTGTCGCTATCCGGCATCCGTACCGGGTGCCCGGCTTCGGCGAGAATCCGCTCCCGGCGCAGGACCTCGTCGAACAGCTCCGGCGAGGGAGCGACGCCGATGACCCCGGCATGGATGCATGCGGGTACCTGGGCGCCAGGCAGGTCGTCCGACCGCGCCACCCCGCCGGCCAGCTCCCAGCGCACGAGATAGGGCCGCTCGACGAGGTCCCCGAGCGCTCCGGCCCCCGGAAGCACCGCCGTCCAGCCAAATGCCGCCGTGGCGTAGCCGAGGATCTCGAGCTCGAGCAGGTCGCCCGGCTCGGCTCCACGGACCGCAACCGGGCCCGTGAGGACGTGGGAGACCGCCTGCAGCTCGAGCAGGTCGTCGTGGGTGGTGTCCGCCGTGACCTGCCCGTCCATGGAGTCGCGCAGCTCGAGGGTCAGCCCGTCGCCCGGGGCCACCGCGGCGACCGGCGCCAGGGCGGGGTGCCAGCGGTTGTGACCGAGCCCCGGCTGCTCGCGCAGCGGCCGGTCGGGATCGAGCCGCACCTGCACGGCTAGATCGTACGGGCCGTGGTCACTCGGACGAACGCGGCGCGGGCGACATTGCGGCCCGGCAGGCGCCACTTCAGCTTCGGGGCCTCCACCATCAGGCGGAACCCCGTCGTCTTCACCGCGAGGGGACCTCGCTCGCGGCCAGCTGCTCTGCTCCGCGCTGCTGCACGACATAGTGAAGCTCGTGCTCTGCCACGCCTACCCCGGCTACCCGGATCGGGTGCACGGGGAAGCTCGCACCCCGGACGAGCGCGTGGACGCGGAGCGGCTCGAGCTGGGCGTCGACCACGCCGTGGTGGGCGGCGTCGGAGGCGGAGGTGCTCGAGCGCCTCGCGGAGGGCAAGGTCGACAAGCAGATCGCGAACGACCTGGGCCTCTCCACGAGCACGGCGCGGACGCACCTCCACAACGGCTACGCCAAGCTCGGCGCCATAGACCGCGGGCAGGCGGTCCTCATCGCTACTGAGCGCGGCTGGATCTAGGTAGTCGAGCTGCCGGGCAAGCCGGTCGGCGGCGGCCTGACAGGCGACCGCGTGGAGCCGGAAGCGCTCGGGCATCAGGTCCCAGCCGGGGGTGCGCTCGAAGAAGTCGAAGTGGCGATACCTGCCGCGAGGGTCTCGACACCGTCGGCGGCGAGGACCTGGATCGCTTCGGGGATGCTCGCGACCTTTCCCTTCTTTCGCGATCCGGTGCGGTTGGATATGCGGAGCACGGCGATCGCGAGCGCCACGTCGACTCGACGCCTGCCGCCACGTCGCTGAGCGACGCCCGCTCCTCGCGGACCAACCGGAGCACGCGGTTGCGCGACTCGGCCACCGCCGGAAACGCCTCCAGCGCCTCGAAGGCGGCCGTGAGACGGCGCCCTTGGCCTTCGCCGTGCTGCGGCATGGCCGCTCCGGGCCGGCTAGCGGGAGTGGTCATCGTGACGTCACTTTCCTGCGATTGTGTCCGGGGAGCTCTCGCCGCGGCCCATCCCGGGCCACATTCGCGTCCGTCCCTGGACCCATCAGCAGGATCAAGTGGAAATCTGCGCCCGGATCGTCACCGCTGCGGGCGAGATCTGTCCAGCGCGGCGTCGATTCGGGCCAGCGCTTCGTCCCTGCCGAGCGCGGCGAGTGACTCGAAGATCCCCGGTGAGACCGTGGTGCCGCTGATCGCGACGCGGACCGGCTGGAACACGTCCTTCGGCTTTACGTCGAGTCGCTCCACGACCTCCCGCAGTGCGCCCTCCACGCCATGCTCGTCGAAGGCGTCCGCCGCAGCGAGCGCTTCGCGGGCGGCTCGCAGGCGCTCGGGCGCCCCGTCGCGCATGACCTTCTCCCAAGCCCGCTGGTCGGTCGCCTGCCGCTCAACGAGAAAGCCGGCGAGTGGCCAGAAGTCCGCGAGCGTCTGCATCTTCTGCTGGGAGATGGCCACGGCCTCTTCCGGCACCTCGCGTCCCACCAGCGCCTCGATGCGCGCCTTCAGCTCCGAGGGATCGAGCTCGCGCAGATAGCGGCCGTTCATCCAGCGGAGCTTCTGCTCGTCGAAGACCGCGGGGTTCCGCGAGACCCGCTCAAGGGAGAAGTTCCGGATCAGCTCTTCGGTGGAAAGGAAGGTGGTGGTCTCGTCGAGGCCCCAGCCGAGCAGAGCCAGGTAATTGCGTACCGCCTCGGCCAGGTAGCCCGCCGCTCGCAGTTCCTGAACCGAGGCCGCGCCGTGGCGCTTGGAGAGCTTCTTCCGGTCGGGCCCGTGGAGGAGCGGCAGGTGGGCGTAGACGGGCGGCTCCTCGCCCAGCGCCCGTAGCAACATCACCTGGCGAGGGGTGTTCGAGAGGTGGTCCTCGCCGCGGACGACGTGGGTGATGCCCATGTCGCGGTCGTCCACGGCCACCGCGAGGTTGTAGAGAGGGCTGCCGTCGGAGCGGCGGATCACGAAGTCATTGATCGACGCGTGCGGGAAGCGGACCGCCCCGCGGATGACGTCTTCGACCACAGTCTCGCCCTCGTCCGGGACGCGCAGCCGCACGGCGCCCTCGTCCTCATACGCGCGGCCCTCGGCGAGCAACCGGTCAATCGCCTCGGTGTGCGCGTCGAGCCTTCCCGCCTGCGAGTAGGGGCCCTCGTCCCAGTCGAGCTCGAGCCAGCGTAGCCCGTCGAGGATCTGCTCGACGTTCTCGGGCGTCGAGCGCTCCCGGTCCGTGTCCTCGATCCGCAGCACGAACGCCCCACCCGAGCTGCGCGCCAGGAGCCAGTTGTACAGTGCCGTGCGCGCGCCGCCGACGTGCAGCTCCCCGGTCGGTGACGGTGCGAATCTGACCCTCATCGGATCTGAGACGTAATGTCGAAGAGCAGCATCAGAACGCGGGGCTGGAAGCCCCGCGGAGGTAATCAATGCTAGTCGGCGCACACGTCTCTACTGCCGGAGGTCTCGTGGAGGCCCACGGACGCGGCGTCGAGCTCGGCTGCGAATCGATCCAGATCTGGGGTCAATCCCCGCGGCAGTGGCGGCCGACGCGCTGGAAGCAGGACGACATCGATGAGTTCCTCGAGCTGATGGCGGACGGCCCGATCAAGGCGGTGGTGATCCACGCCGTCTACCTGATCAACTGCGCGACCACGGACCGCGAGATGCGCCGCAAATCGCTCGACTCGCTCGTTCATCACCTCGAGCTGGGCGATGCGATCGACGCACTGGGAGTGGTGCTGCACCCGGGCTCGGCCAAGGGGGAGCCGCACGAGGAGGCCCTTCCCCGGGTTGCCGAGATGCTGAGGGCGGGGCTCGACGAGTCCGACGGCTGCCGGCTGCTACTCGAGAACACGGCCGGCACGGGCGACACGCTCGGTCGCTCGTTCGAGGAGTTGAACAGGCTGATCCGCAAGGCCGGCGAAAGCAAGCGCCTCGGACTATGCCTCGACTCCTGCCACATGTTCGCCTCCGGCTTCGACATCTCCACCGCCGACAAGCTCTCCGAGGTGATCGATCGCTGCGTGGAGATCGTCGGCGTCGATCGCCTGGCCTGCCTGCACATCAACGATTCGCAGACCGCGCTCGGCTCGAACCGCGACCGCCACGCCCCGCCGGGCGACGGCGAGCTCGGCGCCCGCGGCTGCGCGGCCTTCCTCTCGGAGCCGCGCTTCGAGGGGCTGCCGGCGATCTTCGAGGGCCCGGGCGTGGAGGGGAAGGCGCCGGCCAAGGCGGATGTGCAGCGGACGAAGGAGCTCCGGGCGTCGGGGCGGCGCGCCCGCAGGCGGCGCCGCTAGCGAACCGCCGCGCCCGGCGCAATGTCACTTGCCCAACCGTGTAGGTGGGTAAGGAGGCCCTACAGCCCGGCTACAGTCCTTCGCGGAGGTCGAACGCCGGGTCCGTGACGGCGGGCGTTGCGAAGAAGTCGGGATTGACGCAGTCGAACGGCTCGCCGTTGCCGTCGTAGGCGCGCTCCACCGCGACCCGGCACTGGGGACGCGGCATCCCAGCGACCTTGACGCCGCCGAATCCCTGGCGGGTCCGCTCGGCCTGCTCGAACAGCTCGACGTCGATCTCGCCGCGGAACACCTTGTGCATGCAACCCATGTAGCGGCGGCCGCTGTGCTCGTCGTCGTACAGGTAGAGGTACTGGCAGCCGGACTGGACGCAGCCCGATGGGTAGACGACGCGATCGCAGAAGCTGCAGCACTGCCTGCACTCGTGCAGCTCCGCCTCAGTCCGGGCCAGGCTATTCATCGGGCCAGTGTAGCCGCGGCCCCCCTCTCGCATCTCGCTGGGCGAAAGGCCGGCTTCGGTGGGTCAGCCGCGGCTCGAACGCTCAGCGCCCACGAGCTCGGGCCTACCGTGCCACTTAGCCGGGCCCACAGCCCGGCTAGGTGGCATCGTTGCGGCCGAGCGGCTGACGAAGCCCGACCGGCGGGCGAGGGTACCGGTGAGATTCGGGTTCCGCTCCCTACCCAGCTGCATTTCCGCCCACGGAGAAGTGAGAGGGGGCCGCGGCTGGCGCTACGCCACTATGCGCGCCGCGCCATGGAGGGCGCCGAGCTCGGCCCTGCAGGCGCCGTCGGCGGACACCCGGTAGTCGGGGCCGAGACAGAGGAGGCGCTCTCCCACCGCGAGTTGGAGCTCGTAGTCCCCGGGGAAGCTCTGCACGACCTCCTTGAGCTCATCGAGGAACGACTCGGGAATGCCGGACGGCACCTGGAGCGTCAACCGTTTCGGCGGTGGTGGCGTCGCGGCACGCTCAGCCGCGCGGGCTACTTCGGCCGGGTCGGGCTCGAACGGCTCGACCTCCTGGGCGACCAGCTTGGTCTCGCCCTGTTCCTTGTGATCGACCCTACCGCGCACGATCACCACACGATCGCTGTCGATCTTGTCGGCGTTCTGCGCATAGGTGGAGTTGAACACGAGGAGCTCAACCTGGCCCTCGAGGTCGTCCAGGGTGGCGAACATCATCGGGTCGCCGTTCTTGGTTCGGATCCGCTTGCACTCCGCGATCATCCCGCCGACCGTCACCCACTCGCCGTCGGGCCTGCCGCTCAGCTCGGCCAGCGAGCAGTCGACCCGGGCGCGCAGAGCCGGGCGCACCTCCTTGAGCGGGTGGCTCGACAGGAACAAGCCGAGCGTCTCCTTCTCCCAGGCGTTCAGCTGCTCACGTGCATCCGGGAGCGGCGGCACGGGCAGCTCCGGGCCCCCGTCGGCCTCCCCCGGGCCGGCGGCGTCGAAGAACGAGCCCTGCCCCAGCTGCGCGTCGAGCTGGACCTTCTGACCCGACGCCTGCGCCTGCGCCAGCACCGCCAGCATTCCCCGCCGCCCGGCGCCCGTGGAGTCCAGCGCGCCGCACTTGACGAGCGCCTCGGTCGCCTTCTTGTTGACGGTGCGCGCGTCCACGCGCCGGCAGAAGTCCCAGATCGAGCCGAACGGGCCGCCCTGGTCGCGGGCGGCGAGGATCGCGTCGACCGCGGCGGCGCCCACGTTCTTTACGGCGTCGAGCCCGAACCGGATGTTGCCGCCGACAACCCGGAAGGCGTGCCCGGAGACGTTCACATCCGGCGGCAGCACCTCGATCCCCATCTCCTCACAGCGGGAGACGAAGAAGGGCACCTTGTCCTTGGTCGACATGACGGACGAGATCAGCGCCGCCATGTACTCGGCCGGGTAATTGGCTTTGAGCCAGGCGGTCCGGTAGGCGATCAGCCCGTAGCAGGCGGCGTGGCTCCGGTTGAACGAGTAGTCAGCGGCGGCCTCGTTCACCGCCCACAGCTCCTGGATCACCCGCTCGCTCGTGCCGCTGGCCCGCGCGCCCTCGAAGAAGCGGTCCCGCAGCGAGGCCATCTTGTCGCGGAGCTTCTTCCCGATCGCCTTGCGGAGGTCGTCCGCCTCCGGTCCGGAGAAGCCGGCGATCTCCTTGGCGATCTCCATCGACTGCTCCTGGAAGAGGATCACGCCGTAGGTGGACTCCGTTATCGGACGGAGCCGCTCGTCCAGGTACTGGATCCGTTCCGGGATGCGCTTGTTCTGCGCGTAGGCGTCGATGTAGCGCATGGCGCCCGGCCGGTACAGCGCCACGAGCGCCACCAGGTCGTTGAACTCGGTGGGCCCCACCTTCCGCAGCGCGTCGCGCATGCCGTCGGACTCGAACTGGAACACTCCCACCGAGTCGCCGCGGGCGAGCATCTCGTAGGTCTTCGCGTCGTCGAGCGGCAGCGCGGCCATGTCCGGCCGCTCGCCCGTGGACTCCTCCACGATGTCGAGCGCGGCCTCGATCACGTCCAGGTTGCGGAGCCCGAGGAAGTCCATCTTCAGCAGCCCGATCTCCTCGATCGGGCCCATCGGGTACTGGGTGACCGGCCGGTCCTCCGCCAGCTGCAGCGGCACGATGTCGGTGAGCGGACGGTCGGCGATCACGACAGCCGCCGCGTGGATCGAGGAGTTGCGCACGATTCCCTCGAGCCCCTTGGCGGCCTCGATCACCTGGCGTGCCTCGCCCTCGCTGTCGTAGACGCGCCTCAGCTCTGGCTCCTCGCCGAGGTATTCGTCGAAGCTCTTGGAGCGGCCCATCACGGGCTCCGGGATCAGCTTGGCGATGCGGTCCCCGGTCCCGTAGTCGTAACCCAGCACCCGCGCGGCGTCACGGGTGGCCGCACGCGGGAACATGCGGCCGAAGGTGACGATCTGAGCCACCGACTCGCGTCCGTACTTGTCCGCGACGTACTGGATCACGCGGTCGCGCCCCTTGACCGAGAAGTCGATGTCGATGTCGGGCATCGACTTGCGCTCGGCGTTGAGGAAGCGCTCGAACAGGAGGCCGTAGGCCAGCGGGTCGACGTCGGTGATCCCCAGGCAGTAGGAGACGATCGAGCCTGCCGCCGAGCCGCGCCCGGGTCCCACCGCGATGCCGCTGTCCTTGGCGAACTTGACGAAGTCCCAGACGATTAGGAAGTAGGCGTCGAAGCCCATGCTCGAGATCACGTCCAGCTCCATATCGAGGCGCTCGACGGCGTGCGCCGGCGGTGGGTCGCCGTAGCGGCGCCGCAGCCCGTCGTGGGCCAGCCGCCGCAGGTAGTCACACTCCGCCTCGCCGTCGGGGGTGGGGAAGCGCGGCAGGAGCATCTTGCCGAGCTCCATCTCCACCGAGCAGCGCTCCGCGATCTCCACCGTCGACGCAAGCGCCTCCGGCCAGGGCGCGAAGGCGGCCTCCATCTCGTGCGAGTCCTTCAGGTAGAACTCGTTGGTCTCGAAGCTCAGCTTGGGCTGGGCCAGCGTGCTCTTGGTCTGGACGCAGAGAAGCGCGCGGTGGTTGTCATAGTCCTCGCGGCGGAGGTAGTGCACGTCGGCGGTCCCCACTATCGGCCGGCCCAGCTCGCGCGCCACCCGCAGGGCCCCCTCGTTGGCCCGATCCTGCTCGGCGAGGCCGTTCCGCTGGACCTCGAGGTAGACGTTCTCGGGGCCGAAGATCTGCACCAGCTCGTCGGCGTGAGCCCGGGCTTGCGCCGGGGCGCCGTCCACGATGCGCTGGCAGAAGCGCGACTGGAGGCAGCCGCTCAGCGCGATCACGCCTCGCGAGTAGCGCGACAGGAGCTCCGTGTCGACGTTCGCCTTGCCCCGCCGGTAGCCGTCCAGGTAGCCGGCCGAGCTCAGCTTGACCAGGTTGCGGAACCCCTCGTCGGTCTCTGCAAGCAGCGTGAGGTGGTTGCGCTCATAGCGGATCGTGTCCAGGCGGATGTCGTCCACCAGGTAGGCCTCGAGGCCCATGATCGGCTTGATTCCGTACGCCGTGCACGCCTTGTAGTGCTCCACGGCGCCGTTCATGACGCCGTGGTCGGTGAGCCCGAGGGCGGGCTGGTCGAAGGCCGCGGCCCGCTCCGCGAGGGCCCCGATCTTGCATGCGCCGTCGAGCACGGAGTACTCCGAGTGCACGTGCAGGTGGACGCAGGTCACCGCGATCCGAGTCTACGGGCGGGAGCCGACGGCTCGACCGCGGCGCCGGCGGCGCCCGACAGCGCTTTTCCGCTCAGAGCGGAACCGGTACAGCGTCACCTAACCGGGCTAGGAGCCCGGCTAAGTGACTCTCTAGGTCGATAGCGGGGCGGGCCGGGGGCTGATCGCCGGCGTGCTACTCGCCGCCGCCCGAGCGCGCGGCGATGATGCCGCCGAGCAGGACGAGCAGCACCACGCCGGCCGCGCCCAGCTTCACCCGGTTCTTGGCCATCTTTCGCTTCGCCACGCGCGTGCCGATCTGCCAGGTGATCCAGCCAAGGACGGTGTATCCGCGGGTCGTCATGGCTACTCCTCCCTACCCCGATTCCGAATTCCGTACGCCATCCGCGATTGCAGCGACCATAGCTCGATGAAGCCCGGCGATGCCTGCTGTGAGAAGAGACCGCCGGACTGTCCGAACCCCGCCAGCGCCGGGTCGTACAGCGCGTTCGGCGACTCGCGGGCCAGCGGCCGGGTGCTCCCCTTGAACAGTCGCAGGGTCACCGAGCCCGTCACCTGCTCGTTCACCGAGTCCATGAAGGCGTTCAGGTCCTGGAGCAGCGGCTCGTACCAGAGCCCGGCGTAGACCAGGTAGGCCCAGTGGCCGTCGAGCTGGGGCTTGAAGGTGTTCTGGTGGATCGTGCCCACCAGCTTCTCCAGGTCCTTGTGCGCGGTAAGTATCAGCTCCGCGGCCGGGACCTCGTACAGGTCTCGCACCTTGAGGCCCACGATCCGGTCCTCGATGTGGTCCACGATCCCGATCCCATGCCGGGCGCCGATCTCGCCGGCTCGCTGCAGCAGCTCCACCAGGTCGAGCCGCTCCCCGCTCAGAGCCACGGGGCAACCCCGCTCGAACTCGACGGTCAGCTCCCCAGGCTCGTCCGGTGCCTCGCGCGGGTCCCTCACCAGGTTGAAGACGTCGTCGTGGGGCGGCTCCGAGAGGTCCTCGATCGGCCCGCCCTCGCTGGACCGGCCCCAGAGGTTGTCGTCGATCGAGTAGGGGGGCGACTCGCTGCCGCCCTTCACCGGGATGCCGTGTTCGCGCGCGTAGGCGACCTCCTCCTCGCGTCCCATCTGCCACCCACGGACCGGGGCGATGATCTTCATGCGCGGGTCGAGCGCCGCGATCGTCGACTCGATCCGCACCTGGTCGTTCCCCTTGCCGGTGCAGCCGTGGGCGATCGTGTCGCAGCCCGACTCCCGGGCCTTGTCCACGGCCAGCCGGGCGATCAGGGGGCGACCGAGCGCCGTGAACAGCGGGTAGCCGCCCCCGTACAGCGCGTTCGCCTTGATCGCCGGCAGGACGTACCCGGAAGCGAACTCCGCTCGGGCGTCGACGACATGGCAGTCGAGCGCGCCGAGCTGCAAGGCCTTGCCCTTGACCACCTCGAAGTCCTCGCCCGGCTGGCCAAGGTCCACGGTGAGGGCGACCACCTCCGCCTCGTACTCCTCCTGGATCCACTTGAGCATCACGCTCGTGTCGAGGCCGCCGGAATACAGCAGCAGGACCCGCCCGACCTCGCCGGGCTCGGCCTCGTAGGAGGCGGTCTTGATCAGCGTGTGGCGTTGGTCGGCCATGCCTCGGTCACGCTATCCGAAGGCGCCCTTCCAGCTCCCGGAGCCAGGGGGCCGGCAGCCTCCGCTCGCGGGCCGCCCGCAGGATCAGCGTCGCGTACTCCTCCGTCGGAGCGACCTCTTCGGGCTCCTTGTCGATCACCTCGTAGGCGAGAGCGGGGAGCGGCTCGCCGTCCAGCTCGACCCGCACCTCGCGCCGGCGGTAGGCGAAGCCAGCGCCCTCCTTGCCGTCGAGCAGGGCCACGTCCGGCAGCTCATACACGACGCCCCACACCTCGCCGCCCTCGCGCTCGACGACGTCGGCGGCGCCGCCGCCCCAGCGGATCGATCGGCGCCGCAACTCGAGCCGGAACCCCGGGAGCCGCGCCGGCCCGACGAACCGCGCCTCGGGCGCGAAGGCGGCCATCTCCTCGGCCGCCATGTTGCTGCCGTACGCGAAGAACAGCACGCTCAGCCCAGCGCGGCGCCGATCCGAACGACGGCCTGGTCGATCTCCTCGTCGCTCACCGTGAGCGGCGGGAGCAACCGCACCGTGTCCGGCCCCGTGGCGTGGGCCACCAGCCGCTGCTCGAGCAGGAGGCGTCGCGCGAGCGCCGGCCCGTCTGAGGTCGCGAAGGCGAGCATCAGCCCGCGCCCACGGACGTCGAGGCCGAGAGCACGCAGGGCGCCCGATAGCGCGTCGCCCTTCCGGCGGACCTCCGCCAGGAAGTCGTCGTCGTCCACCACCTCGAGCACCGCGTTGGCCGCCGCGGCCGCCACCGGGCCGCCGGCGAAGGTCGAGCCGTGGTCGCCGGTCTGGAGGAGCGTGGCGTGCTCGGATGTCGTCACGCAGGCGCCGATCGGAAGCCCCCCGCCGAGCCCCTTGGCCACGGTCATGACGTCGGGCACGATGCCCGAGTCCTCCCACGCCCAGAGGTCGCCGCTGCGGCCCATGCCGCACTGGATCTCGTCGAAGACCAACAGCGCGCCGCTGTCCTCGCAGGCGTCGCGGGCGGCAGCGAGCATCTGCGGGTGGATCGGGTGGATCCCTGACTCCCCCTGGATCGGCTCGATGATCACGGCCGCCGTGCGGTCGGTCACAGCCTGGACGAGCGGCAGCGGCGGGCCCTCGCGCGGAACCGCCGTGAAGCCCGGCACCAGCGGCGCAAAGGGAGCCTGCTTCGACTCCTGCGGGGTTGCGGAGAGCGCGCCCATCGTCCGGCCGTGAAAGCCATGCTCGAGGACGACGAAGTCGCCCCCCTGCTTGTGCCGCCGAGCCAGCTTGATCGCGCATTCGATCGCCTCCGTGCCGGAGTTCGTGAGGAACACCTTGCCGCCCAGCGAGACCTCGGCCAGGCGCTTTGCCAGGCTCATGGCCGGCTCCGTGTAGAAGAGGTTGCCGACGTGCAACAGCCGCCTCGCCTGCTTCCCGACCGCCTCCACCACGGCGGGGTGGCAGTGGCCGAGCTGTACCACCGAGATGCCGGCCAGGAAGTCGAGGTACTCGTTGCCCTCGTCGTCCCATAGGCGGGTGCCCTCGCCACGGACGAACTCCACGGGATTGCGGGCGTAGGTCGGCATGACCGCGTCTCGCTCGAGGGACTGGAGCTCCGCAAGTGTCACTTGGGCCACAGCTTCGTGCCGATGCCCTCGTCGGTGAACAGCTCGAGCAGAAGGGAGTGGGGCCGGCGGCCGTCGACGATGTGCGCGGCGTCCACGCCCGCTCGCAGAGCGCGCACGCACGCCTCGAGCTTGGGGCGCATGCCGCCCGAGACCTGTGGCAGCCGCTCGCTCACCTCCGCCGCGGTGGCCTCCGAGATCCGGCTGTCCGGAATGTC
>DATFQM010000025.1:0-50461 GCA_035264265.1 Thermoleophilaceae bacterium
CGCCAGCCGACCCGCAGGTCCGAGCTTGGCGTTAGCGTGAACACGCATCCGGGCCCTCCTTTGGGCGGTGAGTCGTCGCAGACCCACAGCCTCTGGAGAGGCCCGGACGTCTTTCAGCCGTTCACAAGGTGCGTGGGCAGCCCAGCTAGGAGGTGGGCGGTTCCTCCTCGAAGCCCCCAGTATCCGTGCGCCTAACCACCCGGCCCGTCCACCCCCGCAACGGGTGGTCGCCCCGATCGCGCAGCTCCTCGCAGATGCGCCTGACGACGAAGTAGACGAGGAACGGGGCCAGCACGGCAGCCGCGCGGAAGAACCACCCCTGCCCCTCGTAGGGAATGCCGCTGCGCAGGTAGAAGCGATCCATCGACCCGGCCGCGAAGACGATGAAGACCCAGGAGAGGAAGGCGTAGAAGGTGGCGGTGCGGCGCGGATTGTCGCGGGGCCGCTCCAGGAGGTTGTGGGCGCGCGTGTCGCCGAAGAAGCGCCGCCCGATCCAAGGCCAGAGGAAGAGCACGAGGAAGACGAGGTTGGGGAACAGGAAGCCGCCGAAGAACGGGTTCGGCATGAGCGTGTAGTCGAAGACCTGCACCTCGAGCGGCGGCATCAGCCGCAGGCCGCCGATCAGCCAACCGAGGTACCAGTCGGGTTGCGCCCCGTTGGTGGAGAGCCAGGTCTCGTAGGGGCCCCACTGCCAGATCGGGTTGATCTGCACCAGGCCGCCGAGCAGGAAGAGGACGGCGCCGACGAACAGCAGCAGGCCGATCGATCGAAGCGCGTAGCCCGGCCACATCGGAGTTCCTAGCAGTCGCCTCTCGGTCCGCCCGCGCCCGGCGAACTGAGTGTGGTGCTGCCGCGTTATCTGGAGGAGGTGGACCGTGATCAGCGCCGCCAGGATCACGGGGACGATCAAGACGTGGACGATCTCGAGTCGGGGCCAGAACGACGATGAGCCCGGGTACTCGCCGCCCCAGACGAGAAAGGCGAAGTCGTCGCCCACGAACGGGATCGAGAGCGCCACCGAGTAGGCGATCACCAGCCCCATTCCGGACAGCAGGTCGTCGATCAGCGAGTAGCCGAGGAAGCCCTCGAAGATCGCGAGGCCGAGCATCGTCACCCCGACCCAGTAGTTGAGCTCGCGCGGCTTGCGGTAGGCGCCCGTCAGCGCTATCCGCATCAGGTGCAGCACGATCGCGGCGACGAAGACGTTGGCCGCCCAGTGGTGCGTCTGCCGCATCAGCAGCCCGGCCGGCACGTCGAACGAGAGCCCGAGCGTCGACGCGTACTGCTTGCCCATGGTCACACCCTGGAGCGGCGCGTAGGAGCCGGCGTACGTCGTGGTCTGGTCGCTCGGGACGTAGAAGAAGGTCAGGAAGATCCCCGTGGCGACGAGCACGACGAACGCGTAGAGCGCGATCTCGCCGAGCATGAACGACCAGTGGCCGGGAAAGACGTAGCGCAGCGTGCTGCGCAGAGCCGGCCCGGCGCCCAGGCGCTCGTCCACGAAGCGCACGAGCCGTCGGATCAATCCTTCCTCCCGGGTTTCTCACGGCTTCGCCCGTAGGACGGTCCTATCGACTCGTAGAAGTCCCCTCCCGCCTCGAGCTCGCCCGCCGCCGTGATCTGGAGCGGCAGCTGCGGCAGGTCCCGCCCGGCCGGTCCGAACAGGAGCTTGCCGCCCCGGCTGGGATCGAAGGTCGAGTAGTGGCAGGGGCAGACCAGCGCTGGTTTGGGGGCCGTCGGGCGGAAGCGCGGGTGCCTGTACATCGACACCGCGCAGCCCGCGTGCGGGCAGATCTTGGAGAACGCGATGATCCCGTCCGGGGCGCCGGCCAGCCGGTCCGGCGGAAGCCGGAGCTCGGGCGCCGGGACGCGCACGATGATCAGCGGCGCGCCGAGGCTCTCCTTGGTGGCGCCCTCCGGGAAGCCGGTGACGAAGGTGCTCTCGGAGACCTCCTCCGCCCGGATCAACTTGTCGTCACGGCTCACGACGCGCCGGCCGCGTCGCCAGGGCGTGGCGGCGATGGTGCCGTCGACGTTCGGGCCGAGCGACGCCGCCGGAAGCAGGGCGGCCGCTCCCAGCGCGCCGCCGGCCAGCCCGGCGGCGCCCAGCAGCAGGCGGCGCCGGCTGATCGAGGAGCCGGACTCCTCCACGACCGCCTGGACGTCGCCCTGAGCCCGCTCGTCGCCGAACTCCGGGTACTCCTCGGCTGCCTGCTCTTGCGAAACCACGCGCTTGCCTGCGAGCGCGGCAGCCAGTCCCAGGAGGGCCAGGGCGCCGCCGAAGGTCAGCCCCAGCAGCTGGGTGTTGGGGGTGACCAGGTACAGGACGACGAAGGCCAAGGCAGCCGCCGCGGCGAGGAGCAGTGCGGCGACCACCAGGTTCTCGGCGCGCCGATCCGGCTCGGTCGGACGCTCCGCTCGCCGCGCCTGTGCCTCCTCGTGCCGGCGCCGCGCGCGCCGGCGCACGGCGCCGAAGCCGATCACTGCCAGCAGGGTGCGGAGGAGCCGCCTCAAGAGGTCCCCTCGCCGAGCACGCGGATCGTCAGCACGAGCGCGAACAGGGCCAGGAGCCAGGTGACCATTCCCTCGGGGACCGGGCCGATATGGCCGATCCCCCAGCCCCCGCGGTCGTCGGGATGCTTCGTGTAGTCGACGTAGCGGGCCACGGAGGCGATCTCTCGCCGCGACAGCTGGTCTGTAAAGCGCGGCATCACGTACGGACCGACCGTGATGGCCTCGCCGACGTCCACGGGCTTCGACTTGCGGAGGTCGGGGGCCACGCCCTGCGTCGTGATGCCGCCCTGGCCCACCACCTGGTGGCAGCCCATGCAGTGATCTGAGAAGACCTGGTTGCCCTCCGACACGGTGCCGCGCCGCGGGTCGATGCGCGGTACCGGCGGTCCGCCGAAGCTGGCCACGTAGTCGACCAGGGCGCGGATCTCGGCCCCGGTGTACGGCGAGTCGCTTCGCTCCGGCTGGTCCTTCGGGTCGGCGAGCGGCATGCGGCCGGTCCGGAGGTAGAAGTCCGCGGCAGCCGCTCCCACGCCGCGTAGGGTCGGCCCCCGGCCGGGGCTGCCGCGGGCGTCCATGCCGTGGCAGGAGGAGCAGCCCTCGACGTAGAGCTGCCTGCCGCTCTCCGCGGGACCGGGCTTCGCTGGCGCGCTCGGGCCGAGCACCAGCCCCGCCAGCGCCCCGATCCCGCAGAGCGCCGCGAGCGCCGCCCGGACCTTCACCGGGTTCCCTCCGAGGCGGCGAGACGACGGTCGGTGTGCGCGTCGCCAACCCGCTGCCGCTCCTCCTCTCGGCGGAGTGAGGTCCAGGCGACGGCCAGGGTCGCCGCGGCGAGCGGGAGCGTTCCTCCGAGCCACATCAGCTCGCCGGCGAGGCGCTGGTCGGCGAGCGCCTGGCCGTAGGCCGAGTAGACCTCGCTGTTCACGTCCATCAGCCAGATGCCCACGGCCGCCATGGGCGGCATCGTCGCCAGCAGCGCCAGGACCCGGGCCAGGGGGGACGACTGCCGCCTCAGGGGCTCGGGACCCACGAGCGGCAGCCAGAAGACGAGCGCCGCCGCCATGTACAGGCCGTGCTCCAAGCCGTGCAGCGGCGCGCTCCGCACGGCCGCGTCGTAGAGGGGCGGCGCGTGCGTCCCAACGAGGACGGCGCTGAAGACCGTCCAGCCCACCGCCGGCCGCGCGAGCGCCGCGAGCACGCGCAGGAGCGTGCGCCGGTGCGCTCTCGGCACGGCCCGGATCGCCAGTGGGAGCGGCGCGCCGGCTACGACCAGCGGCGCTGCCACCAGCGTCAGGAGCAGGTGCTGGACCATGTGGGCGGAGAGCAGCTGGTCGGCACGCTCGTGCATGGGCGGCGACAGCGCCGCTGCGAGGATCGCCAGCCCAGTGAGAAGGGCCGCCTTCCGGCGCACGTCAGGCCTCCTCCTCGGCGGCGCGGCGCTCCGCTCGCAGCTCGCGGACCAGGCCGCCGACCCCGACGGTGGTCATCCCGCCCGCGATGTAGACGAGCCAGAGGCCCAGCTCCGCCCCTGTCGCCAGCAGCACGAGCGAGACGCCGAGCCATGCCGTCGCGGGGCTCAGGTCGGGGGAGGGGCGAGGGCCGTCGGGCGCGGAGACGCCGAGCCTGAGCAGCCGGAGCAGCAGCCCGAGCACGACCATGACCCCGGTCACACCGCCGAAGAACGCCGGCGTCTCGGGACCCTTGAGATCGAAGAACAAGACCCCCACGAGGCCGACGATGGCCATGAAGGCACCCCATCCGGCGATCACCCAGGGCGGGGACATCAGGCGCGCTCCCGCTGTCTGAGGTCGAGCAGCGGCGCGTAGGAGCGCACACGCGGCAGGGCGTCGAAGTTGTGGCGCGGCGGCGGCGAGTCGGCGACCCACTCGAGGGTCTGGCCCTCCCAGGGGTCGCGGCCCGCGGGCTCGCCGCCCAGCAGCGAGCGGAACAGGTTCACGAGGAACACGGCGAGCGACGCGAAGATCGTCCAGGCGCCGATCGTGGCCAGCAAGTTCAGCGTGTCCCAATGGTGGAACGGGGCGTAGTCCGCTACCTGCCGCGGCATCCCCTCCTCGCCCAAGAAGAACATCGGGATGAACGTGAGCAGGCCCCCCGCGAACATCAGCCCCGCGTGCCAGCGACCCAGTGTCTCGCCCAGCAGCCGACCGGTGACCTTGGGGAACCAGTAGTAGATCGCCGTGAACAAGCCGAAAACCGTCCCCCCGAACAGCGTGTAGTGGAAGTGGGCGACTACCACGTAGCTGTCATGGACGTGGTAGTCGAGCGGCGGCGAGGCGACGAAGATGCCGGAGAGCCCGCCGATCAGGAACAGCAGGACGAAGCCGAGCGCGAACAGCATCGGCACCCCCAGGCGAATGCGCCCGCCCCACATCGTCGCGATGAACGCGAAGTACTCGATCCCCGCCGGCACCGCGATCGCCGTGGAGGTGAGCGAGAAGAAGCGATTGCTCACGGCCTGGGTCGTGAACATGTGGTGGCCCCAGACGCTCGTCGACAACGCGGCAAAGGCGAGCAGCGAGAGCACGGTCACCGAGTAGCCGAAGAAGCGGCGCCGGGAGAAGGTCGCGATCACCTCGCCCACGGCTCCCACGAGCGGAAAGAAGACGACGTAGACGAGCGGGTGCGCGTAGAACCAGAACAGGTGCTGCCAGGTGATCGCCCCGCCCGGCTCGCTGAAGATGTGCACTCCCTGGCGGTCGACGTAGAGGAGGACCATCGCCACAAGCACCACCGGGAAGCTCGTGACGACCATGAATATCGTCGCCACCTCGCTCCAGGTGAACAGGGGCATGCGCAGAAGCGTCATGCCGGGCGCCCGGCGCCGGATGATGGTGGCGAGGAGGGAGATCCCCATCAGGAGAACGCCCAGCTGCGAGAGTCCGACCCCGAGGACCCAGAAGTCGGCGCCGGTGCCGGGGGCGTTGACCGAGTCGGAGAGCGGGTAGAAAGCGAACCAGCCGAAGTCGGCGGCCCCCTGCTCGGTGAGAAAGCCGCTCCAGAGCACCACTCCGCCCCCGAGGAAGAGCCAGTAACCGAGGAGCGGCAATCGCGGCCACACGAGGTCGGCCGCGCCGACCTGCAGTGGCACGAAGTAGAGGCCGACGCCGAGCGCCGCCGGCGCCGCGAACAGGAAGAACATCGTCGATCCGTGGACCGTGAAGAGCTCGTTGTAGGCGCCCTTCGAGACGATCTGCATGCCGGAGTGCGCCAGCTCCGTTCGCATCAGTAATGCCAGCGCGCCGGCGAGGAAGAAGAAGGTCAGCGCCGTGCCGAGAGTGGCGAGCCCGATCCGCTTGTGGTCGGTGCTGGCGACGTAGTCGAGCACCGTCCCGCGACGGCGGGGAACCGCGACGGCCATGGTCACCCGGCGGCCTCCCGTTTGTCGCGCAGCCAGCGGCGGAACTCGGTCTTTCCGACCACGTCGACGTTGAAGTCCATGCTCGAATGCAGCAGCCCGCAGAACTGGTTGCACTCGCCGGCCCGCTGCATGAAGCCCTCGCGGCCGAAGCGGAGGACGAAGGTCGTGGTCCGCGCGGGGAAGGCGTCCCGCTTGAAGCGCTGGGCGGGGACCCAGAAGGCGTGGATCACGTCGATCGACGTCATGCGAAACCGCACCGGCGTGTCGACCGGGACGACGAGCGTGGTCGGTCGCCGGTCGCTCCCCAGCTGGGTCACCCCGTAGTCGGGGTAGTGGAACGTCCAATTCCACTTCGCCGCTGTCACGTCCACCCGCGGGCCACGCGCCTGCCGCTCGGAGGCCTCGATGTCCGACATCGAGTCGTAGGTGAGGAAGAGAAGCGCGGCCACGACGCAACCGACCACCAGCGCGTAGGCCCCCTCGGCCGCCCTGCTGCTCTCCTCGCCCGCCGGAAACTCGCGGCTGGAGCTCCTGAAGCGCAGCACCACGAAGACGACCAGGGTCAGGATCACGACGAAGACGGCGATCGCGATCGGCACGTAGACATCGAACAGATGGGTGTATTCCTGGCGGGTGTCCCCGATCCGCTCCACGCCCTGCCGCTCTTTCCCTCCCGCTTGCTCCGCGAAACGAGCCGGATACCCTGTGGGGGGGACTGTCTGGGGGACCGCAATCGGCATCGACGCGCAGAGTGAGACCGGCGAGGCGCACCTAAGGCAGCTCGCCCGCGCGCAGGCGGCTGTGGCGGACCTCGGCCGCCGTGCGCTCGAGGGCGCGGAGCCCGGCGACCTGATGCAGGCCGCGGTCGAGAGCGTGGTGGGAATGCTGGACGTCGACCTCGCGGCGGTCCTCGAGCTTCTGCCCTCCGGTGACCTGCTGGAGGTGCGGGCCGGCTTCGGCTGGGACGAGGAGATCGTGGGCCTGCGGGTACCGGGTGGCAGCTCCTCTCTGGCCGGGTTCACGATCGCCGAGAACGCCCCGGTGGTGATGGACGACCTGACGAGCGAGCAGCGGTTCCCGCCACACGAGCCGCTAGTTCGCACTGGCGTGCTCAGCGGCGTGTCCGTCCCGCTCCGTGGCCGGCCGCGGCCGTTCGGGGTGCTCGGCGCCTACTGCCGGCGCCGCCGGAGCTTCGGCGAGGACGAGGTCAACCTTCTCCGCAGCGCCGGCAACGTGCTCGCCGCGGCAATCGCGCGCTCGCACAGCGAGGACTCGCTCCGGCAGGTCAACAGCCTGCTCCACGGGGTCGTAGAGGGGTCCGCCGACCCGGTGTTCGTGAAGGACGTCGAGGGCCGCTATCTGCTGACCAACACCGCGGCCGCCACGGTGGTTGGGATGATCCCCGACCAGGTCGTGGGCCGCACCGCGGGCGAGATCTTCCGCCCCGAAGTAGCCGAGGCCATGGAACGACACGACCGCTCCGTCATCTCGGACGGCGTGTCTCGTACCTTCGAGGAGACGGTCCCCGTCGACGGGGCCGAGCGGATCTTCCTCTCCGCGAAGAGCCCCTACTTCGATCGCGACGGGCGGGTGGCCGGAATCATCGGGATCTCGCGCGACATCACCGAGCGAAAGCGCGGTGAGGAGCGGCAGCGCTTCCTTGCCCAGGCGAGCGCGGTGCTGGACACGTCGCTCGATCCCGGGGAGACACTTCAGACGATCGCCAACCTGGCCGTTCCGAGCGTTGCCGACCTGTGCGTGATCGACCTGCTGGAGGAGGACGGCGCGCTGCATGGCGTAGCGGTTGCGGCGCGCGAGCCCGAGATCGCCGAGCGGCTGCTCGAACTGCGCCGCCGGTTCCCGCTCGACCCGGAGGGCGATCATCCGGTGGCGCGGGTGCTCCAGGAGGGGGAGGCCCGACTGTTCAGGGAGCTCGAAGATCTCTATACGGACATCGCGCAGAGCGACGAGCACCTGGCCTTCGCGCGCGAGGTGCGCTACCGGTCGGCGGTCGTGGCCCCGCTGATCGCCCGCGGGCGCACGCTGGGGGCGATCCTGCTGATCCGCTACAAGACGGCCGATCGCTACGGTGAGCACGAGGTGGGCCTTGCACGCGACCTGGGGCGCCGGGCCGCGATGGCTCTCGACAACGCGCGTCTCTACGCTCACCAGCGCGATGTCTCGGAGACTCTCCAGCGCAGCCTGCTGCCGGCTACCCTTCCCGAGGTTCCCGGCCTGCGCTTCGCCGCGCGCTACCTCCCCGGCGGCCCCGGGATGGATGTCGGAGGCGACTGGTACGACGTGCTGCCGCTGCCGGGCGGGAAGGTGGGGCTGGCCATCGGCGACGTGGCTGGGCGGGGTCTTCGCGCGGCCAGCGTGATGGGTCAGCTGCGCACCAGCCTGCGCGTGTTCGGGATTGGCAGCCCTGCGCCTGCAGAGGCGCTGGCCAGCGTGGATCGGCTCTTCCAGCGCTTCGAGGAGGGCGAGATGGCCACGCTGCTCTTCCTGACGCTAGATCCGGCCAGCGGCGTCGCGAGCTACTCGGCCGCGGCCCACCCGCCACCTCTCGTCGTCGGACCGGGCGGGGAGGCCGAGTACCTGAAGGACGCGCGCGGGCTGCCGCTCGGAGTAGCACCTGCGCCGAGCTTCCCGGAGGCCTCGACCCGGATCGAGCCCGACTCCACCCTGCTCCTGTTCACCGACGGGCTGGTCGAGCGGCCGGGGGAGAGCATCGACGATGGGCTGCAGAGGCTGCGACGCGTCGCCTGCGCAGGTCCCGCCGAGGCGGATCTGCTCGCAGACCACATTCTGGCGGAGATGCTGGGCGAGGCAGAGCGGCCGGACGACGTGGCCCTGCTCGCCGTTCATGTGACCCCGGTGGCGACCGAGCTGGACTTCCGCCTCGACGGGCCGCGCGCTGACCTGTCCTGCCTACGCGAGCAGGTGCGCGTCTGGCTGGGGCGCCAGCAGGTGGGCGCGAGGTACGTCGAGGACATCACCCTCGCGTGCAGCGAGGCCGCGGCGAATGCGATGGAGCACGCCTACGGATCGCGGGAGGGCCCGGTGCAGGTCAATGCGCGGCGCGAGAGCGACAGGGTGCTGGTCAACGTCTCCGACCACGGACGCTGGCGGCCGCCCCGTGAGCACGAGCGCGGCCGGGGGCTCCGCGTCATCGAGTCGCTGATGGACGCGGTCGAGGTCGTGAAGCGGGACGACGGGACCGAGGTGCGCATGGTGCGGCGGCTTGGGGACGGCGCCTGACGCGGCGGACCGCCCCGCGTCCCCGGAAGTCCGCGGGACGACCTCGCCAAGAACCTACTTGCACCCCGGAGCGGCCATTTGGTTGTGCCGAGCCGCCCTGAGTCTCGCCGCTCGGGATACCCGGAGGCGAGTGCGTGTAACGGGATCTTGTGACGTCACTCATCCTCGTGCTGGCGATAATCGCGCTGTCGCTGCTCGTCACCCGAGTGGCCGGGATCATGCTCGCGCTGACCGGGATGTCTCGAGAATCCGCGCGCTTCCAGGCGCTCTCGGGGTTCACCGGTGTGGGCTTTACAACCGACGAGGCGGAGTCCGTGACCCGGCACCCGATCCGGCGGCGAATCGTGCTGGTGCTGATGCTGCTTGGAAGCGCGGGCGTGGTCACCGCCGCGGCCTCGCTGATCGTCTCGTTCGGCGGCGCCTCCGAGGGTCAGCGGGTATCACGGGCGATCGTCCTGCTCGGCGGTTTGCTCCTGCTCCTCCTGCTCAGCCGAAGCTGCCTCGTGGATGCCGCGCTCGCACGGGTTACGACGCGTCTCATGCGCGCGCGGGGCCTCGACGTGCGGGACTACGCGGGACTGCTCCAGCTCGAGGGCGGCTACCGGGTCGGCGAGCTGGAGGTGGAGGACGACGACTGGGTTGCCGGCCGTAGGCTCGAGGAGCTCCGGCTGCGCGACGAGGGCGTCCTGGTGCTGGGGATCCACCGGCCGGAGCGCGAGTACGTGGGCGCGCCGGGCAAGCACAGCAGGGTCGAGGTCGGCGACACGCTGGTGCTCTACGGCTTGGAGGAGCGGCTAGTGGAGCTCGACGAGCGCCGGCGCGGGGCGGACGGCGAGCGCGCCCACCGCGAGGCCGCGGGCGTGATCCTTGCTCCCCGTAGGTGAGGTGCCTGACCCGCGCCCGCCGCTAGCTGCCGCCCAGCCCCCGGTCCTCAGCGGCCTTGTAGGCGATCTGCAGGAAGTCGGAGATGGTCAGGGCCGTCAGTGTCGATGCCACCACCCGGGTGACCCGCGGGGCCCAGATGAGTCCCACGTTCAGGCCGCCGGCGGCCCACAGGCCAAGGCAGTATGGGCACGCGATCAGCTCACCGATCGCGCGTCGCAGCCCCTTCCCGCGGACGCTCTCCTCGACCTCGCTCGGGCCCGCGTCCGCCTCGTACTCCGTGAAGGGGGCGCGCACGAAGCCCGTGATCTTGTCCTTCGCCACCAGGCGGCTCAGCTTGTGGCTGGCGGTGCCGACCAGCAGCACGTCGCCCGCGCCCACGTGCTCCGGCAACCGGCGGCCCCGCGCCGCGGCTAGCAGCGCGCCGCCGAAGCCGGCGTTGAAGAGGGCCGTCAGCGCCGCAAAGGAGACGAACGGCGGCCGCTCCTCGGGCTCCGCATAGCCGCTGTATGGGCCCCCGGGCTGCTTCGGCTCAGTCTCAACGGTCATGCCGCTGCCGTACCCCCCGCGAGTGGGAGGCAAACGACCGCGCCGAGCCGCCAAGGGCGGCCGCCCTCGTTTTCGCAGCCCGGGCAAGTGGGTACGCCCACGGCGATGGACAACATCGCCGTGATCGGCGCGGGCGGGACGATGGGCCGGCCCATCGCCCGGAACCTCGCCCGGGCGGGGTTCGAGGTCAGGGCTTGGAACCGGACGCCCGAGCGCATGGCGCCGCTGGCCGACGAGGGCATCAAGGTGTCGGCAAGCCAAGCCGAGGCGGTCGAGGGCGCGGGCCTGGTCCTCACCGTCCTCAGCGATGCCGACGCGGTCGCGTCCTCGATGGCCGGCGTTCTCGACGGCGCCGGACCCGACACGATCTGGCTCCAGATGAGCACGATCGGGATCGCGGGGACGGAGCATTGCGCCCAGCTCGCCAAGGAGACGGGCGTCGTCTTCGTGGACGCGCCGGTGCTGGGTACGAAGGCACCGGCTGAGAAGGGTGAGCTCGTGGTGCTGGCGTCGGGCCCGGACGGCGCCCGCGCTCGCCTCGAGCCTCTCTTCGAGGCGATAGGCAAGCGCACCATGTGGTTGGGCGAGGCGGGTACCGGCTCACGTTTGAAGGTGGTCGTGAACAGCTGGATTCTCGCCTTGGTGGAGGGTGTGGCCGAGACCATCGCGCTCGCCGAGGGAATCGACCTGCGCCCGGAGCTCTTCCTCGAGGCGATCGCGGGCGGTCCGATGGACGTCCCCTACGCACAGATGAAGGGGAAGGCGATGATCGAGCGCGATTTCGAGCCGTCCTTCAAGCTGCGCCTTGCGTCCAAGGACGCTGCCCTCGTCGAGGAGGCGGTCCAGCGCCACGGTCTGGACCTCCCGCTCGTCGCCACGATCCGGCGCCGCCTGGAGGATGGTGTGGAGGCCCACGGTGACGAGGACATGGCCGCCACCTACCTCACGAGCGCCGAGGAACGCGCCGTCCCCGGCTAGCCCCGCGACGGCATCCGGCTGCTCGTCGCGGCCGACGTCTCCAGCCTTCCGAAATGGTGGTCGTTTGGGCATCGCTGCGGGTATCTTTGGGCGCGGATTGGCGAGGAAAGCGGCGCCTTCTTCCTGTTGCTCGACGAGCCAGAGGTGTACGGACTGCCCCCGGATCCGGTGGACACCACCGCCGCTACGGCCAGGTCTGGGGCGGGGCGCTGGCCGGCGGCCGCCCTCGGAGCCGGCCTGATCGCCGCGGCGTTCGGGGGTAGGGGGTGAGGGGCGAGCAGGCGATGGTGCCGGCGGCGGAGCCGCGCAGCTACTACGGGCAGCCGGTCATCAAGGAGCCCGTCTGGACTTGGGAGATCCCCTGCTACTTCTTCGCCGGAGGCCTCGCAGGCGCGTAGACCGGCCTTTCCTACCTGGCGGAGGCACGCGGGAACGACCTACTTTCGCGGCGCGCTTGGGCGCTCTCCGCGACGGGAGTGGCCGCAGGCACCGGCCTGCTGATCTCCGATCTCGGAAGCTGGCGCGCTTCCTGAACATGCTGCGGGTCTTCAAGGTGACCTCGCCGATGAGCGTGGGCTCATGGTTCCTCACCGCCACGGGAGCGTCGACCAGCGTGGCCGCTGCCAACGCGTGGACCGGGGGCACTGGGGCGCCCCGCGACGGTGGCGAAGCCGGCCGCCGCGTTGCTGGGGCTGCCGATCTCTACCTACACCGCGGCGCTCGTCTCCAACACAGCCGTGCGCGTCCGGCATGAGGCGCGCTGGACATTGCCGTTCCTGTTCGGCGCCGGCGCGGCGGCCAGCGCCGGCGCGGCGGCGGCGACGCTCACGCCGCGGCGCCACGCGGCCCCGGCGCGGCGCCTCGCCCTGCTCGGCGCGGTGGGGACACCCTGGCGTCGAAGCTGATGGAGTGGCGGCTGGGGGAGTTCGGCTCTCCGTACCACCAGGGCGCCGCCGGAACCCTCAACCGGGTCTCCGAGGGCCTCACTGTGGGCGGCGGGCTGCTGCTCGCCTCGCTCGGGCGCCGGCGGGCCGCCGCGGTGGCGGGCGGGGCCTTGCTCCTCGCCGGTGCCGTCACCGAGCGGTGGGCCGTCTTCAAGGCGGCTTCCAGTCGGCCGCCGACCCGGCGTAGAAGGTGGGCCCGCAGCGGCGCCGGATTCGCGAGGGCCGCACTCGCGGCGCGGAGCGCCTGGCGGTGGCGCCCTGACGTACGGCTTCGGCTCTGCGGCCCGCTCGGGCCATTGGTACGCCCGCCCGACCAAAATGTTGACGCTGCTCCCCGTTTGAGGTACGTTGCATCCGCCACGAGCCCGTGAGGCCGGCCGGACGAGCGGTAGGCAGAGTCGCACGCGAGGAGAGGTGATCGGTCGGTGCCGTACCTGAACTGCCCCAACTGTCGTCTGACGGTCTACGCCAGCACGATGTACACGCTGCGCGACGAATGCCCGCGCTGCGCCGCGCGGCTCGGCCGCGTGAGCCGGCTCTTCCACTCGGGCCTGCCCCACCGTCTCATGGAGCGGATGGAGAAGTCGGTCCGGCCTCGGGAACCGGAGTCGGGCGGCTGACGACCGGCGGGCGGTGCCGCTGCTCCGCCGCATCGACGACGTCGTCTGGGAGATTCCGGCCTCCGCCCGGGCCGACATGCACGTCCCGGCGCGCGTGTTCGCGGACGAGGGGCTGCTCGAAGCGATCCGCCAGGACCGCTCCCTCGAGCAGCTGCAAAACGTCGCGTGCCTTCCCGGCATCGTCGAAGCGTCGCTGGCCATGCCCGATATCCACCAGGGCTACGGCTTTCCGGTGGGCGGGATCGCCGCGACGGAGACACCGGCCGGGGTGGTGTCGCCGGGCGGCGTCGGCTACGACATCAACTGCGGCGTGCGGTTGCTCGCTGCGCCCTTCTTGGTGGACGAGCTCGGACCGCGCAAGGCGGCGCTGGTGCACGAGATATCGCGGCGCGTCCCAACCGGGGCCGGGCGTGGCGGGCCGCACTCGCTGCGTGGAAATGAGCTCGACCGGGTGCTGCGCGAGGGCCCGCGCGCCCTGGTCGAGGGCAGTGGGGTCGGCACGCACGAGGACGTAGAGCTGACCGAATCGGCCGGGCGGCTCCGGGGCACGCGCCTCGAGGAGGTCTCCGAGCGGGCCCGCTCGAGGGGGGCGGACCAGCTGGGGACGGTCGGGTCGGGAAACCACTTCATAGAGCTCCAGGCCGTCGAGGAGATCCATCACCACGAGGTGGCCGGCGCGCTGGGCCTCCGGCAAGGTCAGATCACGGTCCTGATCCACTCGGGCTCACGGGGGCTGGGCCACCAGGTCTGCACCGACTTCGTGAAGCGCATGGACGCGGCGCTCAGCCGTCACGGGATCGAGCTTCCCGACAGGCAGCTGTCGTGCGCGCCGCTCGAGTCGGACGAGGGCCGCGGCTACCTCGGCGCGATGGCGGCCGCGGCGAACTTCGCCTGGGCCAACCGCCACGCGATCGCCCACGGAGTTCGGGCGTCCATCCGCGACGTACTGGGCGCGGAAGCCGCCGCGGAGACACACCAGATCTACGACGTGGCGCACAACGTCGCCAAGCTCGAGCGGCACGGCGGCAGGGAGCTCTGCGTGCACCGCAAAGGTGCGACGCGGGCCTTCGCACCCGGCTCAGGGGACATCCCCGAGCGCTATAGGGCGGTGGGGCAGCCGGTCTTCATTCCGGGGAGCATGGGCACCTCCAGCTGGGTGCTGGTGGGTCGCGAGGGGGCAATGGAGCGCTCCTTCGGAACGGTCTGCCACGGGGCCGGCCGGCAGCTCAGCCGCACCGGTGCGCGCAAGCGCGTGCACGGTGCCGAGCTGCGAGCGGAGCTCGAGTCGCGTGGCATAACCGTGCGCAGCCCGTCGAATCGAGGCCTGGCGGAGGAGGCGCCGTTCGCCTACAAGGAGGTGGAGCGGGTCGTGGACGTGGTGGAGCGAGCGGGCCTCGCCGCCCGCGTCGCCAAGCTGCGCCCGATCGGCGTGGTCAAGGGCTGACCGCGTGCACCGCTGGGTCGAGCACACCGGCGAGCTCGAGCTGGAGATCGAGGCGTCGAGCCGGCGCGGAGTGTTCGCGGAGGCATTTCGGGCCATCCGCGGTTTGATCGCTTCCGAGTTCAGGGGTCCAGCCCAGGATCACGCGGTCGAGCTGAGCGCCCCCGATGGCGCGGCGCTGCTGGCCGACTGGCTGGCCGAGCTCGCATATCTGGCCGAGAGCGAGGGATTCGTATCAGAGCGGTTCGAGTCGCTCGAGCTCGGCGAGACGGGGCTCTCGGCTCGGCTGGAGGGCTTCACCGGGAAGCCGCCGCATCTCGTGAAAGGCGTGACCTACCACCGCCTCACGCTCGAGCCGACCGGGCCGCGCTGGCGCGCGACTGTGGTGCTGGATGTCTGAGTCGGGGCGTACCGGGTAGGTCCTCTAGATGCTGCGACTCGAGTTCCCCGATCCCCCCGGGCCCCAGCCCGGGCCCACACCGCCCGGCCCGCCCGCTCCGGGCCAGCCGCCCGACCCGGGCCCTCCCACGCCTGTCCCTGACCCCACTCCGGCGCCGTCACCGGACGTGCCCGGGCCGGGACCGGTGCCCGAGCCCCCGCCGGCGATCTAGCGCAAGGACTCCCGGACGGCACCTCCGGATGCGCATCGCGCGGATCCGGGACCGAGCCGGCAGGGGGCTCCTCACGTTGTGGGTCACTGTGACCCACAACGTACGGAACCCCCGGAGCGCTGCCTGCCCCGAGCCCCGCGCGCCGGTCGGCGAGCGCACCTTCGCCGGCTCGCCAGCCGCGGCATCACGGACGGCTCCGCCCGTGCCGCGCCCGCTCGGTTCCGGGGAACGCCCGGACGCAGCCGACGGGGATGGGCCCTTAAGCGGGGCCGGGCGCCGTGCGCCTGCGGAGCTGTAGCTCGGCCTCCTCCACCACGGAGGCCCTGTCGCCTCCGGCGCGCTCGTAGAGGGTCACCGCCGCGAGGGTCTCGGTGCTGACCTCGGCGAGCCGGGCGCGCACCTCGTCGGCGTGCATGCGGTCGTAGCCCTCCCAGGGCTCCGCCAGCTCGACCTCCGGACCCGCACCCCCCTCGGCCCCGCTCTCCGCAAATTCCCCGACCAGGGTCGTGCCCTCGTCGACGTGACGCGGCCCCGGCTCGACGTCCTCTGAGGGCTCCGGCTCCGGCCGACGGGGCGGCTCCGCCTCCGTAGGCTCCGGCTCTGGCCGAGTGGGAGGCTCCTCCACCGTAGGCTCCGTCGCCGCCGGCGCGGTCTCGGCCCCGGTCACCGCGGGCTCCCGCTCGCCGTCGCCGGGCAGGAGGCCCTTGAGCACTCGCGCCCCTCCGGTGACGACCCGCACGGTGAGCCGCGCCGGCCAGGTGAGCGTGCCAAAGACGTCCATCGGCGGTCGCTACCCGTCCGCCGGACGCCCAAACCGACCACGCTCTTTGCGGCGAACGCGCATCACTGCGCTGTTGCGGTGGCGCGATGCCATTGGCTGGGTTCCGCTGGCCGGATTACTCCGTGCGCCCGCCTCGCAGGCGCGTGCTCGGACACACACCAACGCGGGATGACCGCCGAGGGGAGGCTCATCGGCCGGGCGGACCACGCCGAGCCACATCTACCGCAGTGGGACTGGATACGTTCCCGCGGTTCCCGGTTTGGCGACGGGCCGCCCACGGGCGGCCCGCTCCTCTAAACGGGCGTTCGGCTCGTCCGGCTCCGGGTACGCAGCGGGCTTTGCCCCCCAACACGGGAGACCGCATGGCAGAGCTGACCGCACGCGACACGAAGCTGATCCAGTACCTGAACGAGGCCTACGGCAAAGAGAAGGAGCTCGAGACGGCGCTCCAGGCGCACATCGCGATGACCACGCGCACGCCGTACAAGCGCCGCTTGCAAGACCACCTGAAGGAGACCAAGGGGCACGCTCGCGGCCTGGAGCGACGGATCAAGCAGCTCGGCGGGAAGGCCGAGGTGGTCCCTGCGCCCGGGCCGGTGGCGGACGCGGCCGGCGCCGTGACGAGCGCCGCCTCCAAGGCGGTCTCGGCCGCAAAGGGGCCGCTGCACATGCTCCGGGGCACCGGCGAGCAGGAGAAAATGCTCAAGAACGCCAAGACCGAGTACTCGGAGGAGCACGAGGAGATCGCCACGTACTCGGCGATCGAGACTCTCGCCGATGCGGTCGGCGACTCCGAGACGGCCAAGCTCGCCCGGGGCATCCGCCGCGAGGAGGAGCGAATGGCCCGCTTCCTGGAGCGGCAGATCCCGACGCTCACCAAGGCGGTGACGCGGGAGGAGATCCCGGCGGCCGAGCGGCGCTCCAACGGCCGCCCGCGCCGGCGACGTTCCTCGTCGAGTGGCACGCGCCGCCGAAGCCGCTCCCGCAGCTGATCTCCGCCGCAAACGGCGGGGGCGGCCGGCGGGCCGCTGTGGCGGCCCACCGACTGCGCTTGCGGGCCCCTTCCCTAGGTCTTCAGATGGCGGAGCTTCGCCCGGCGGGCGTCGGTGCGGGCGCGGAGGTCGGCCGCACGCCGCCGGGCCAGCCGGCCCTGCGCCCATGCGCCTCCGACTGCGAGAGCTCGCTCTGCGCTCGCTGCTGCGCGGCGTCTGCGCCAATCTCCGCTGCCCGCGCCCTGGGTTCCCCCGTCCCAGTCTGCTGCTCGTCCCGCCGCCCGGCGTCGTAGGAAAGCCGCCCCAGGGCCGCGTCGCGGACGTACTGCGCGATGCTGACTCCGAGCTGCTTGGCCTCGACCTCAAGGGCCCTCCAGAGGTCCTCGCCGAAGCGCACCGTCGTCTGGTGCATCTTCCGGCGAGTCGTCGAGCGGATGCTCTTCTCCATCGTCCGGAAACATGGTATATCAATGCGATATCGCATGCGAAATCTGAATGGGGCGAGCGATGTCGCTTTCGATATCTGGCGAAGGCCGACGCGTGAATGCACGCCCCGCGGGGGCGAGCTGCTTGCCAGCATCTCCAGGCGCATCGTTCAGGTGTTCGCGCAGCACGCCGGGAAGGGCCCCACGAAGTGCGAGACCCACTGGGCGGGGCCCGACATGCTTGTCGTCGTGCTTGGGGGCGGCTACACCGAAGCGGAGCGCACGCTGTACGATCGCGGGCGCGCCGAGGACGTGCGCGTACCGAAACGCGATCCAGGACGCGCTTGGTGAGGAAATGGCCTCCGAGGTCGAGAAGCTCACTGCCCGCAAGGTGGTCGCGTTCATGAGCACGTCCCACCAGGAGCCGGACCTGCAAGTCGAGATTTTCGTGCTCGAGCCCTTCCCGGGTGCGTCCGGCGTGGCGCACATCTCGGCGCCCGAGGAGGCGCCGGCTGCATGACGCCCGCAGAGGCCGGGCACGCTGAAATAATCCGGCACAGGCGTGAGGCGGCGGAGCGGCGTGCGGAGGAGGCGCGACGGCGCGCGAGCCTGGCGCGCGCCCGCGAGGCCGCGGCGAGCGACCCAGCGGCGGCGGCGAGGTTCGCCTCCGAGGCGGTCACGTACGAGAGGGCCGCCGAGCTCCAGCGACAGGCGGCCGAGAGCCAGCGCGGCCACGAGCTCGAGGCGCTTCGGTAGACCGCGAAACGAGGCCTGCGACACGCCTTCGCCTTCCCTAATGGCTCCGTCATGAGCACACCGACGACGGTCAGGGTCGCTGCCGCCGGTGACATTCACTGCGACGAGGAGAACCGCGACGCCGTGGGGCGGGCCTTCGAGACGATCGACGGCGAGGTCGACCTCTTCTTGCTGGCCGGCGACCTGACGACTCACGGGGAGCCCGCGCAGGCAGCCGTGCTGGCCGACGTCTGCCGCTTGCTCTCGACGCCCGTGATCGCCGTCCTCGGCAACCACGACCTCCACGTCGGCAAGAAGGCCGAGCTCGTCTCCATGCTCGAGCAAGCGGGCGTCCGGCTGCTCGGCCACAACCGCTCGACCTCTGCCGTGGTCGACGGCTGCCAGGTGGGCGTCGCGGGGGCGAAGGGGTTCGTCGGCGGCTTCCGCGGGCTCGGGTTGCCGGACTTCGGGGAGCCGTCCCTGCGAGGAATCTACGCGGAGACCAGCGCCGAGGTCGACAGCCTGGCGGAGGGGCTGCGGAAGATCGCGCTGTGCCCGTTCCGGATCGCGCTGCTCCACTACGCGCCCACGCCCGAGAGCCTGCACGGCGAGCCGCCGGAGATCTGGAGCTTCCTCGGGAGCGACCGCCTCGCCGGGCCGATCCTCGAGCACCGCCCGGACCTGGTCGTGCATGGACACGCCCACGCTGGGACCTTCCAGGCCTCGCTCGAGGGGGTTCCCGTCTACAACGTCTCGGTCACCGTCATGGGCCGGGGCTTCTGGGTCTTCGAGCTGAGCGGGACCGAGCGGGTAGCGGGCGCGATGCACTGATGCCCGAGCTTCCCGACGTGGAGGGCTTCCGGCGCGTGCTGGCCGAGGGCGTGGGCCGGCGGATCGCCTCGGTAGAGACGCTAGACCGGACTCTCCTTCGCAACACGACGCCACAGGGCTTGGGCCGGGCGCTGAAGGGCAAGCGATTTCGTAAGCCGCGGCGGCACGGCAAATGGCTGGTCGCCCGAGCGGACGGGGCCTGCGTGCTCATGCACTTCGGAATGACCGGGCTGCTCGAGTGGTCCCGGGACGGCGGCGAGCGCCACCGCCACGACAGGATCGTCTTCGTTTGCGAGCACGGCGAGCTGCGCTACCGCAACATGCGCAAGTTCGGCGGCGTATGGCTCGCCCGCGACCAGCGCGAGTACCGCGAGGCAACCGGGCCGCTTGGACCGGACGCGCAGTCCCTGAGTCGGGACGACTTCGAACGCCTGCTACGCGGCCGGCGCGGCGAGGTGAAGGCGGCGCTCATGGACCAGCGACTGATCGCCGGCGTGGGCAACCTGCTCTCCGACGAGGTACTCTGGCGCGCCCGCGTCAACCCCCGAGCGCGGGCATCCTCGCTCAACCGGCGCCGCCGCGATGCGCTCTGGCGGGCCTTGCGCTGCACGCTGCGCGAGTCGATCCCCGCCGGGCGGGTGCCCCACGGCCCTAGGTGGCTGACCCGGGTGCGCGACCAGCGCGAGCCGGCCTGCCCGCGCTGCGGGAACCGCCTGCGCAAGGGGACCGTCGCCGGGCGCACCGCCTGCTGGTGCCCGCGCTGCCAGCGAACCTAGACGAGGCTCATCAGCGCCCGCTGGACCACGAGCGAGGCGGTATCGCTCCCAGTTTCCGGCTCCCCGGCCGGGGTACTCGGATTCGATGCGTGATCGGATCCCAAACATCTCCCTGTGCATCCACAGGCCGGCACCGGCGCAGCGGGCCACGACGGCGACCTGGGACACCCGCCGCCAGGGCGGTGCTGGCGGTTAGGTTCGTACTTCCCGCGGGGATCGTCACCGCTGGGATCCTTCTTGCGGCGCTCGGTCGGGACGACGCCGTCGTGGGGGCCGGCGTCGCGCTCGTCGGGGTCGGAATGCTCGTCGCGCTCCTGAACGTGCTCATGCGGCTCGGCATCGAGAGCGGCGCCGACCGGGACCGGGAGGAGGAGGCGCGCCGCTATTTCGACCGCCACGGCCGCTGGCCCCCTGGCCGGTGATAGGGATGCGGTCCCTCGGGTAGGTACGGACAATGGGCAAGAAGATCCTCGCACTGGTGTCCGAGCCGGTCTCCGGGGAGGCGCTCAGGAACGCCATCGGGTTCGAGAAGGCCAAGGACGCCGAGGTGCTGGTCGTGGCGCCCGCCCTCAACTCCCGCACGCGTTTCTGGCTTTCCGACAGCGACGACGCGGTTCGCCGGGCGGAGGAGGTCCAGCAGGAGACGGTCGAGCGGATGGAGGAGGAGGGCATAGACGCCGCCGGCGACACCGGCGAGTCCGATCCGCTGCTGGCCCTCCAGGACGCGCTTCAGACCTTCCCGGCCGACGAGATCGTGCTCGTCACGCACCCCCACGGCCGCCGCAATTGGGCGGAGGATGGCGTGGTCGATCAGGCCCAGTCGCGCTTCGACGCCCCGGTGTCGCACCTGGTGGTCGAGGGGCACTAGCGTGCGGGGCGCGGCCCGCCCGCCGAGCGAACACCATGCTTACGGCGAGGGCGCCACCGCTAGTTGAACACCTCGTAGTCCCGAGCGCGGCCCGCGCGCGGCGGCGGGCCCGAGCTGCTCTCCTCCTCCTCGATGCGGGCCTCCGTGACCGGGTCAGGCTTTTCGTGGCTCTCGCCGGCCTTGCGGAACGTGTAGGCGATCACGAGCACGGTGGCTGTAGCGTGGATCGCCAGCACCGCGAACAGGATCCACCAGCTCTGCAGGGCGAGGGCGGCGACCGCGGCCACCACGACGCCCGTGGCGGCGAACAGCACCACCATCATCCGAGGCGTGCCCGTGGAGCTCACACCCTGGCCCCCCGCAGCGCCGGCAGCACCTGCTCGCCGTAGACCCCAAGCGCAGCATGCGGGTCGGCCCCGGATGCGTTCTGCAGGCACACGATCGTTGCCCCCAGCTTCTCCACCTCGCGAATCCGGTCTGCGTGATGCTCCGGGTCCGACGAGACGATGTACTGCTCGCGGAAGTCGTCATCCGAGAACGTCTCCTCGGCGTGCTCGTACATCGCGCTCGGGTCGTGGCAGTCCTCGGTGAAGTACTCCTCGGGCATCGCTGCCTTCCACACACGTGCACCCTCCAGCGCCGCGTCGTCGTCCTCGGCCCACGAGAAGCCGGTCTGGAGGATGATCTCGCCAGGCTCCTTGCCCCCGTCATCGCAGGCGTGGCGGTAGGCATCGATCAGGTCGGGGACCGACTCCGGGTCGGCGAGCGTCCACAGGCCGTCGGCCAGCCGGGCCGCGATCTGCGCCGCGCGCGCGCCGAACGCCGAGACGTAGACCGGCGGCCGCCGCTCGCCGCGGGTATGCAGGTAGGCGGAGCTGGTCCTGAAGAACCGCCCTTCATGGTCCACCCGCTCGCCGTCCAGCAGCCTACCGATCAGCCCCAAAGCCTCCTCCATGCGATCCACCTGCTCGCGGACGCTCGGCCACTCCATTCCACACGGGACCTCGTTGAGCGCCTCACCGGAGCCGATCCCGAGGAACGCCCGGCCCGGGCACAGCTCCTCCATGGTGGCGGCGAACTGCGCCACCACCGCGGGGTTGTGGCGGTGCACCGGAGCGGTGACCCCGGTCCCGACAAGCACCCGCTCGGTGGCATGACCGATAGCGCCCAGCAGCGCCCATGCGTGCCCCGACTGCCCCGGCTCCCACCAGGGCTGGTAGTGATCGCTCACGTTCAGCCCGTCGAAGCCGGCCCGCTCGACCCCCCGCGCCTGGCGAACGAGGTCGCTGGGCGGGAATTGCTCGGTGGCGAGCTGGACCCAGTAGCGCGTCTCACCCATAGGGTCCAGCTACCCCGGGCCGCGCGGCCCAAACGGTCAGGCGTCGCGGTGCAGCGGCTCGATTTCGAGCGGCCCGCTCGCGAGCTCTATCTGGAGAGTGGAGTGCTCGATCCCGAAGCGATCGTGCAACAGCCGCGCCAACTCCCTGCGGTGCTTCTGCGCGTCGCAGTCGGGGCCCACGAGCACATGCGCCGACAGCGCCGGAAAACCCGACGTGACCTCCCACACGTGCAGGTCGTGGACCTCCACCACATGCGGCTGGGCGGCGAGGGTCCGGCCGATCTCGCGTGGATCGAGCTCGCGCGGGGCGGCCTCGAGCAGCACGCGTCCGGAGTCGCGGAGCAGCCCGAAGCCGGAGCGGAGCATGAGGGCGGCGACCACCAGCGCCGCGATGCCGTCCGCCCGGTCGAAGCCCGTGACGAGCACCACGGCCCCGGCGACTGCGGTTCCGATGAAGGCGAAGAGGTCTGTGACGATGTGCTGGAAAGCGCCCTCCACGTTGAGGCTGCGCCGCTCCGAGCCGGCCAGCACGCGCGCGGCCGCCACGTTGACCACCACGCCGGCGAGTGCGAGCACCACGACAACCCCACCCTCCACGTCCGGGGGCGAGACGAGCCGCCGGACCCCCTCGTAGACGATCAGCGCGGCCAGGGCCACGAGCGTTGCTCCGTTGAGCTGAGCCGAGAGGATCTCGGCGCGCCGCAATCCGAACGTGAAGCGTCCGCGGGCGGGGCGCCGCGCCAGGGCGGCGGCTACCAACGCGAACGCGATGGCCGCGGCGTCCGTGAGCATGTGCGCCGCGTCCGACAGCAGCGCCAGGGAGTCCGCGAGCACACCCGCGGCCACTTCGCCGACCATCAGGGCGAGCACGAGTCCGAGCGCCACTCGGAGGCGGCGGAGGTCGGTGCCCGGGTACACCTGCCGGTGGGCGTGTGCCATCACGGCAATGGTCGCACCTGCTTCGGCGCGCCATCAGCGGGTACGCAAAGGGCCGCCATGGACCGTTCAGCCGTGGGGGCTCTCGTGCGCGGGGTGATCACGACGACTGCCCTCGCCGCCTCGGCGCTCTCGCACGTCGGCTGGTGGCTCGATTGGCAGGCCCGCGCAAACACGGACCAGGGCTGCCGCCCGCTCGACTGACCCCCGTTCGAGCAGGGGCCGACTTAGGGTTTCAGCTCTTCCCGGCGACGGCCCGCTGAAGCTGCGCCTTGTTCATGCTCGAGCGGCCCTTGATGCCGAGCTTCTTCGCGTCGTTGTAGAGCTGGTCGCGCGTGCGGCCCTTGGGCCCGCCGCCCGACCGCTTGCCGCCACGCTGGCCCGAGGAGATGTCCTGTGTCGAGGTTCTCGAGCGCTGGCGCGATTCGCCGCTGCGGGCGCGCTCCTTCTGCACGGTGCGGGCCGCGATCTCCGTGGCCCGGCGCTCGGACCGACCCTGCTGTCGCTGGCTCTTCTTGACGTGCTCGTACTGGCGGGCACGCTTGCTGCCCTTCTTCACTCCACGAGGTGGCATCGGCTCGCCTCCTTCGTCGCTTCCTGGCGGACTACCCGAGCGCCCTTCGCCGAAACTGCCTGCCCGTCACCTCTACACGCGGTCGCGCGCCCCGCTGACGCCGGACTCTTGGGCGCAATGTGCGCAGCAGAAGATCGAGCTCTCGCCCTCGACGCCATGACCGATGACCTTGCAGCCGCAGTGCGCGCAGGTCGGCGCGATTGCGTGAATCGCGCACTCGAAGCTGTCGAACACGTGGGTCGAGCCGCCCACGGTGATCTCCATGGCCTTGTCGTAGTCGTTACCGCAGACCTCGCACGCCGCCATTTGCTCCCCTCCTTCGTGTCTCGCGTTCGCAGTACCCGACCGAAACCTGGGAGAAACGGTCAGCGCCGTCCCGAAGCCGCATCCAGCGCGGCGTCGGGGTCGGCGAAAGCGGGCACCACATCGGTGACGCCGGCGAGCTCGAGCACGCGCCGGACCTCGCCCGGCGGGCAGAGGAGAGCCATGCCCTTGCCTTCGGCCTGGAGCCGCCGATGCTCGGCCTTCAGGCTCTTGGCGGCGATCGGGTCGAGGAGCACCAGCTCGCTAAGGTCCAGGACCATCCCGGTGACGCCGCGCGGTTCGTGCAGTGCGCCCGTCAGCCGTGCGACGGTTCGCCCGTCGAGCTCTCCCAGCGCCTCGATTAGCAGCAGCTCGCCGATGCGCAGGCTGCGCACCGCAAGAGGCTCGGGACGCCGCGGCACCACCATGTCGCGGACGTTCGGCGGGACCCAGTCGTCCGCATGGAAGGGCTTCCTGCCCCGGCCGTTCAGTGACTGCTTCATGCCGTCCCCCAGGTGCTCGAATCGAGGTCCGAGGCCCATCCGGAAGGCGGTCGGCTAGCCAGGCGTTTCTCGGCCAGAGCTCAAGGGAGGCGTTGCGGTGCCCCGTCGTCCCTCAAAGAGGGATGGTATCTATCACGGCTTCTTCGGCGTGGTCTGACTCTCGGTCTTGGCGGGGGCGGTCTCGGTCCTGGGCTTCGGCTTCGACTTCGGCGTGGTCGACTTCGGCGTGGTCGACTTCGGCTGCTCCTCCTGCGGTGTAGTCTGCGTGCCCGGCTGCTGGCCGGGAGCGGTGGGCGTCGTGGGTTGCTGGGTATCGGGTTGGGTCCGGTTTTTTTTGCCCCCGAACAGGGTGGTGTGCCGGCTGCTCTTGCCGATCGAGCCGCCGGTGATTAGCTCCGGGATGGTCAGCGCGGCGGCCGCGATCGCGAACGCGAGCACGGCCGTGGTGACGACGACTCCCACCGCGATCTTTCGCCGCCGCCGAGCCGGCTGCCCCCTGTATACGCGCACCGGGGCCTCGCGCTCCGGCTCGCTGCCGGGCTCGGAGGGTGCCCGCTCCGGCAGGCGGTCGGCATCGGCTTCGGCCGGGGGCGCAGCCGCGCCGGCCTCCGGCAGGATCGCCGGGCGCTCGTAGGTGACGCGCCTGGCGATCGCCTCCGTGGGACGGTGCAGCAGCTCGCTGACCAGCGCGACGATCACAGGGGTGATAGCCGCGGCGATCGGCGTGCCGCCGGTCCAGAACTGCGAGGTGACAACCGCCGCCGTTGCTGACGCGAAACTCGCGATCGCCAGCGTCCTGATGGACAGGCGGCGCTCCTCCTCGCGCTCGCGACTGCGCGGGGGCGAGGACATCGCGCCAGAACATAGCGAGGCTCGCGCGAGGATTGTGTCGCGTCTCGGCACCCGGGGCGGGCCGTCGCCGTGAAACCCGCGGGCCGGACGCCGGCGGGTTTCTCTCGCACGCCCCAAAACCGGCGCGAGTCCGCCGCGGAGGGGGCTCTGACTGCGGTTTAGGCTCGCCGAGCCTCCGGTAGCAAGGCAATAGGACTCGATTGAAGGAGGTCAGCGATGGCGAACCGCCTCGAAGGCAAGCGTGTCGCGTTCCTGGCGACACACGGAGTGGAGCAGGTGGAGCTCACAGAGCCGTGGACGGCCGTCGAGAGCGAAGGGGGCACCCCGGAGCTGATCTCGCTCGAGGAGGGCGAGATCCAGGGCTTCGAGCACCTGGACAAGGCCGACACCTTCCAGGTGGACAAGGCGATCGCCGACGCCAACCCCGATGACTACGACGGGCTCGTGCAGCCGGGCGGCGTGGCGAACCCGGACTTCCTGCGCACGGACGAGGGCGCGGTGCGCTTCACGCGCGCGTTCTTCGAGGCCGGCAAGCCGGTCGCGGAGATCTGTCACGGGCCCTGGATGCTCGTGGAGGCGGATGTCGTGCGTGGGCGCCGGGTCACCTCGTGGCCCAGTCTGCAGACCGACATCCGCAATGCCGGCGGCGAGTGGGTCGACGAGGAGGTGGTGGTCGAGAACGGGCTGGTGACGAGCCGCAAGCCCGACGACCTTCCCGCCTTCTGCGACAAGCTCGTCGAGGAGATCTGCGAGGGCCGTCACAGCGAGCAGGCCCGGCAGACGGCGGGCGCAGCGCGCTAGCGCGCGCCCGCACCCCCCGACCACGCGGCGGCCCCCGGCCTATAGGGCCAGGGGGCCGCTGCCGTCCTGGGACCCATAGCCTCCCGCGCGCATGTGGCCAGACCAGGCTGTCGTCTACCAGATCTACCCGCGCTCCTTCCAGGACTCGAACGGCGACGGCGTCGGTGACCTCAGCGGCATCCGCTCGCGCCTCGACCACCTCGTCGGGCTGGGGGTGGACGCACTTTGGCTGTCGCCGATCTACCCGTCACCGCTCGCCGACCTGGGCTACGACGTCTGCGACTACACCGACGTAGACCGCGTGTACGGGACCTTGGGGGACTTCGACGCGCTGCTGGCCGTGGCCCACGAGCGCGGGCTCAGAGTCCTCCTCGACATGGTCCCGTGCCACACGTCGATCGAGCACCCGTGGTTCCGCGAGCACCCCGACTGGTACATCTGGGCCGACGGCCGGGACGGGGGGCCCCCGAACAACTGGTCGAGCACCTTCGGCGGCTCGGCCTGGAGCTTCGACGAGGAGCGTGGGCGGTGGTACCTGCACTCGTTCTACCCCGAGCAGCCGGACCTCGACTGGCGCAACCCCGAGGTCGTCGAGGCCATGCACGGCGTGCTGCGCTTCTGGCTCGGGCGGGGGGTCGACGGCTACCGGATCGACGCCATCGACCGCCTGCTGAAGGATCCCGAGCTTCGCGACGATCCCCCTGCGACCGAGCCCTTCGGGCTTCCGCTGCGCGCGGACGAGGCGAAGCTCGCGCTGTCCAACTCGCGCAACCACCCCGACATCGGGGAGGCGCTAGCCGGCATCCGGGAGGCTGCGGGGGACGCCTTCCTCGTGGGCGAGGTCTATCTCCCCAGCGCCAGGTGGCAGCCGTACCTGGAGCACCTTGACGTGATCTTCGCGTTCGAGCTGCTCTACTGCAGCTTCGAGGCGGAGTCGCTGCGCTCCGTGATCGAGGCGACCACCGCCGTGCGCGGACGGCACGGCGTGGGGGCGGCGTGGGTGATGTCCAACCACGACTTCGGTCGCATGGTCACGCGATACGGTGAAGACAACGCCCGCGCGGCGGCCGTGCTACTGCTCACTCTGCCTGGCACCACGTTCCTGTATCAGGGTGACGAAATCGGACAAACCGAGGGTCCTGGCGCCGATCCACCCTACGACCGCGCCGGGCGCGACCGCCACCGCCACCCGATGCAGTGGAACGCCTCCCCGTTCGGCGGGTTCACGACCGGAGAGCCGTGGCTGCCGCCGGTGGACCCCGAGAAACGGAACGTCGAGGCTCAGGCCGGCGATCCCCATTCCCTGCTCTCGCTGTACCGCGAGCTGATCGCGCTGCGGCCCGGCCTCGGCTGGGACATCCGGCCAGTGGACGCCGCCCCCGGGATGCTGGCTTACCGGCGCGGCGACCACCTCGTCGCGATCAACCCGACGGACCGCCGGCTACCGACGCCCGCTTCCGGTGCTGCCGTACTGGAGAGCGCGGGCGGTGCCCTCCAGAGCGAGGCGCTCGCCCCGCACGCCGCGGCGGTGCTGAGAGTGGGTTAGCGGCACGCGGCGGAGGGGTAGTCTTTCGTCTTGATGGAGGAGGGCGAGTGCGTGTAGGCCGCGTGGTGGTGTTCGGCGCGGTCCTCGCGGCGACAGCGCTTGCGGGCTGCGGCTCCGGAGGAGGCGGTGGGGGCACCCCCACGCTGAACTGGTACGTCTTCAAGGAGCCGGGCGGCGCATACGACCAGGCGGTCGCCAACTGCAACAAGCAGGCCGGCGGTCGCTACAAGATCGTCTACCAGGCGCTGCCCACGGACGCCAACCAGCAGCGTGAGCTCCTGGTCCGGCGCCTCGCCGCGAAGGACTCGAGCGTGGATCTGGTGGGAGCGGACGTGATCTGGACCGCCGAGTTCGCGCAGGCGGGATGGATCAAGCCGTGGACCGGCGCCAACCGGGCCGCGGCCGTGAAGGACCGCCTCGTGGGCCCGCTCAAGACGGTGCAGTACCGGGGCGGGGTGTGGGCGGCTCCGTTCACCAGCAACACCCAGCTCCTCTGGTACCGCAAGGACCTCGTGCCGAACCCCGGTGAGAATGCGACTTGGGACCAGATCATCGACACGGCCATCAAGAAGGGCAAGTCGATCGAGGTTCAGGGCAACCAGTACGAGGGCCTCACGGTGTGGATCAACGCCCTCGTGGAAGGGGCTGGCACCCCGATGGTCAGCCAAACCGGGAAGGTCACCGCAAGCGACAAGGCGATCGAGGACGCGGCGCGAATCGTCAGGCGCCTCGCCACGACCAAGGCTGCGCCCGCCGGGCTGGGGACCAACAAGGAGGACGAGGCACGGCTCGGCTTCGAGTCGGGCCGCTCCGTGTACCAGCTCAACTACACGTTCATATATCCGAGCGCGGCGGAGGTGACGACGCCGAAGGACTTCCAGAAGCGGATCGGCTGGGCGCGCTATCCGCGCACGGTGGCGGACAAACCGAGCCGGCCGCCGCTCGGGGGGATCAACGTGGCTGTCGGCAACTACACGAAGCATGAGGACGTCGCCTTCCGGGCCGCCCTTTGCCTCTCGCAGCCGAAGAATCAGGCGATCGCCTCCGAGAAGGGCGGACTGCCGCCCACGTCGGAGGCCGTCTACAACGACGCGAAGGTGAAGAAGGCGTTCCCCTTCGCCGACGAGCTGCGCAGGTCTATCGAGGAGGCCGGGCCGCGGCCGGTGACCCCGGCCTACAGCGACATCTCGCTGGCCATCCAGAAGACCTTCCACCCGGAGAGCGAGGTCCAGCCGAGCGACGTCGTCAGCAAGCTCCAGGACCGCCTCGACAAGGCGGCGGAAGGGAAGATCTTTTAATGGAAGCCGCAACGACAGAGGCCACCCGCGTCGCGCCCGCACCGCCTCCGAAGGTGACCGAGCGGGCGCGCGAGGAGCGGAAGCTCGCTTGGATGCTCTGCGCGCCGGCGGTGATCACGATGCTCCTCGTCACCGGCTTCCCGATCGCCTATGCGGTCTACCTGTCGCTCCAGAAGTACGACCTGCGCTTCCCGGACCAGAAGGAGTTCGTCGGCCTCTCGAACTACGTCGACGCGCTTGGCTCGAGCACCTGGTGGGGCGACGTCTGGAACACGTCGCTGATCACGATCGTGTCGGTGTCGCTCGAGCTCGCGCTTGGCATGGCGATCGCCCTGGTCATGCACCGGGCCATCTTCGGCCGCGGGCCCGTGCGCGCCGCGATCCTGATCCCGTACGGGATCGTGACGGTAGTGGCGGCGTTCGCCTGGCGCTATGCGTTCGATCCCGCCAGCGGCTTCGTCCAGGGCCTGCCGCTGATCTCCGACACCGCCGCTCCGCTCACCGAGCGCGGCGGCTCGCTCATCGTGATCATCCTGACCGAGGTCTGGAAGACCACGCCGTTCATAGCGCTGCTGCTGCTGGCCGGCCTCGCGCTCGTGCCCGACGAGCTGCACGAGGCCGCGAAGGTCGACGGCGCCAACGCCATGCAGCGCTTCTTCCGCATCACGCTCCCGCTGATGCGGCCCGCGATTCTCGTCGCGCTGCTGTTCCGGACCCTCGACGCCTTCCGCCTGTTCGACACCGTCTTCATCCAGACCCAGGGGGCGAACGGCACCGAAACGGTTTCGATCCTCAGCTACAACGTGCTGATCAACCGGGTGAACCTCGGGCTCGGGTCCGCGGTCTCGGTGCTCATCTTCATCTGCGTGCTGCTCATCGCCTTCTTCTTCGTGAAGGTGCTGGGCACGAGCACCGCGCAGCAGAGGGGGGAGGTCTAGATGACACACACTCCGCGCGAGCGGGCCGCGTGGTCGCTGGCGATCTTCATGGTCCTGGTCTACGCGCTGGTTCCCGTGATGTGGATGATCTCGCTGTCGCTCAAACCGGCCGACAAGCTGAGCACCGAGAGGGGCTTCTTCTACGGCATTTTCCACCCCGACTTCGACAACTACGACACGATCTTCTCCGGCAATGTCTTCACCAAGCCGCTCGTGAACTCGATCGGGATCGCGGCAATCGCGACCTTCATCGCGATCCTGCTCGCCTCGATGGCCGCCTACGCGCTCTCCCGGCTGGACTTTCCGGGCAAGACCCTGATCCTGTCCGGCGCGCTCGCCGTGGCGATGTTCCCGCCGATCTCGATCGTCGGCTCGCTGTTCAACATCTGGCGCAACATCGGCCTCTACGACACCTGGCCCGGGCTGATCATCCCCTACATGACCTTCACGCTGCCGTTGGCGATCTACACGTTGTCGGCGTTCTTCAGGGAGATCCCCTGGGAGCTCGAGCAGGCGGCCCAGGTCGACGGCGCCACGCCTTTCCAGGCATTCCGGAAGGTGATCGTGCCCCTGGCCGCGCCGGGCGTCTTCACGGCGTCGATCCTCGTCTTCATCTTCGCCTGGAACGACTTCATCTTCGCCAACACGCTCACGTCGACCGACAATGCCCGCACGGTGCCCGCGGCGCTTGCCTTCTTCACCGGCGAGTCGCAGTTCGAGCAGCCGATCGGGGCCATATCGGCTGCCGCGGTCGTGGTCACCGTTCCGATCATCATCATGGTTCTGATCTTCCAGCGCCGTATCGTGGCGGGCCTGACCGCCGGCGCCGTCAAGGGTTAAGGAGGCCGCAGATGGCAGACATCACCCTCAATCACATAACCAAGCGGTATCCCGACGGGTTCGAAGCCGTCAAGGACATGGACCTCCAGATCCAGGACGGCGAGTTCGTGATTCTCGTGGGGCCCTCCGGCTGCGGCAAGTCGACGGCCCTGCGCATGGTCGCCGGCCTCGAGGACATCACCGACGGGGAGCTGCGCATCGGCGACGAGGTGGTCAACCAGAAGGCGCCGAAGGACCGGGATGTCGCGATGGTCTTCCAGAACTACGCGCTCTACCCGCACATGAGCGTGCGCGACAACATGGGCTTTGCGCTCCAGCTCAGGGGCACTCCGAAGGAGGAGATCAACCGGAAGGTGGAGGAGGCTGCGCGCATCCTCGACCTGACGCAGCACCTCGACCGCAAGCCGGCCAACCTGTCCGGCGGGCAGCGCCAGCGCGTCGCGATGGGACGGGCGATCGTGCGCGACCCCAAGGCGTTCCTGATGGACGAGCCGCTCTCGAACCTGGACGCGAAGTTACGCGTCCAGATGCGTACCGAGGTCTCGCGGATCCAGAGCCGACTGGGCACCACCACCATCTACGTCACGCACGACCAGACGGAGGCCATGACGCTCGGCGATCGCGTGGCGGTGATGCGCTCCGGCGTGCTGCAGCAGGTCGGGTCCCCGATGGAGCTCTACAACAACCCGATCAACCTGTTCGTGGCGGGGTTCATCGGCTCACCGGCGATGAACTTCATGCCCGTCCGGGTCGACGGCGACACCGTCAAGCTGCCCTTCGGGGACGTCAGGATGCCGCAGTCGCTGCGCGACCGGCTGGGTCGCAACGTGGACGGCCGCGAGCTCATCGCGGGGGTCCGGCCCGAGAGCTTCGAGGACACGGCGCTCGCTGGAGAAGCGCGCGAGCGTGGAGCCACCTTCCGCGCCCACATCGAGGTGCTCGAGTCCGTGGGCGCCGAGCTGTATGCGCACTTCACCGTCGAGTCCGAGGCGGTCGAGTCGCAGCAGCTGCAGGAGCTGGCGGAGGACGCCGGTGCCGGGGAGGTCCCGTCCGCCGGCGAGGAGGGCCGGATCGTCGCGCGACTCGATCCCGCCAGCCGCGTGCAAGAGGGCCAGGAGGCGGAGCTCTGGGTCGACGCGGAGCGGCTGCACCTGTTCGATCCCGAGAGCGGACAGAGCCTGACCGCGGAGGCAGGCGGCGACGGGGCGGCAGCCCTTCGGCGCGCCAGCGAGCAGGAGCAGCAGCCGGCTAGCGAAGCTCCTTCCTGAGCCGGCGCACCATCGTGTCCTCGTCCCACGAGGGCTTCTCGAGCTCGCCGCGCAGGCGCTCGATCACCTCGTCGTCCCACTCGTGGGTGCGCAGCAGCAGGTAGCGGAGCGTGGCCACGCGCATATAGGCCTCCGTCTCGGTGCCGCGTCCGACCAGGTCGGCCTCCCGCAGCATCTCGACCACCGGGAGGTACTCGTCGCCGAACCACGCCTCGGCCACCTGCTCCCGGGTCATGAAGTCGCGGCGTGACTGTATGAGCCGGAAGCCCCACGCCTCGACCCCCTCGGCGAGGCTGGCGTAGCGCCACTCGTCGGAGAGCTGGATCCGCTTGCGGGCCTCAGAGTCCAGGGGAACCCGCTCCCAGAAGAGGCGCTCGTGGCTCTTCAGCGGCAGGTCCTTGAGCGTGATCTCGCGGCCGGCGCCGACCGCGGTGAGAACCTCGGTCACATAGGCGTCGATGACCTTGAAGCCCATGGCTCGCGCTACCGATACGCGGTGATGCCCGTCCTTCACGAAGTGGAGCTCGCCGATCCGGTAGACGTCGATCGGTGGGATCTCCTCCCCCCGGCGGGTCGCGGTCGCGATCCGCTCCCAGCGGGGGCGGACCCTGCCGGTCGTCGGAAGGAAGCGCCGGTCGAACTCCCGTGAGCGGTCCACGGAGCCCACGATCGAGTCGAGCTCGATCGTCTGGAGGCCCAGGTAGCGCTCGCCGCGCCGCCCGAGCGCCTGCACGACTTCCTCGAAGGGGAGGATCACATTGAAGTCGCTCGGCTCGCGCCGCAGGCGGTTGGCGAGCCGGGACAGGGCGCGCCGGCGGCGCAGGCGGCTGAAGTCGAACTGCGCGTCGGTCTCTGGTAGGCCCGTGTCCTTGGGCATGGCAGCCTCTGAGTATGGATGTCCCGCAGCTCGACGCCGCGGTCATCGGCGCCGGCCACAACGGGCTGGTCGCCTCAGCGTACCTTGCTCGCGCCGGTTTCTCGGTGGAATGCTTCGAGCGCCGCGAGCTGGCCGGCGGCGCCTGCGTGACCGAGGAGCTGTGGCCGGGCGTCCGGGCCTCGCCGGGCGCCTACTCGCTGTCGCTGCTGCGAACCGAGATCGTGCGGGACCTGGAGCTCGTGCGTCACGGCCTCGAGGTGCGTGTCCACGAGCCCTTTCTGTTCGCGCCCTTCCCCGACGGGCGCAAGGTCGTGGCCTGGTCCGATCCACGGCGGACTGCGGCTCAGCTCGCGTCGGAGTGGTCGCGCCAGGACGTCGACGCCTACCTCCGCTGGTCGGACGCCCGGGCCCGCGCCGCCGCACGGGCGCGCCCGCTGATGCTCGAGCCGCCAGACCGTCAGCGATGGCTCGAGGCCGTGGGTCCGCGGCTCTTGGGCGGGGCGATCGCCGACGAGCTCGCGGACATTCCATCCGAGCCGGTGCGAGTTCCATTCGCCATCCAGGGCCTGATCGGCACCCTCGCGGGCCCCGAGGACGCGGGCACCTCGTTCGTGAGCCTCTACCACGACCTCGGGGAGGCGGCCGGCCGTCCCGGCGCCTGGGGTTACCCCCGCGGCGGCATGGGCGCGGTGACCGCCGCCCTACGGTCGGCCGCGGAAGCGGCCGGCGCGCGGATGCGGCTGTCGGCGCCCGTGGAGCGGATCCTGGTGGAGGACGGGCAGGCCACCGGACTGGTGCTCGAGAATGGCACGGAGGTGGCCGCCAGGGTCGTGCTGTCGAACACCGACCCGCTGCGCACCGCGGCGCTCGCCGGTGTCGAACCGCCGTCCGGATGGCGACAGACGGGTCCGGTCGTCAAGGTCATGCTGCTGCTGGACGGCCTGCCGCAGTTTCCCTCCTGGCCGGACGTCGCGGCATGGCGCGGGGGGATAGACATCGGGTACTCACTGGCCGACCTGTCGACCGCCGCGGCCGACGCTCGCGCCGGCCGGCCAGCTGCGCGTCCCTGGATCGAGGCGGCGAGCCAGACCTCCATAGACGACGCGCTCGCTCCGCCCGGCAGGCACGTGCTGTCCATGTTCTGCCAGTGCTTCCCCGAGACCGCCGACGCCGAAGCCGCCGCGGACGCGGCAATCGCACGCTTCGCCGAAGCCTGCCCGGGGCTCCCGGAGCGGATCGTCGACCGCCTTGCACTCGGCCCCCGCGAGCTCGAGGCGCGCTTCGGGATCACGGGCGGGCACATCTTCCACGGCGAGATGCTGCCCGGGCAGCTCTTCGAGGGCCGCCCGGACCGGCGCCGGTTCGGCGGCGTCGAGGGCCTCTACCTGGCTGGGTCGGGAGCGCACCCCGGCGGAGCTGTGACGGGCGCTCCCGGATATCTGGCCGCCCGTGCCGTTATGGAAGACTCCTCCCGTGGTTCTTGAGGCCAGCCGGACGGTCGACGTCGACGCCCCGATCGAGCGCTGCTACGAGCTCGCGGCGGACATCGAGGGAGCGCCCGACTGGCAGGAGACCCTGCTCGACGTCGAGGTGCTGGAACGGGACGACCAAGGGCGTCCGCTGGTGGTGGAAACGGTCTCGGACGCTGTCGTGAGGAAGGCGCGCACCAGGCTCCGCTTCAGCTACGACCCGCCGAAGGGCTTGAGCTGGGAGCAGCTGGAGGGCGACCCGAAGTGGTTGAACGGCCGCTGGGCGTTCGAGGACCTCGGCGACGGCCGCACCCGGGCGACTTACGCGCTCGAGAGCGATCCCGGGCGGCTGCTCGGGATGCTGCTGCGCGGGCCGGTGCAGGACAGGGTCAAGGACCACGTCACTCGCGCCCCGACCGAGGGGCTCCAGCGGGTCGCGCGCGGCTGAGAGGCGGAGCCGCCACGACTATCGTGCCGCGCCATGGCGCGCGTGTTCGTGACTTGGCGGCTGCCCGGGTCGGCTCTCGATCGGCTGGCGGCCACCCACGAGACGGCGGTCTGGGCCGAGGAGGCGCCGCCCAGTGCCGGCGAGCTGCGTGAGCGGGCTGCCCCCGCCGAGGGGCTGCTCACGATGCTCATGGACAGAGTCGATGCCGAGCTGATCGCCGCCTGCCCGAGGCTGCGCGCGATCTCGAACTACGCGGTCGGCGTGGACAACGTCGACCTGGCCGCGGCAACGGCCCGCGGGATCCCGGTCGGCAACACGCCCGGCGTGTTGACCGACAGCACCGCCGACCTGGCGGTCGCCCTCATGCTCTCCGCCGCGCGCCGGATCGTCGAGGGGGACGCCGTGGTGCGCCGCGGGGAATGGCTCAGGTGGGAACCGGACTTCCTGCTGGGCCGCGATTTGCACGGCGCCACCGTGGGGATCGTCGGCTACGGTCGCATCGGGCAGGCGGTGGCACGCCGGCTGGGCGGCTTCGGCTGCGAGCTGCTGCACTCAAGCCGCTCGGGAGGCACGCCGCTGGAGGAGCTCCTGGACCGCTCCGACTTCGTCACCCTGCACCTCCCGCTCGGCGAGGACACCCGCGGCCTGATCGGCGAGGAGGCGCTCGCACGGATGAAGCCGACGGCCTACCTGGTCAACACCGCCCGCGGGCCGATCGTGCAAACCGCCGCGCTCGGCCGTGCGCTGCGCGGGGGCGAGATCGCGGGCGCCGCGCTCGACGTCACCGACCCCGAGCCGCTACCAGCGGACCACCCGCTGCTGGAGGCTCCCAACCTCACTGTCCTGCCGCACCTGGGCTCCGCGACCCGCGCCACCCGCGCGGCGATGGCGGACGTGGCGGTCGACAACCTGGTGGCGGCGCTGGCCGGAGAGCGGATGCCGTACTGCGCCAACCCGGAGGTCTACGAGCGCGCGTCCTGATCACTCCGCCTACTCACCGATCACCTTGATGACCAGCCGCTTCGCGCGCCGCCCGTCGAACTCCGTGTAGAAGACGGCCTGCCAGGGGCCGAGGTCGAGCCGGCCGTCGGTGACCGGCAGGATCACCTGGTGATGGACGAGCAAGTTCTTCAGGTGGGCGTCGCCATTGTCTTCGCCGCCGCGGTGGTGACGGTAATCGCCGGGGTCCGGCAACAGCCGGCGGGCCACGTCGTTGGACGGCGGCTGCCAGCTTGGCGGCGCGAGCTTGTCGAGCCACTCGAGCGCGTCCTCCTGGATGCCCGGCTCGTCGTCGTTCACCCACACGCCCGCGGTGATGTGCATCGCCGATACCAGCGCGAAGCCCTCCGCGACCCCGGCCTCGTCCACCGCCGTCTGGACGTCCTCGGTGATGCGCACGAACTCGCGTCGACGTTCGGTGTTGAACGTCTTGTAGACGGTATGGCTGCGCATTTGGCCCTCCTGAAACATGGCTCGTTAGAGCCAAAAACTAGCGATTTGCAGGGTTTTTCTATATACCTTATATAGCACATCTGTACCCGTATTGGGGGCAGATCGGGGCAGATGGAAGCTGCGAACTATCGCGCATCTATCGCGCGGAGCCGTCCGAGACGACCGCTCCTGCGGGCTGCGCGACAGTGCCGTCGGCTCCGGAATCTAGGGCGGAACAATGCAAATGACGACAGCCCTTGACGGTTGTCGGCCGCCGCCGCTGCACGGTCCACACCAACGCGCGTGGGGACGACTGCTAGGTCGGTGGGTGGATCGGGCTGAGCCATCGGTCCACCCCCACGCGCGTGGGGACGACGTCCCGCCCACAGCCATGCCGAGGCTCGTGAACGGTCCACCCCCACGCGCGTGGGGACGACACTTCCCTCATCCGGATGATCGCGGGGTTCGGATCAGCTGCACCCCGTCGAAGTCTTCAACCAGGCGGGACGGGTCTCCGTGACTGCGAATAAGGAAGCCCTGCTCCGTGGAGGCGGCGTGCACCAGCACGCAGCCGGCTCGCCTGCCTGGCTGCGAACCGTCGCATGCCTGCGTCATCGGGGTTAGGGCCGTGCGAAGCACTGTCCCCCCCTTTCCTTGGCCTGCGAGGTCCTCGCTCGGGGGGCTGAGCGACTTCGTCGCTCACCTCTTGTGTACGTCGCCCGATGCATGTGGTTGGCGATGCGTGGCTTGCGAGCTCTTCCCTTCGCTGCGGTGGCACTCGTAGTGGGAGCGCTGCTCATCGGGTGTGGCGGTGACGATGACGAGAATGGCAGCGGCGCGAAGCAGGAGAACGGGGATATCGCGCGCCCCGCACAGCGGCTCGAGACGTACCTCAAGAGCAACACCAAGGACCTCTCCGGATCGCAGGCGGAACGCGGCCAGGTGGTCAGCAGCGTCCAGCCGACGGACGGCAAGCTAAAGGTCTTCACCGGCCTCAATGCCGACGCCACGGTGGATGATGACCGGCGCGGGAGGTCTGTCGCGTGGTCAGGAGGTCCGGCGTGCCCGAGGCCGAGGGCGCAGTCGTCGTGGATGCGGGCGACGCGCTGATGGAGCGCTGCTAGAGCAGCTCGCGGGCAGCGCCAACCCTCGCCGCCCAGTCGGAGGGGCGTTTGGCGGGCAACATCTTGGTTTGGCGGGCAACATCTTGGATACACGCGCGTAGGCGGGAGTCAGGCCGAGAAGACCATCGTGCATACCATCGCGCACCGGCTCAAACCCGCATGCTAGAGCGGGTTCTGTGAAGTCTTGTGAGCGGGTTTCTGTGAAGACTTGTAGACGGTATGGCTCTTCACGGTCCAGCCCGCCGGCGGGGCTACCAGCGGCTGTCGCTGTCTCGTCTGAAGCCGCGCTTCCTCGTCGGGTACTGGCGCTTGTTTACCGCAATCGCGAAACCCAGGAACGTCAGGAAGAAGGCCCCGAAGACGACGTAGTCGGACCAGTCGTCGGCGATCGCGATCGCGGCGAAGACGATGACGCCCAGGAACAGGGCCGCGGCGATCAGTTGCACGGGTAAGGGCTGGCTCATTAGTCTCCTCTGGCCGGAGGTGGAGCGAGCATAGGTCAGGCTGCCACCCGCGGCAAGGAGGGCAGATGCTGAGCACGATCGCCGTGGGAACCGACGGCTCCGAGACCGCCGCCAAGGCGGTCGACTTCGCGATCGAGATGGCCGACCGGTACGGGTCGCGGCTTGTGATCGCCAGCTCTTACACCCCTGTCCCGGAGGACAGGCTCGCGAAGGAGCAGGCGGACGCCCCCCAGGAGATCCAGTGGTCGATCAACCCGATGCAGGACGTGGAGGCGACGCTGCGGGAGGTCGAGGAAAAGGCGGGGGGGCGCGGGCTGACGACCGTCTCCGAGGCCCGCCAGGGCGATCCCGCCGACGTCCTGTGCGACATCGCCGAGGAGCATGACGCCGACGTGCTCGTGGTCGGCAGCAAGGGCATGCACCGGAGGTTCCTCGGGAGCGTGCCGAACACGGTGTCTCACAAGGCGCCGTGCTCGGTGATGATCGTGAAGACGGCCTGACCGGCGTCGGCACGCCGCGGTCGAGGACGGCTCAACGAGGCCGCCTCCTGGAGCCTGTCCTGTACGGTGGCTGTTCGCCCCTGGAAAGCGGGATGGAGCCCGTCCCGTAGGCGGCGTGCGACCTCCTTCGGCGATCATGCCCGCATGGAACTCGAACTGAACGGCAAGGCATGCATCGTGACGGGGGCGAGTCGCGGGATCGGCGCCGTCACGGCCCGAATGCTGGTCGAGGAGGGGGCCAACGTCCTCACCGTGTCGCGGGGTGGCGCCGACCTGGAGCTCGACCTGACCGCGCCGGACGCAGCCGACCGGGTCGTCGGCGAGTGCAAGCGGCGCCACGGCGGGGTGGACGTGCTGGTGAACAACGCCGGCACGAGCCACGTCAAGGCGCTCGACGAGCTCACGGACGAGGACTGGCGGAGCCAGTGGGAGCTTCACGTGATGGCGCCGATGCACCTCATGCGGTCGGCTGCGCCGCTGATGGCTCGGCGCGGCGGCGGACGGATCGTGAACGTCTCCTCCTCGTCCGGGAAACGGCCCTCCCTGACCTACCCCGCCTACTCGGTCACCAAGGCGGCGGAACTGTCTCTATCGCGCGTCTTCGCCGACGCCTGGGCGAGGGAAGGGATCCTCGTGAACGCGGTCACGCCCGGCCCGGTGAGGACCCCTCTCTGGATGGCCGAGGGCGGGCTCGCAGACCAGGCGGCCTCCGCCAAGGGCATCTCGCGGGAGGAGGCGCTCGCGGCCGCGCGCGAGAAGATTCCGCTCGGCCGGTTCGGTAGCGAGGAGGAGATCGCCGCCGTGATCGTCTTCCTCTGCTCCCGGCGGGCGTCGAACGTGACGGGCGCCGCCTGGTCGGTGGACGGAGGCTCGGTGCCGGTGTTCATCTAGCCCGCTCCGTACGTCCTGGCGATAGCGTGCCCGCGTGCCACGGGTGGTGATGGGCCTGCTGTTCTTCCCCCGCGGCGGCTCCGCACAGGTCGCGCGGTACCTGGCGCGCTCGCTGCCCGACGCCGGCTGGGACGTCACGATCGCCTGCGGATCGCTGGGCTCGCCGGGCGAGGAGTCCCACGCGGCGAGCTTCTACGAGGGCCTCGACGTCCACCCCATCGACTACACCGCTGCTGCGGAGGCGCCGGACCCGCTGGCGGCCGAGCCGCCCTTCCAGCCTTCCTACGAGGACAGGGCGGGGGCGCCGGACCGGGTCTTCGCCAGCGTGGACGACTCCGCCCTGGCGCGCCTCGTCACGAACTGGGAGCGGCAGCTGGACCGCGCCAGGGCGGGCCAGGCCGACGTGCTTCACCTGCATCACCTGACCCCGATCAACGCCGCCGCCGAGCGAGCCTTCCCCCAGGCTCCCCGCGTAGGTCACCTCCACGGCACGGAGCTCCTGATGTTGCAGGAGATCGAGGCGGGTCCGCCGGCCCGCTGGGAGCACGCCGCCGCTTGGGGCGAGCGCATGCGGGGCTGGGCGCGGCGCTGTGAGCGTCTGTTTGTGCTCTCGCCGGACGCGGTGCGCCGGGTGCCCGGCCTCCTGGACGTCGACTCCGAACGCGCCGTGTGGGCGCCCAACGGGTTCGACCCCTCGGGGTTCGACCGCCGGCCGCTGCGTGGGGAGAGGCGGCTAGCCCACTGGCGCCGCTGGCTCGTCGAGGAGCCGCGCGGCTGGGACGAGTCGGGCGAGCCCGGCAGCGTGGCGTACCGCGAGCAGGACCTGGAGCCGTTCGGGGAGGGAGGCCCGGTGCTCCTGTACGTCGGTCGCTTCACCGAGGTCAAGCGGATCCCGTTGCTCATTCGCGCGCACGCGCGCGCTCGAGAGCGCTTCGGCCACAGCGTGCCGCTTGTGCTGCTGGGCGGCTTCCCGGGTGAGTGGGAGGGCCCGCACCCGCTGGAGGTGGTGCGGAAGACCGGCGACCGGGACGTCTTCCTCGCCGGCTGGCGGGCTCACGACGACCTGCCGGCCGGCCTCAACGCCGCCGACGTACTCGTCCTGCCATCAGTGCGTGAGCAGTTCGGACAGGTGTTGGTCGAGGCGATGGCGTGCGGCGTGCCCCCGATCGCCGTGGACGCCCAGGGACCCGCCGAGATCATCAGGGACGGGGAGACCGGCTGGCTCGTGCCGCCTGACAACGAGGACGCAATGGCCGAGGCCCTCGTGGCGGCTGCCGGCGAGCACGCCGAGCGGGTTCGCCGCGGCGAGGCCGCCTACGCCGAGGCGCGGGATCGCTACTCCTGGCATGCGCTGGCCCGCGGCGTGGCGCACATCTATGACGACGTGGTGGCCGGTCGCCCGGCGGCGACCGGGGCGCACACGCTGCTCGAGGCCGAGTAGGCGTCGGAGCGACCGCCGTACTGCCTATCCTCCGCCGCCGTGAGCTCGATCCCGTACCGCATACGCCGCTCCAACCGTGCCCGCCACGCCCGAATCCTGGTGGGCGGCGAGGGGGTGGAGGTGGTGGTGCCGCGCCGCTTCCCGATGCGCGAAGTGGCGCCCTTCGTGGAGGAAAAGCGATCCTGGATCGAGCGCACCCTCCGCCGGATGCGAGAGTCCGAGACCGAGTTGCCGCCAGCCCGCCTCGAGGAAGGCGGCGAACTGCCCTACCTGGGTGAGCGGCTGGCGCTCGGGGTGCGGGTGGAGCGCGGGCGTCGCAGGTCGCACGTGGCCCGGCGCGGCAGCGAGGTTGTCGTCTCCGTGGGGGGTCCGGGCCGTGCTGTCCTGCGGGACGCGCTCGAGCGCTGGTACCGGCGCCAGGCCCGGGTGGAGGTCAAGGGCCGCCTCGATGCCGCCGTCGCGGCGACGGGCGTCCGCTACGAGTCGCTGCAGATCCGCGGCCAGCGCACCCGTTGGGGAAGCTGCTCCTCGTCCGGCGCCATTAGCTTCAACTGGCGGCTGCTGCTCGCCCCCGCGGAGATCCTCGACTACGTCGTCGAGCACGAGGTCGCCCACCTGGAGGTCCACGACCACTCGGAGAACTTCTGGTCACTGCTCGCCTCGCGCTGTCCGGACTGGCGCGACCACGAGCGCTGGCTGCGGCGGCACGGTCATGCACTGCGGCTGTAGCGGGCGTTACGCCCGACACCGGACATATGCGCCCCCGTGGGAGTCGGCACCTACTCCCAGCGGAAGCCGCGGACCGCGAGCAGCACGCCCAGCGCGGTCCAGGCGACCACCACGCCGGCCGCACCCGCCATGTCGACCGAGCCCCCCACGATCGCCCCGGAGAGGCCGTCGATCACGTGCTTGAGCGGCAGCGCCCGGGCCACGCCGTCGAGGAACGCCGGCAGGTCGTCGCTCGAGTAGAAGACGCCGGAGATGAAGATCACCGGCAGGAAGACGGCGTTGACGTAGGCGGGCGCCGCGTCGGAGCTCGGGATCGCGTGCGAGAACGCGATCCCAAGCGATCCGAAGCAGGTCACCCCCAGGGCGGTGAAGCCTGCCAGCGCGGCCCAGTTGTGGGGCCAGTCGACTCCGTAGGCGAGGTGCCCGATCACGACCACGAGCGCGATCTGTACGAAGGCGTTGGCCACCGCCGAGCCGAGCAGCCCCGCCAGATATGAGGCTGCCGGCATCGGAGTGCCCTGAACCCGCTTGAGGATCCCCAGCTCCCGCAGCGCGGTGAGGTTGAAGGCCAGGGCATTGAAGGTGGTGGCCATGACGCTCATGCCGGCGATGCCGGGAACGAGCACGTCGAGCTCCTTCGCGTCGCTCGAGAAGACGGAAGCGACCAGCACCAGCAACAGCAGCGGCAGGACGAAATTGAAGAACGCGGCCGTTGGACTTCGCCAGAACAGCCGCCGCTCGAGGCGAAACTGCGCCCAGGCCATGGCGGCGGGGCTCACGCCCGCTCATCCTCGGTGGTGAGCTGCAGGTAGACGTCCTCGAGCGTCGGCCGGCTCACCTGGAGCCCTTCGAGCCGCAGGCCCCGCGCCAATGCCTCCCCGGTCAGGCGGTGCAGGAGCTCGGTGGGGTCCTCCGTCTCGTGCTCGACCCGCTTGCCGTTGGCGGTGTAGGAGACCCGATAGCGCGGGCGCTCGGCGCCGAGCTCACCCGGCGGGCCCTCGGCGACGATCGCTCCATCCTTGATGATCGCCACCCGGTCTGAGAGCGACTGCGCCTCGTCGAGATAGTGGGTCGTGAGGAGGACCGTCTTGCCGAGCTCCTTGAGCCGGCGGATCACGGCCCAGGCCGTGCGTCGCGCGGCGGGGTCAAAGCCGGTTGTGGGCTCGTCCAGGAAGATCAGCTCCGGGTCGCCGACCAGGGCCAGCGCCAGGTCGAGCCGGCGTCGCTGCCCGCCGGACAGCTCTTTGGTCCGCGCGCCGGCCTTGTCCTCGAGCCCGACCAGCTCGATCGTCTCCCGGGGGTCGCGCGGCGAGGGGTAGGCCTTGCCGAAGTGCTCTACGGCCTCGCGGACGGTGATCATCGGATGGAAGCCGCAGCTCTGGAGCACGATCCCGATCCGCTCCTGCCACCGGCGCTCACGGCGCTCCGGGTCGTGGCCGAGCACCCGCACGTCGCCTCGCGAGCGGTGGCGGTAGCCCTCGAGGATCTCGACGGTGGTGGTCTTGCCGGCTCCGTTCGGCCCGAGCAGGCCGAAGACCTCGCCTCGCTCGACGGTGAACGACACACCGCGGACGGCGTCCAGCGGCCCGTAGCTCTTGTGGAGGTCGGAGACCTCGATCGCCAGCGCAGCCACGTGCCTGAGCCTAGACCCCGGCCCCGGCTCCGCCCCGCCCCTCGCCGCCGGCAAAGCGGCCGGCCCCCTTCCACGCGGTCTCGAGCGTGGCGGGGCCGCTCTCCGCCTCGAGCTGAAGCCCGGCCTCCAAACGCATCCCCAGTCCCTCGATGGCGGCGCGGCGATCGGCGAGCATCGTGTCCTGCGGGAAGGCGGCAAGGCCCTCGGCGATCTCGAGCGCCCGCTCGAGATGGCGGCCACCGGGCACGACCTCTGTCACCAGGCCCATGGCGAGCGCCTCTGACGCCTCGACTATGCGCCCCGTGAGGATCATGTCGAGCGCCCGGCCCAGGCCGACGACCCGCGGTAGGCGCTGGGTGCCGCCGTCGATCAACGGTACCCCCCAGCGCCGCTCGGGGAACCCCAAGGCAGCGGTCTCGCTCGCAATCCGAAGGTCGCACCACAGGGCGAGCTCGAGCCCGCCGGCGAGGCACCAGCCGGAGATTGCGGCGATGGCGGGTTTGGTGGGAGTGACGCGCGTGAAGCCGAGCGGCCCTCGGGGGTCCCGGAGCCGCGGGCCGAGGCTCTCGATCATCTTCAGGTCCGCGCCTGCGCAGAAGGCGACGTCGCCCGCGCCCGTAAGCACCATCACTCGCGCGTCGTGGTCGGCCTCGAAGCGGTCGTAGGCCTGCTGGAGCAGCCCGGCCGTGGGACCGTCGACGGCGTTGCGCCGCTCCTGGCGGTCGATCCTTATGACGGTGGCGGCGCCGGTACGCTCGTACTCAACGGACATCGGCGGATGTTCTCAGCCCGTTCACACCGGCGCTGCCGGGCCCTGGCACGATGACGGTTGCAGATCCCTCCTTGCACGCGGCCCCGCGCTCCCCGCCGGGGCCGCGGGCATCTTGGCGGCCGATCCCTACCAGCCGACCCGCTTTCGCAGCTCGGCCGCCTTTCGCTGTTCCTTGCGCTTCTCGAGCGCGCCCTGGAGCGCTGAGGCGACGATCACCAACACGATGAAGAAGCCGATCACGCCAAGCGATACGAAGGTCACGATCTTGTCGTCTGTCTCCCCGGCCACCCCCTCGCCGTTATCGGACGCGAACGCGGGGGCCGTAAGGAACAGGGTGAACGCCATGGCTACGAGGCCGGTTCGCATGCGTTGGGGAACGATACTCTCGGGCCGTGCCCGACGACCACTTCGCTTGCATCGTCGAGATTCCGAAGGGGAGTCGGAACAAGTACGAATGGGACCACGAGCGCGACGCCCTCGTGCTCGACCGCTTCCTTTTCTCGTCGGTCGTCTACCCGACGGACTACGGCTTCATCCCGGACACTCTCGGCCAGGACGGCGACCCACTGGACGCGATGATCTGCGTCTCGGAGCCGACCTTCCCGGGCTGCATGATCGACGTGAAGGGGATCGCCCTGTTCCGCATGGAGGACGACAAGGGGATCGACGACAAGATCCTCTGCGTCCCGCTCAGCGACCCCGGCTGGAACGAGATGGAGAAGCTGGAGGATCTCCCGCGGCAGCTCCGCGACGAGATCGCCCACTTCTTCTCCATATACAAGGACCTGGAGCGGAAGAAGGTCACGGTCGACGGCTGGTACTCCCGCGAGGACGCGATCAAGGAGATCGAGGCGTCCCGCGAGCGCTTTCGCGAGAGCGGCTCCCACTAGGGTTCCGCGCTCGTGTCGCTGATCGAGGAGATCGTCCTCGGGATCACGCAGGGGCTGACCGAGTTCCTCCCGATCTCGAGCACCGCCCACCTGCGCATCGTCCCGGCCTTCCTCGGCTGGGACGACCCGGGCGCCGCCTTCACCGCGGTGGTGCAGCTCGGAACGATGGCAGCCGTGCTCATCTACTTCCGGCACGACCTCCTGCGGATCGCCGGGAGCTGGCTCGCCAGCCTGCGCGAACCGGAGCGGCGGAGCGAACTCGACGCACGGCTCGGCTGGTACCTGCTGGTGGGCACGATCCCCATCGCGGTCTTCGGCGTGATCTTCAAGGACGAGATCGAGACCGGCGCCCGCAACCTCTACCTCATCGGCAGCGCTCTCATCCTGCTTGGCCTGCTCCTCCTGGTAGCCGACCAGGTGGGCAGTCACGACCGGGCCCTCGAGCAGATCCGAACGAGGGATGGCGTGACCATCGGGCTTGCCCAGGCCCTGGCGCTGGTTCCGGGCGTTTCGCGCTCGGGCGCGACCATCACCGCGGGGCTGTTCGAGGGGTTCGACCGTCCCAGCGCAGCCCGCTTCTCTTTCCTGCTGTCGGTCCCGGCGGTCGTGCTGAGCGGACTGTTCGAGCTCAGGCACGTCGGCAACGCCGAGGGCACGCTGGCGGGGCTCGCCGTTGCGACCCTCTTGGCCTTCGTGGCAGGCTACGCGTCGATCGCGTTCCTGCTCCGGTACCTGGTCACGCACTCGACGGCTCTGTTCGTCGCCTACCGGGTGGTGCTGGGCACCGTCGTGCTCGTGCTCGTGGCGACGGGTGTGATCAACTAGCCTCCTCCGAGTGAAGACAGCGGCGAAGTTCGGGCTCGTGGCGGTCGTCGCGCTCGCCCTCGTCGTGCTTCCCGGTGGTGGCTCGGCGCTCGACATCGCCCTCACCCTGCTCACGATCGCGTTCTTCGCTGCGATCGGGCTGCTCGCCTATCGGCTCTACCGGGAGCATCGCTTCGAGCTCGACTCGCTCCAGCCGAACCAGCGGCTGGTGCTGTACGCGAGCATCGGACTGGCGTTCCTGACGTTTACGGCGACCAACCGGCTGTTCGATCAGGGTGGAACCGGCGTGCTCGTCTGGCTGGGGCTGCTCGGGCTCTGCTCGTACGGGGTCTTCTGGGTCTGGACTCGCTACCGCCGCTACGGCTGACCGCGCGTCCGCTTTTCACCGCCCGGTAGTGGTGTCGTTACCCTCGCGCGTTGTCGCGTGACGCCTCGCGCGCCAGCCTGCGGCGCATGCTCGGTGACCAGCGCGGCCAGGCCTCCGTAGAGCTCGTAGCGGCGGTGCCGGTCGCCTTGCTCGCCGGCCTGGCAGCCTGGCAGCTCGCGCTCCTCGGACATGCCGCCTGGCTTACAGCGCACGCCGCCAGGGCCGCGGCCCGTGCCGACGCGGTCGGCCGGAGTCCCGAGCCCGCGGCCCGGAGCGTGCTACCGCACTCCCTCGAGGGCGGCCTGCTCGTCAACCGCTCGGGACGGCACGTCCGGGTCCGGGTGCGGGTGCCGCTGCCGCTACGGGGGAGGTCAGGTGTACCGATCACGGCGCGGAGCTCCCTGGGAGGCAGGCCGTGACCTCGAACGAGCGCGGGCAGGCCCTGGTGGAGCTCCTCGGCGCCGTGCCCGCCCTGCTGGCGCTCGGACTCGTCGTGATGCAGGCGCTGGCGGTGGGTTACTCGAGCGTCCTGGCCGGGACCGCCGCGGAGGCGGGCGCCCTGGCGCTCGCCGGGGGCCGCGATGCGCGGGCGGGTGCTCGCGAGGCGCTGCCCGGCTGGTCGCGCGCACGGGCACGCGTCGACGTCCGCGATGGCCGCGTGCGCGTCGCCCTGAGGCCACCGGCTCTACTCAAAGTGGTGTCACAGCGTCTAGAGGTGACGGGCGAAGCCGCGGTGAAGGCGCCGTGAGTGTCGAGGCGGCCGGACGCGGACTTGTGGCGGCGGCGCTCGCCCGGGTCGAGGCCTTCCTGCTCGAGCCCGCGGACCCCGTGCGGAAGGACGAGTCGCCGCCGTCGCGCCTCCGCCGCCCGGTGGTTGCCGTTTTCGGGCTGGCTCGCCGCTGCGGAGCGACCACCGCCGCGCGGGCCCTCGCCGCGAAGCTGGCCGCCCGCGACGGTGGCGCAGCGGCCGTCTCGTCGCCCGTGTCGGCGGCGGGGATCCCGCTCGCGTCGCCGGCCGCGGCGCGGCTGGCCAGAGCGATGGCCGACGTGCCGCACGCCCGCACCCGGGCGGTCGGCCGACTCTGCCTGGTGGAGGGCCCGTCGCCGCTCGAGCTCGCGGACGCGGCGCGCCTCCAGGCTCCGCTCGTCCTCGACGCCGGGTCTGAGCAGGTAGGCGGCGCTGCGGCGGCGGTGGCGGACCACCTCGTGGTTGTCGGGGCGCCGGCGCTCGAGCCGGCGCTCGCCGCGGTGACATCAAGCTGTCTGGCCCGGGTTGGGCCGCCGCCGCTCGTGGTCCTCAACCGCGCCGACGGCGACGCCCGCTGGGAGGGGCGAGCGGCTCTCGAGCTGCCCGAGTCGCGAGTGGGGGCGCAGCTCGCCCTCGGCGGTCGCGAGCCGCGGGGAGTTCTCGGACGCGCCGTGTCGGAGCTGGCCGACCTCTGTGAGGAGGCGCGATGAGCCGCCGCGGGGAGCCCGGGCAAACTGACCTGGGCTCTTTCGGGGACGTATCGGGCTCGAAAGAGCCCACGCCGCAATGGGGCCTCGAGCAGCTCGGTCACGTTCGGGGCCAGGAACGCCACCCGGTCGCCCTCCGGATGCCGCTCTCCCGCAACGCCCCGCTAGCCGCCTCACGCGCTCTCGCAGATCGGCCTAGGTGAGCCGGCGCTCGCCGTCGACCACCGCCGTGCGCTCAGTGAAGGCGGTTGCGCTGCGCTCGAGCAACGCAAGCGGAGTAAACCGGGTGAGGTGCACGCCGGGCTTCATCGGGCGTTACGCTAGAGACAGCTGGCAAGTGTTGCGAGTGAGCTCGGGCTCCAGGCGCCTGATCGTCAGCGAAGCGGGCCCGGCCCCCCGGGTTACGCTGAACCGGCCCGACAAGCGCAAGCTCTCGCTCCAGCTCATGGACGAGCTGGTCCGCGTGCTGCAGTCTCTCGGTGCCCGCCACGACGTCCGAGCGATCGTGGTCGAGGGCGCAGGCGTCGCCTTCTCGGCCGACCACGACCTCAGCGAGATGGTCGGGGCGGGACCTGCGCTTCTACCAGCGTCTCTTCGATAGCTGTACGGAGCTGATGGAGACGATCCAGCGGCTGCCAGAGCCAGTGATCGCAAAGGTCCACCGGATTGCGACAGCCGTCGGCTCTCAGCTCGTGGCCGCGTGCGACCTCGCGGTAGCGGCCGACGACGCGCGCTCGCCACTCCGGGGGTGAAGATCGGGCTCTTTTGCTCGACACTATGGTGCCCCTGTCGCGGGCATCGGCCGGAAGCGCGCGCCTTGGAGATGCTGCTGACGGGCGAGCCCATCTCGGCTGCCACGGCTCTCGAATGGGGGCTGGTGAAGCGTGCGGTGCCGGCGGCGCGGCTCGATTCCGCTGTGGATGAGCTGGTGGCCGCGATATCCCGCTCGAGCCCGCTGATCGTCGGGATCGGGAAGGAGGCCTTTCTACGAGCAGGTCGAGCTGGACGAGCACCGCGCGTATGACCTCACCAAGTCCGTGATGGCGATGAACTCGATGGCAGCGGACGCGCAGGAGGGGATCTGCGCCTTCCTTGAGAAGCGGACGCCGAACTGGAACTTCCGCTTGAGTCTGAGCGGCGCGGGGCTGAGTCCGAACGAATTCAGCCAGATCGCGCGGCTTAAGCCGCGTCATCCCTCGGCCCGCCGCGCGGGTCGAATGCGCCAAGCCGGGCGTGCACCAGGGTGTCGGCCTCCCGGGCGCTCGACTGGTAGCCGCTGACGGCGGAGACGAAGTGGTGCCGGTCGAGCGCGTAGAGCCGGAGCGATGTGCGCGCGCGCACGGTGGTCGTGCGCAGCGTGTCGTGCAGCAGGGCGATCTCGCCGAAGCCGTCGCCGGGTCCCATGGTGCGGATCAGGCGCCCGTCGCCGATCACTTCGGCCTCGCCGTCGTCGATCACGTAGAACCGATCGCCACGGTCGCCCTGGTGGAAGACCTCCCGGCCGGCCGCGACGTGGGCGTGGTCGACGTGCAAGGCGAGGCTGTCGATGGCCGGCATCGGCAGTGGGCGGAATATGCCGACCTTGTTGAGCACGTCGATCTCCTCGTCGCGGTGCGCGATCGAGGCGTCGATAGCCCGCAGGCGCCGCCAGGCGAGCACCACGAGGGTAGGCGCCACCAAGCCAAGCACGGCCAGCGCGCCACGGATCCCAAGCAGGTGAATGACGAGCGGGGTGATGAGCGAGCCGAGCGCGACGGTCAGCGCGACCAGGCTCTCGAACGCGCCGTAGACGCGGGCGTGCAGCTCCTCGGGAACGAGCCGCGTTGGCAGCGTGAACACGCCGATGTCGATGAGGGCGTTGCCGACGCCGATCGCGCACATCAGCGCCAGCACGGCCGGCTCGTAGGGGAAGGCGCCGCTGAGGCTGAGGGGTACTCCCCAAAGCGCCACGCCGATCCCCTCCAGGGTGGCGAGTCGCCGGCCGCGAACGAACATGGAGGCCCCCAGCGAGCCCGCCACGGCGCCGGCGCCCACCGCGGCGGTCAGCAGGCCGACGCCGGGGTCGCCGGTGTCGAGCAGGTCGAGCGCAACGACCACCAGGAACACGGTGAGAAAGCCGCGCGTCAGCGTCTGGGCGAGCGCCAGGCCGAGCAGGAGACCGGCATCGCGGTAGCCGACGAGCGCCCGAAACCCCTCCGCGGTCTCGAGCCCGATCCGCCGCAGCGGCTGCGGCGGGCCGCGCGGCGGCGCCTCGTAGGAGAGCCCCAGCAGCAGCACGGCGGAGGCGAACGCCAGCGCCGCGGTGGTGGCGAACACCGCCGCCGGGCTGCCCAGGTCGAGCAGCAGTGCGGCAGCCAGCGGGCCGAGCAGCGTGCTGAGCGAATCGATCAGCCCGCGGACCACGTTGGCACTCGTCAGCTCGAGCGGCGTCGTGCACAGGCCGGGCAGCAAGGCCGTGTGGGCCGGCCGGAACACGGTGAAGGCGGCCGTTGCGACCACCGCCAGCGCGTAGACCGCCAGCTTCGGCCCGTCGGCGGCCAGCAGCGCCGCCGCCGCGGCCGTAGCGGCGGCGCGGATCAGGCAGGACCAGAACAGCACGCGGTCGCGGCGGAAGCGATCCGCCAGCGCCGTCCCGAGCGGCGCCAGCAGGGCGGCCGGGGCCATGCGCACGAAGGCCACCACTCCAACCGCACCGGCCCCGCCGTCGCGGAAGGCCACAACGCCCAGCGCCACCGTGAACGCCCACTCCGCCGTCCAGGTGGCCCCGAACGCCAGCTGCGCGCGCAGCAGGCTCGGGTTGCGCCCCGTTGCCGAGAACGCCCGAGCCGACTCGGCGAGCCGCTTCCGAATTCGGGCCGACACGGCCGATTGGATCACCGAGGGTGAGGCAGAGTCAAGCTGCGGTAGGGCGGCATTTCAAGGCCGATAGTGCGGCCGCGCGACCCGATCGTGTCCTCCCTGGTGCCAGCGGCCCCGAGCGTCCACGTCCGCTCCACGAGAGATGCGGCTCAGCGGTCTGCTCCGCGGAGCTGCGCCCCGAACAGAAGGATCGCGGCCGGCTCAGGCCTTTGCTCGGCGTACCGTCGCCTCGAGTGCGCCGCGGGCGGTCTCGCCGTCCGGGGCGCCGAGGCCGACGAAAAACGACCCCGGCCGGTGGTCCCCTCGACCGCCACCGGGAACCCCGTCACGGATACGCCCTCGTCCCCGCGGCCGGCGGCCAGCCGGTCGGCCGTGGAGCCGACCTCGACCATCTCGAGGCGCGCGGCGAGGACCGCCGTCCCGCGGCGCTCCCCGTGCGTGGCGACGAGCACGTCCTTGGCGCCGAGCACCAGCGCCGTGAGGTGCTCGACGTCCCTGTCCGCC